>NZ_JBHIRG010000007.1:0-115320 GCF_042196965.1 Bartonella sp. AA83SXKL
TTTGACTTTTTAGAATTAGAGACCCTTTGGACCTCTGGTTTTGCTAAAAAACCACCCCGAAAAGAACTCTTGATTCGTAATAATTGAAGAAAATCATAAAAAGATTTGTTAGAATCAGAAGAAATATTTCTTCTCTAATAGGACTTTTTATATGGTTACATCTTTTGGTAAAATTTTACGGAAACTTCGCATTGATCACTCCGAACGCCTCTTAGATATGGCTAAGAAATTAGACATATCTGTAGCATTTTTATCTTCTGTCGAGATTGGCAAAAAATCTGTTCCTGTAGGACTGGAGGAAAAGATAATTGAACTCTATGCTTTAGATCAAGAGGTAGCAGAAATTTTGAGAAGAGAATCGGATGCTTGTCGCAAAAGTTTTACAATCAAGACTTCTGATCCGTTGAGAGGTGAAGCTGTTGGCATGTTTTTTAGAACTTTAAAAGATTTTTCACAAGAGGATTTAGAAGCATTCAAAACATTATTAGAGATGATTAGCGAAGCGCAAAGAAAAGAAAATGCTACTGTTGTAGACAAATGTTAGAAAATCCTATTCCCTAACTTTTATTTACGCGTCCCTCACTTAAAAAAACATATGAAGAATCAACAGCTTAATAGGAATATAAAGCTATATGGTGGGCGATGAGAGACTCGAACTCCCGACATCCTCGGTGTAAACGAGGCGCTCTACCAGCTGAGCTAATCGCCCAATGCAATGATCAGCAATTGAATGGAAACTCTTTAAGGAAAAATTTTTCTAAACGCAAGAATAAAGATAGGATTTGATAATTTTTTTTAAAAATGCATAATCCTTCTTGACATAAACGCATGAACCCCTTACACGACCGCTTGTACCCAATTAAATTGGTTCGAAAAAAATGCGCGGGTGTAGCTCAGTTGGTTAGAGTGCTGGCCTGTCACGCCGGAGGTCGCGGGTTCGAGCCCCGTCACTCGCGCCATTTCGTGATTCCTTATAAAATTTCCTTTTTAAAATATCCATATGCTATGAGTAATGTGGTGGAGTGTTTGATTGGGGAATAAATATTTTCTTTCTTTTTATATGGTTTATAAGAATAGGGCTTGCGTCTTTCTTTGCTCTGCGTTACCTATGCCGATAAGAAAAGTATCGCTCTGTATGCCTTTGAAGCAGTATGAATAGAGTTAATAGAGCGATTGTTAAATTTGTCTGTTTGGTCACGCAATATTGAATCATTGTGTTAAACTCAGGCATTTCGTTACGATGGAAGAGGGTTATGGCTTATTTATTGAGCTCTTATTTGCCAGTCTTAATTTTCATTATTGTGTCAGCGGTTATTGCTGGAGTTTTGTTGATTACACCTTATATTGTAGCATATCGTTCCCCCGATCCTGAAAAATTATCGGCTTATGAATGTGGGTTTAATTCATTTAGTGATGCACGCATGAAGTTTGATATTCGTTTCTATTTGGTATCAATTTTATTTATTATTTTTGATCTTGAAGTTGCATTTCTTTTTCCTTGGGCTGTTTCATTCGAATCAATAGGTATGTTTGGCTTTTGGTCGATGATTGTGTTTTTAGCGATTTTGACTATTGGATTTATATATGAATGGAAAAAAGGAGCCCTTGAATGGAATTAAGATCTAATAATTCAACGATTGAGGCTCCAAAACCAAAAGGAATCATTGATCCAAATACTGGTGGGCTGATAGGATCTGACGATGAGTTTTTTCGTGATATCAATGCTGAATTGTCAGATAAGGGTTTTTTAGTTACCTCGGCAGATGCTTTGATTACTTGGGCACGTACCGGTTCTTTAATGTGGATGAGTTTTGGTTTGGCTTGTTGTGCTATCGAAATGATGCAATGTTCAATGCCTCATTATGATAATGAGCGTTTTGGATATGCACCACGAGCTTCACCCCGCCAGTCAGATGTGATGGTGGTGGCAGGTACTCTAACAAATAAGATGGCTCCTGCTTTAAGAAAAGTGTACGATCAGATGCCAGAGCCACGTTATGTGATTTCTATGGGATCATGTGCAAACGGTGGGGGATATTATCATTATTCCTATTCAGTAGTGCGGGGATGTGATCGTATCGTGCCTGTCGATATATATGTCCCAGGGTGTCCACCTACAGCAGAGGCATTATTATACGGCATATTGTTGCTACAGAAAAAAATCCGTCGTACCGGATCCATAGAGCGATAGAGAGTTTTCTTGTCATGGTGGATGAAACATTGGTTGAGCTTGCTGCTTATTTGGAAAACAAATTAAAAAATAAGCTTGAAGAGACTGTTCTTGCTTTTGGTGAATTGACCATTGTGGCACGTCTTGATGCAATTATCGATGTTTTAATGTTTGTTCGTGATGATTCTCGCTGTCAATTTATTAATCTTACAGACATTAGTGGTGTGGATTATCCTTCTCGCGATAAGCGCTTTGATGTTTCTTACCAATTGTTATCTCCTCGTGAGAATTTACGCTTACGTATAAAAGTTCGTACAGATGAAAATACTCCTGTTGCTTCAGCTTGCACGGTTTATCCTGGCGCAGAGTGGTATGAACGTGAAACGTATGATATGTATGGGATTTTATTTTCAGGACATCCGGATTTGAGACGGATTTTAACAGATTATGGGTTTGAAGGATATCCTTTACGCAAAGACTTTCCTGTGACAGGATTTGTTGAATGCCGTTATGATAATGAAGCAAAGAGGGTGGTTTATGAGCCTGTTGTTTTGCGCCAAGAGATGCGTAATTTTGATTTTCTTTCTCCTTGGGAAGGAGGACAGTATACTTTGCCATGTGATGGGAAAGCAGATGAAAAAAAATAATATTGGTTTTGATAAGGCATTATATTAGAGTACTGTATTTCTTAAATAATTAAATATTTTTTAGCGTGATAGATTTTTTGATATTTGATATGAAGTTTTTTAAAAAGCAAGGGGTTGATTGTGGCTGAGGTCAATGTTCGAAACTTTAATATCAATTTTGGTCCGCAACACCCTGCCGCGCATGGGGTTTTGCGCATGGTTCTGGAGCTGGACGGTGAAGTTGTTGAGCGTGTAGATCCACATATTGGGTTGTTGCATCGCGGTACTGAAAAATTAATGGAAACAAAGACTTATCTCCAAGCTGGTCCTTATCTAGATCGTTTGGATTATGTTGCTCCTATGAATCAGGAACATGCTTTTGTTCTTGCTATTGAAAAGTTATTAGATATAAAAGTTCCTAAAAGAGGGCAATTAATACGTGTTTTGTTTTCTGAAATTGGGCGTATTCTTAATCATTTGCTTAATGTAACGACACAGGCAATGGATGTTGGTGCTTTAACACCACCGCTTTGGGGATTTGAGCAACGTGAAAGATTGATGATTTTTTATGAGCGTGCCTGTGGTGCTCGTCTTCATGCAAATTATTTTCGTCCTGGTGGCGTGCATCAAGATTTACCAGAATCTTTAGTTGAGGATATTGGTGATTTTATTGATCCATTTCTTGTTTCTCTCGGAAAACTTGATGCGCTTGTGACCCCAAATCGGATTTTTAAGCAGCGTAATGTGGATATTGGCGTTGTAAGTATTGATGAAGCTTGGGCACGCGGTTTTTCTGGGGTTATGATTCGTGGAGCTGGTGTTCCATGGGATTTGCGTAAAAGTCAGCCTTATGAATGTTACGATGAAATGGAATTCGATATTCCTATAGGTAAAAATAGCGATTGTTATGATCGCTATCTTATTCGTATGGAAGAAATGCGTCAATCAGCGAAAATTATGCGCCAATGTGTGGAGCGTTTACTGAGTACTGAAAAAAATGGACCGGTTTCGAGCTTGGATCGCAAAATTGTACCACCGACGCGGAGTGAAATGAAAAGCTCGATGGAAGCACTGATTCATCACTTTAAACTCTATACGGAAGGTTTTCATACACCTCCTGGAGAAGTATATGTTGCTGTGGAAGCTCCGAAGGGTGAGTTTGGTGTTTATCTTGTTTCTGATGGAACCAATAAGCCTTATCGTGTCAAGTTGCGTGCTCCTGGGTTTGCTCATCTCCAAGCTATGGATTTTTTAACCAGAGGTCATATGTTAGCAGATGCTACAGCTATTTTGGGTTCGATTGATATTGTTTTTGGGGAGGTTGATCGCTAATGTCCGTACGCCGTCTTGCAGATGATGTTTATCAGCCTGCGGAGTTTTCTTTTACAAAAGAAAATCAGATATGGGTAAAAAATACCATAAAAAAATATCCTGCAGGGCGTCAGCAGTCTGCTGTAATTCCATTATTAATGCGTGCTCAAGAGCAAGATGGTTGGGTGACACGTGCTGCAATTGAGCATATTGCTCAGATTCTTTCCATGGCTTATATCCGTGTCTTAGAAGTTGCGACTTTTTATACTCAGTTTCAGCTTAAGCCTGTTGGAACAAAAGCGCATATTCAAGTTTGTGGTACAACGCCTTGTATGTTACGTGGTTCTGATGAATTGATTAAAGTTTGTCAGAAAAAAATTCATCATGAACCTTTTGCGACCAATCAGGATGGAACCTTATCATGGGAAGAAGTAGAGTGTCTTGGTGCTTGTGTGAATGCTCCGATGGTTATGATTTTTAAAGATACTTATGAAGATCTTACAGCTGAACGCCTTGAAGAAATTATTGATGCATTTGAAGCAGGGAAGGGTTCTGAGATAGCGGTTGGTCCGCAAAATAGTCGTAAATCGTCGGAACCGATTAGTGGTTTAACTTCTCTTATTGATGATGAGAAAGAAAAAAAGATCTCTCAAGTCTTCACCAAAAAAGGATAAGGAAAGAATGGGGAACATAATTAAGTATTTTTCTTGAGAAAATATTTTATTATTCTACCCATGATGGCAACATTTAACGAAAAGTAAGAAGTCTTGAAAAGATATTTAAAAATTGCATTTGAGGAAAAGCGGAAAATGCTATGGGTAATAGAAAAAAAGGTGGGGTATGCTAGCTGATAAAGATCGTATCTTCACCAATATTTATGGTTTAAAAGACAAATCATTAAAGGCTGCGATGTTGCGTGGGCATTGGAATGGTCTGAAAGAAATGATTGACAAAGGTCGTGATTGGATCATTGATGAAGTGAAGGCATCGGGTTTACGCGGTCGTGGTGGTGCTGGTTTTCCTACTGGAATGAAGTGGTCCTTTATGCCAAAGCAGAGTGATGGGCGTCCTCATTATTTGGTTGTCAATGCCGATGAATCTGAACCTGGAACTTGTAAAGACCGTGATATTTTACGTCATGACCCCCATACTTTGATTGAAGGATGTGCAATCGCTACTTTTGCTATGGGAGCCAATGTTGCTTTTATTTATATTCGTGGTGAATATATTCGTGAACGTGAAGCGCTTCAAGCTGCCGTTGATGAATGCTATGATGCGGGTTTACTTGGTAAAAAAACGAAATATGGGCATGCTTGTGATATTGTTATTCATCATGGAGCTGGTGCTTATATTTGTGGTGAAGAAACGGCTCTTCTTGAAAGTCTTGAGGGGAAAAAGGGACAACCTCGGCTTAAACCGCCATTTCCTGCCAATATGGGGATTTATGGCTGTCCAACAACAGTAAATAATGTAGAGTCTATTGCCGTTGTTCCAACGATTTTGCGGCGGGGGGCTTCGTGGTTTTCATCAATCGGACGAGCAAATAATGTTGGAACGAAATTATTTATGGTTTCAGGGCATGTTAATGCACCTTGTACATTTGAAGACGCTCTTGGTGTTTCATTCCGTGAATTAATTGAAAAACATACGAGTGGTGTTCGTGGTGGATGGAATAATCTTTTAGCAGTTATTCCAGGGGGGGCTTCTTGTCCAGTCGTTCGTGGTGAGGATATGATCGATGCGATCATGGATTTTGATGGGATGCGAGATGTCGGGTCTTCTTTTGGCACAGGGGGAATGATTGTTATGGATAAATCAACCGATATTATCAAGGCAATTTGGCGTATAGCTGCTTTTTTCAAGCACGAGAGTTGTGGTCAGTGTACACCGTGTCGTGAGGGGACGGGATGGATGATGCGTCTTTTAGGGCGTATGGTTGAGGGAAGAGCGCAAAAACGCGAGATTGATCTTTTGTTTGAAGTGTCTAAACAGGTTGAAGGACACACTATTTGTGCGCTTGGTGATGCTGCCGCATGGCCTGTACAGGGGTTGATACGTAATTTTCGTCCGGAAATTGAGCGTAGAATTGATGAATACACGCGAAATGTAGTCCAAAGCAAAAATATTGCTTTAGAAGCGGTTTAATAAAGGATTTTGTTTTAAGAGCAACCGAATGCAAATTTTAAGTGGGTTATCCGCAGGTTGGATGGGTGATGATAAATATCAAAGTTGATGGCAAAGAGATTGAAGTTCCTGATTACTACACGTTGCTTCAGGCTGCTGAGGCGGCTGGGGTAGAAATTCCACGTTTTTGTTTTCATGAATCTTTGTCAATTGCTGGAAATTGTCGTATGTGTTTAGTTGAGGTTAAGGGTGGTCCTCCAAAACCTCAGGCTTCTTGTGCTATGGGGGTTCGTGATTTACGATTAGGGACTAACGGTGAGGTACCTGAGATTTTTACCAATACGGCGATGGTAAAAAAAGCACGTGAAGGTGTTATGGAATTTCTTCTCATTAATCATCCTTTGGATTGTCCAGTGTGTGATCAAGGGGGAGAGTGTGATCTTCAAGATCAAGCAATGCTTTATGGACGAGATTGTTCTCGTTATACAGAAAATAAACGTGCTGTAGAAGATAAATATATTGGACCTCTTGTCAAAACTGTTATGACACGATGTATTCATTGTACACGGTGTGTTCGTTTTACAACGGAAGTTGCAGGTATTTCTGAGCTTGGTTTGATTGGTCGTGGTGAAGATGCTGAAATTACGACGTATCTTGAAAAAGCTATGACATCTGAATTACAGGGAAATGTTATTGATCTTTGTCCAGTGGGAGCTTTAACTTCAAAACCTTATGCGTTTCATGCCCGTCCATGGGAATTGGTAAAAACGGAATCGATTGATGTGATGGATGCGCTTGGTAGTGCTATCCGTATTGATAGCCGCGGCCGTGAAGTTATGCGGATTATGCCGCGTACAAATGAAGATGTAAATGAGGAATGGATCTCTGATAAAACGCGTTTTATTTGGGATGGATTACGGACTCAGCGGCTTGATAAGCCATATGTACGCAAAGATGGAAAGCTTCAACCTGTCAGTTGGACAGAAGCTTTTGCAAAAATCAAAACGGTAATCTCTAAAATTTTTCCAGAAAAAATTGGAGCCATTGCGGGGGATCTTGCTTCTGTTGAAGAAATGTATGCCCTTAAAGCATTATTGAGCTCTTTGGGCTCAACGCTTTTTGATTGTCGTCAAAGAGGGGGGGCTTTATCGCCAGAGTTTGGGCGCTCGAGTTATATTTTTAATCCTACAATTGTAGGTATTGAACAGGCTGATGCACTGCTTATTGTGGGATCTAATCCACGTCATGAAGCAGCTGTTTTAAATGCGCGTATTTTAAAGCGCCAACGGATGGGCAATTTTCCTATTGCATTAATTGGAGAGAAAGTCGATTTACGTTATCCTTATTCTTACCTTGGATCTGGGAGTGATACATTAACGACACTTATTCGTGGAGAGGATGTTTTTTTTAATGTCTTAAAAGAAGCGAAGAGGCCCCTTATTCTTATCGGAGAGGGAGCGGTTTCAGGAAATGAAGGTTTATCTGTTTTAAAAAGTCTTGCTAAATTAGCTGATAATATTGGTGCTCTTAGTGAGACATGGAATGGGTTTGGGGTTCTTCATAATGCAGCATCGATTGTTGGAGGGTTGGACATAGGCTTTACTTCTAAGCTTGGGGTTGCAAATATACTTAAAACCTGTGAAGTTCTATTTTTGCTTGGTGCTGATGAAGTAGAATTAGCCAATACAAAAGCTTTTACAGTTTATATTGGGAGCCATGGTGATAATGGTGCACATGCTGCTGACGTTATTTTGCCTGCATCTGCTTACACTGAAAAATCAGGGCTTTATGTGAATACAGAAGGACGTGTTCAAATGACAAATCGGGCTGGTTTTGCTCCAGGTGAAGCAAAAGAAGATTGGGCTATTTTGCGTGCTTTATCGGATATTTTAGGACAAAAGCTCCCTTTTGATTCTCTCTCTCAATTAAGGAAATGCTTGTTTAACGATTATCCACACCTTTGTGCTGTTGATGATATAGTGCCTTCTGATATAAGTGGTCTTAAGGCGCTTGGTTCAAAAATGGTTTCTCTCGAGAGTCAAGAATTTACTTCTATGGTTAAAGATTTTTATTTAACAAATCCGATAGCACGTGCTTCTGCTGTTATGGCTGAATGTTCATCTCTTGCAAAAAACCATGCTACACAAACAGTAAAGTAAGGGCAAAGGAAAAGGAATAATGATGTATGATTTCTTTATGACTTGGCTGTTGCCATTACTCATTATAATCGGAAAAACACTTCTTCTTTTGGTCGTTCTTTTGGTCTTAGTTGCTTATCTTCTTTATGCAGATAGAAAAATTTGGGCAGCGGTACAATTGCGTCGTGGACCAAACGTTGTTGGACCATGGGGTTTGTTACAGTCTTTTGCAGATTTAATTAAATTTGTTGTTAAGGAGCCTATTATCCCTGCAGGTGCAAATAAGGGTGTTTTTCTTTTAGCTCCTTTTGTTTCAGCGACACTTGCTTTATCAACTTGGGCTGTTATTCCTGTCAATGAGGGTTGGGAGGTTGCAAAGATTAATGTTGGCTTGCTTTATATTTTAGCCATTTCATCTCTTGAAGTTTATGGTGTTATTATGGGAGGATGGGCATCAAATTCAAAATATCCTTTCTTAGGAGCTCTTCGTTCGGCGGCACAAATGGTTTCTTATGAAGTTTCCATTGGTTTTGTGCTTGTGACTGTCATTTTAATAAGTGGTTCGTTGGATCTCACAACAATTGTTCATAAACAAAGTTCTGGAATTGGTACAACTCTTGGTTTTCCTTTTAACAGCTTTCTCGATTGGAATTGGTTGGTCCTTTTTCCAATGTTTATTATATTTTTTATTTCTGCGCTCGCAGAGACAAACCGTCCTCCATTCGATTTGGTGGAAGCAGAATCTGAACTTGTTGCTGGTCATATGGTTGAATATTCTTCAACGCCTTACATGCTCTTTTTTCTTGGTGAATATGTTGCGATTGTTTTAATGTGCGCATTAACAACTATTCTATTTTTAGGCGGTTGGCTGCCTCCTTTAGATGTTTGGTGGCTTAATTGGGTTCCTGGTATCATTTGGTTTGTTTTAAAAGTCTGTTTTGTATTTTTTTGGTTTGCTATGGTCAAAGCATTTGTTCCACGTTATCGCTATGATCAGCTTATGCGGCTTGGTTGGAAGGTTTTTCTTCCTCTCTCACTAGCAATGGTTGTGATAACTGCTGCTTTTTTAAAGTTTACGGATTTCGTTTAAGAGGAGATGTTACGATGTCAGGTTTTATTCAGGCTGCAAAGTCACTTCTTCTATTGGAATTTGTGAGTGCTTTTTTCTTAGCTATGCGTCAATTTTTTTCACCAAAACCCACGATTAATTATCCTTATGAAAAAGGTTTTGTATCTCAGCGTTTTCGCGGTGAGCATGCATTGCGTCGCTATCCAAATGGTGAAGAACGGTGTATTGCTTGTAAATTATGTGAAGCGATTTGTCCTGCTCAAGCGATTACAATTGAAGCTGGGCCACGGCGCAATGATGGTACACGTAGAACTATCCGTTATGATATAGACATGGTTAAATGTATTTACTGTGGTTTTTGTCAAGAAGCCTGTCCGGTTGAGGCTATTGTCGAAGGTCCAAATTTTGAGTTTGCGACGGAAACACGTGAAGAACTTTATTATGATAAAGAAAAACTTTTATTGAATGGAGATCGATGGGAGCGAGAAATTGCTCGAAATATATTGATGGATGCGCCTTATCGTTAAGTGTATCGTTAAATGAGGTGTCGGATATTTTTCCGATAAATTGTAATCTGGTATGAAGTTTATACCAATTGTTTGAATAATTAAGGAGAAGCCTATGCTAACAGATCTAGCGGCGGCATTTTTCTATTTGTTTGCTTTTATTATGCTAACAAGTGCAGTTATTGTTATTACAGCACGCAATCCAGTGCATTCTGTTTTGTTTTTAATCCTCGCATTTTTTAATGCAGCAGCTTTGTTTTTACTTGCAGGAGCAGAGTTTTTAGGGCTTATTCTGCTTGTTGTGTATGTTGGAGCTGTCGCTGTTTTATTTTTATTTGTCGTTATGATGCTTGACGTTGATTTTGCTGAGTTAAAGAGTGGAACTCTTCGGTATGCTCCTATTGGAGCTCTTATTGGTGTTATTATCGCTGTAGAATTGATTGTTGTTTTTATGAGTAGCTATTTTTCTCCAGTCTTGAGAACGCATGTTACGCAACCAATGCCAGATTTAGCGCAGCGAACAAATACACAAGCATTAGGTGATATTCTCTATACGGATTATGTTTTCTATTTTCAAATTGCTGGAATGATTTTATTGGTTGCAATGATTGGAGCTATTGTTTTAACACTTCGTCATAAATTAGGAGTAAAGCGGCAATCTATTGCGGAGCAAGTTTCTAGAACGGTAGAAAGTGCCATTGAAATCAAACAAGTTGAATCAGGCAAAGGTATGTAAGGGGGGCTATGCAGATGTATATTGATATTACACATTATCTCACTGTTTCTGCTTTAATGTTTACAATTGGTATTGCTGGAATTTTTCTCAACAGAAAAAATGTGATTATTATCTTGATGTCCATTGAGCTTATATTGCTTTCAGTTAATCTCAATTTTGTTGCATTTTCAGCATTTCTTCATGATCTCGTTGGTCAGGTATTCGCTTTATTTGTCTTAACTGTAGCAGCTGCTGAAGCTGCCATTGGTTTAGCAATTCTGGTCGTTTTTTTCCGTAATCGTGGTTCCATTGCGGTTGAAGATGTTAATGTAATGAAAGGCTAACCAGTGATGTATTATACGATTGTCTTTCTTCCGCTTTTGGGTTTTTTAATTGCTGCACTAGGTGGAAAAACGATAGGAGATCGTGCGAGTGAATTGATAACATGTAGCTTTATGGTTGTTATTGCCATATTATCGTGGATAGCCTTTTTCAGTATTGCACTTGGTCATATTCCAGCGATTGATGTATTGGTATTACATTGGATGACTGTTGGTGACTTAAGCTTTAATTGGGCTTTACATGTTGATGCATTAACAGCTGTCATGCTTATTGTTGTAAACAGTGTTTCGGCATTGGTGCATATTTATTCAATTGGTTATATGCACCATGACCCTTCAAGGTCTCGTTTTTTTTCTTATCTTTCTTTGTTTACATTTATGATGCTTATGTTGGTCACATCCAATAATTTAATTCAGATGTTTTTTGGATGGGAAGGTGTCGGACTTGCTTCTTATTTACTCATTGGTTTTTGGTTTCAGCGCGATTCTGCTAATAAGGCCGCAATGAAAGCTTTTGTAGTTAACCGTGTTGGAGACTTTGGTTTTCTCTTAGGAATCTTTAGTATTTTTGTTTTGTTCCAATCGGTTGATTTTGCCTCTATTTTTGTAAAAGCTGCCGACAAGAGCTTTATACAAAATATGACATTTTTAGATTGGCAATTTGATGGGCAGACGGCAATTACCATTACATGTTTTTTATTATTTATTGGTGCGATGGGAAAATCCGCACAATTTCTTTTACATACTTGGCTGCCTGATGCAATGGAAGGGCCAACTCCTGTATCAGCGCTTATTCATGCCGCTACAATGGTAACGGCTGGTGTTTTTATGGTTGCGCGTATGTCGCCAATTTTTGAACTTTCTTCGACTGCTTTGACCGTGATTATTATTGTTGGTGCAACAACAGCGTTTTTTGCAGCAACTGTGGGGTTGGTGCAGAATGATATTAAGCGTGTTATTGCTTATTCTACATGCTCTCAACTTGGTTACATGTTTGTGGCATTAGGTGTTGGAGCTTATGGCGCTGCTGTCTTTCATCTTTTTACGCATGCTTTTTTTAAAGCCTTATTGTTTCTTGGTGCAGGTTCTGTGATTCATGCTGTATCTGATGAACAAGATATGCGAAAAATGGGTGGGTTACGCAAACATATAAAGGTCACCTATTGGATGATGATGGTCGGGACCATTGCCTTGACCGGAGTTGGAATTCCAGGAACACTTTTCGGAACTGCAGGTTTTTTCTCAAAAGATGCGATTATAGAGTCTGCTTTTGCATCTCATAATATTGCTTCAGGATATGCTTTTTATCTTCTTGTTTTTGCTGCTTTTTTAACAAGTTTCTATTCATGGCGACTTATCTTTATGACATTCCATGGTAAACCACGGGCAACAGTTGATGTGATGCATCATGTTCATGAATCGCCTCCAGTTATGTTGATTCCACTCTTTCTTTTATCTATTGGAGCAATATTTTCTGGTGTCGTTTTCCAACCTTACTTTTTTGGTGACTTGTATAATGCTTTTTGGAAGGGAGCATTGTTTACAAGCAGCCATAATCACATTCTTCATGATGCCCACCATGTTTTTAATTGGGTAAAATGGTCGCCTTTTATAGCAATGATTCTTGGGTTTATGTTGGCTTATTTATTTTATATTGCGGCTCCCTCTCTTCCCAAGAAAATGGCGCGTATTATGCCAGGAGTGTATCACTTTCTTTACCAAAAGTGGTATTTCGATCAATTATATAACTTTTTATTTGTTCGTCCTACCTTTAGAATTGGTTCTTTTTTTTGGAAAGTGGGAGACGGTAAGATTATTGATGGTCTAGGTCCCAATGGTATTGCAGCGCGTGTTGTTGATATTACAAATAGAGTTGTTCGAATGCAAACAGGCTATCTTTACCACTATGCATTTGCAATGCTTATCGGCGTTGCATTGCTCATTACATGGATGATGATCGGGGGCGTAAACTAATGACCGATTGGCCTATTCTTTCTACGGTTACATTTTTGCCGCTTGTTGGTGTTCTTCTGATTTTGTTTATCAAAGATGATAGTGAAGTAGCACGCCATAATATACGTAATGTCGCATTTTTTACGACTCTATTTGTTTTTATTATTTCTTTAATTATTTGGATAGGATTTGATTCTAGCAACCAAAATTTTCAAATGGTTGAAAAATCCAGTTGGTTAGGGGGTGGTATTAGCTATCATATGGGGGTCGATGGTATTTCTATTCTTTTTGTTGTTCTCGCGGCTTTTCTTTTGCCTTTCTGTATTTTAGCAAGTTGGGAGAATGTTAAAGAGAGATTAAAAGCCTATATGATTGCGTTTCTTCTTCTAGAAGTTGCGATTATTGGTGTTTTTTGTGCTCTTGATGCAATGCTATTCTATGTTTTTTTTGAAGGCAGCCTCATTCCAATGTTTATCATTATAGGTGTATGGGGAGGAGAACGTCGTGTTTATGCAAGTATAAAGTTTTTCTTATATACTCTACTTGGTTCAGTGCTTATGCTGGTTGCTCTTATGGTTATGTATTGGGAGGCTGGGACACTTGATATACCAACTTTACTCAATTATCAGTTTCCTGCTCATATGCAAATATGGTTATGGCTTGCATTTTTTGCTTCTTTCGCAGTTAAAATGCCAATGTGGCCAGTTCATACATGGCTCCCTGATGCTCACGTAGAAGCACCGACAGCGGGTTCTGTTATTTTAGCTGGTGTCTTACTTAAATTAGGTGGGTATGGTTTTCTTCGTTTTTCTTTGCCTATGTTTCCTATCGCTTCAGCAGATTTTGCGCCTTTTGTTTTCACATTATCGCTTATCGCTATTATTTATACATCACTGGTTGCACTTGTTCAAAGTGACATCAAAAAACTTATTGCATATTCCTCAATAGCGCATATGGGATATGTAACGATGGGTATTTTTGCTGCGAATGAACAGGGGATACAAGGGGCTATTTATCAGATGCTATCCCATGGAATTGTTTCAGCAGCATTGTTTCTTTGTGTTGGGGTTATCTATGATCGCTTGCATACACGTGAAATTTCAGCGTTTGGTGGTTTAGTGAATAATATGCCTAAATATGCTGTTGTTTTCTTAATTTTCACCATGGCAAATGTTGGTTTACCTGGAAGCTCAGGATTTTTGGGTGAATTTTTAACCTTAATAGGTGTTTTTCAAGTAAATAAATTGGTTGTTGTTTTAGCAACAACAGGTGTTATCTTATCGGCAGCCTATGCCCTTTATCTTTATCGGCGTGTGGTTTTTGGTTCCTTGGATAAAGAGAATTTAAAAGTATTAATAGATCTTTCTTTAAGAGAAAAATTCCTCCTTTATCCAATGGTTATTCTTACAATATTCTTTGGTATCTATCCAACGCCTATTCTTAAGGCAACGGCGTTTTCTGTAGAAACCCTCATCAATAAACTGCACTAGATAAGGGAAGAATGCACATGCAAACTGAAATAATAGCGCAATTAGTCTTAATTCTTCCAGAGCTTTTAATTGCATTAGGAGCTGTCGTGCTGCTTATGATTGGTGTTTATTCCAATACACGTGCTTCTTTAACAGTGACAGGTTTAGCCATAGCACTTCTTGTGGCAACCATTATTATTCTTATAATTTTTCCGAAAAATGGTTCATTTCAAACCAATGCGCTCGTTATCGATTCCTTTAGTCGTTATATGAAAATTTTAATGCTTATTGGTGCACTCTTTTCTCTTATCATGTCTGTTGGTTTTGCCAATGCACAAAAGTTTAATATATTTGAGTTTCCAGTACTTGTTCTTTTAGCAACCCTTGGAATGATGTTTATGATTTCAGCGGGTAATATGCTGTCGCTTTATATGGGGTTAGAGCTGCAATCTTTAGCTTTATATGTTTTAGCAGCGATTAATCGTAATAATGTAAAATCTTCTGAAGCCGGTATAAAATACTTTGTTTTAGGAGCATTATCTTCAGGGTTGCTTCTTTATGGTATTTCTTTGCTTTATGGTTTTACCGGTCAAATTGGTTTTCACGAAATTGCTCTTGCTTTAAAAGATAAAAATGTACAATTGGGGGTTATTTTTGGAATTGTCTTTATTTTAGCTGGTTTGGCTTTCAAAATTTCTGCTGTTCCGTTTCATATGTGGACACCTGATGTTTATGAAGGAGCGCCCACACCGATTACAGCATTTTTTGCTGGTGCCCCTAAAGTTGCTGCAATGGCTTTAATCATCCGTATTATTGTGGTGACCTTTATTCCCCTAGGGCGTGTTGATAACGTGATGCCTGCATGGCAACAAATTTTGGTGTTCATGGCGATTGCATCAATGATACTGGGTGCTTTTGCTGCAATCGGTCAGAATAATATTAAGCGCTTAATGGCTTATTCGTCGATCAGTCATATGGGTTATGCACTTGTTGGTTTATCTGCTGGAGATATGCTTGGGATAAAAAGCGTTATCCTTTATATGACTATTTATCTTGGAATGACGATTGGTTCATTTGCCTTTATTCTTGGAATGCGCTCTCAGAATGGAAATGTTGAAAATATTTATGATCTTTCAGGGTTAGCAAAGACGAATCCGTTTATGGCTGTTGTGATGACAATACAGCTTTTTTCTTTAGCAAGCATACCTCCTATGGCTGGTTTTTTTGGAAAGTGGTATACATTTTCTGCTGCTGTCCACGCTGGACTTACGCCACTTGCTGTCGTTGGGATGATAGCGTCTGTTGTTGGGGCTTTTTACTATTTGCGAGTCATTAAAATTATGTGGTTTGATGATGCAAAAGCGCATTTTGTTGCTTTATCGAAAGAGCTTCAATTTTGTCTTGGTCTTTCTGTATTCTTTATTTTATTTTACGCGCTTTTTGGAGTTTGGTTCGCTGAGCTAGCAGAAAAAGCAGCAACAGTATTGTTTTAATGAATATGGTTTATACTTTATCAGATTTTGCACAAAAACAGGGATACACTATTGAAGCGTACGATAGTGTTGATTCAACAAATCTCATTGCGCAACGAAAAGCGCAAACTGGTCATCAAGGTAATCTTTGGATTGTTGCACAAGAACAATCACAGGGAAGAGCAAGAAGAGGGAGGACTTGGTCTAGTCCAAAAGGGAACCTTTATTCTAGTCTTTTATTAATTGATGATATTGTTCATCAAACTGCAGCTCAACTTGGTTTTGTTGCTGGAGTAAGTGTGGCAGAGGCAATAAAACAATTGATAAAAGAGGAAAAGCAGACAAACAATATTGTGAGCTTAAAATGGCCAAACGATATTTTGCTCAGAGGAGAAAAAAGCTCTGGAGTTTTGCTTGAGATTTTTAAATTGTCATCACAACAATATGCCTTGGTTATTGGTATTGGAATAAATGTGAAATATAATTATGAAGATGCACCCTATTCCACTTCAAGCTTAAAGAATATCGGTTTGCGTATTGATGCAGAACAATTATTTACGGTTTTGACGGAGTGTTTTTCTAAAAATTACCTTCTTTGGAAACAACCAAAAGGATGTGAAATAATCCGAAAAAAATGGCTTTTATATTCCGCTCATCTTGGGAAACATGTCAAAGTGGTGAATGATGAAAAAGTCATTGAGGGTGTTTTTGATGGTCTTGATAGTGATTTTAACTGCATCATAAAGCAAAAAAATGGTCAGACAGCCATTATAACAGCTGGAGATGTTCATTTTGGTTCGGCTGCTTCTGTTAATGCAGGTCGTTATTAAAAAATTATTTTATCATCAGATACCTTAATGATTTGGGAGATGTTTATGGTTGCAGCCAATAGATGTGAATTTGTTTTTTTACCTCTGGGAGGTGTAGGTGAAATAGGGATGAATTTAGCTGCTTACGGATTTGGTCCCCAAAATCTTCGTGAATGGCTGCTAGTTGATATGGGGATTAGTTTTGCTGGTTCTGAATTACCAGGTGTCGATCTTGTTTTTCCTGATATTCGTTTTCTAGAAAGTGAAAAACATAATATACGGGGTCTTGTTTTAACACATGCACATGAAGATCATTATGGGGCCGTTCTTGATTTATGTCCAAAGTTACAAGTGCCAATTTACTGTACGCCTTTTACGGCAGGATTATTGGAAACTAAAAAACAATTAGATTTTGAATCTCAAAAAATTTTACTCAATATTTTTCAAGCTGGTGATTGTTTTCAGGTAGGTTCCTTTGCTATAGAGGCTATAGCCGTTAACCATTCAATACCAGAATCTGTATCTTTAACAATTACAACTTCTTTGGGGACTGTGATTCATACTGGTGATTGGAAAATTGATCATACTCCTCCACTCGGGGCTGTAACCGATGAAAAAAGATTTCGTGCTTTAGGCAAAAAAGGTGTTTTAGCATTACTTTGTGATTCTACAAATGCATGTCGGGATGGTATCTCTCCTTCAGAACAGCAAGTTCAAGCCAGTCTTTCAGAGATTATTTCCAAAGCTGAAGGGCGCGTTGCGATAGCAACTTTTTCTTCTAATATTGGTCGGATACGTTCTATTGCTCTTGCAGCTGAAGCTGCTGGACGTAAAGTGCTTGTCATTGGGCGTTCCCTTAAGCGAAGTATTATGGTTGCACAAGAGCTTGGTTATATGAATGGTTTAGCACCATTTGTAACGGAAGATGATTATGGCTACATCTCGCGAAAAGATCTTGTTTTAATTGTCACAGGGAGCCAAGGTGAGCCATGTGCTGCTTTAGCTAAACTGTCACGTGATGGAATGAAAAATATTGCACTTTCCGCTGGTGATACCGTTATTTATTCATCACGAAGTATTCCAGGAAACGAAAAAGCGATTATTGAGGTACAAAATCGTTTCATTGATTTGGGTATTAAAATTATTACGAATGAAGATGCACTTGTTCATGTTTCAGGTCATCCCCGTCGTTCAGAACTTTTACAGATGTATGATTGGATAAAGCCACAAATACTTGTCCCTGTACATGGGGAAGCAATGCATCTTAAGGCTCAGGCAACTTTAGCACGTCAAGCGGGTATTAAAACTGTTATGGATATCAGAAATGGCCATATGTTACGTCTTGCACCAGAGCCTGTGAAGGTTGTTGATCAAGTTCCTGTTGGACGCATCTATAAGGATGGTTGCCTAATTGGAGATGAAGATGAATTAGGGATTCGTGAACGCCGCAAACTAAGTTATGCTGGTCATGTTACTATTTCTCTCCATATAAATAGTAAGCATGAATTATTAGGGGATATAGGTCTAACAACATTCGGGTTACCTGAAAGTAATGGAAAGGGGGAAAGTTTAAAAGATATTCTTTTAGATATCGTAGAAAATACAGTTTATAATATCCCACGCATGAAACAGAAAGATAATGAACTTATTCGAGAGGCAACACGACGTGCAGTAAGAGCGGCTGTTCATGAAATTTGGCAAAAAAAACCTATCTGTACAGTTTTTTTACATCGGTCAAAATAAAAGAACTTTCCTATTACGTTATTTAAAAAGAGAAGAGCATTTTTATTTTATTGCTAAATAAGAAAAATAGAGAATAAAGCACAATAAATTTTTAAATGATAAGATCGTTATATTTGCAAGTATTCAGAATGCGGCTATAGATGAATAGAGGGTGTGATAAATTGTCCGATATGATAGATCTGATTAGGAGTTAATTATTTCAATGCGTCTTTCTCAATATTTCCTTCCACTTTTAAAAGAGAATCCTAAAGAAGCAGAAATTGTTTCTCATCGCTTCATGTTGCGCGCTGGAATGATTCGACAACAAACATCAGGGATTTATTCTTGGCTTCCTTTGGGAAAAAAAGTGCTTGATAAAGTTTGTAAAATTATTCGTGAAGAGCAAGAACGTGCGGGTGCAATAGAAATATTGATGCCTACAATTCAGTCTGCTGATCTTTGGCGTGAAAGCGGTCGTTATGATGATTATGGTTTGGAAATGCTCCGCATTAAAGATCGTCAAAAGCGTGGTTTACTTTATGGTCCAACCAATGAAGAGATGGTAACAGATATTTTTCGCTCTTATGTTCGTTCTTATAAAGATCTTCCGCTTAATTTATATCATATTCAATGGAAATTTCGTGATGAAATTCGTCCACGTTTTGGTGTGATGCGAGCACGAGAATTTTTAATGAAAGATGCTTATTCTTTTGATCTTGATTATGAAGGCTCTGAAACATCTTATAATCGTATGTTTGTTGCTTATTTACGCACTTTTTCTCGCCTTGGCTTAAAAGCAATTCCTATGCGTGCAGATACAGGTCCAATAGGGGGGGAACTCAGTCATGAATTTATCATTTTGGCTGAAACAGGAGAGAGTGCTATCTTCTGTGATAAACAATTTCTTGAACTTACCGTTCCAGATAGTTCAATCGATTTTAGTGATAAAGCTGTTTTAGATGATATTGTTAAGCAATGGACATCTTTTTATGCAGCAACGGAAGAAATGCATAATGAAGAGGAGTGGGCTAAAGTTTCTGATCATAATCGTCTTTCAGCGCGTGGTATTGAAGTAGGGCATATTTTCCACTTTGGTACTAAATATTCCGCTCCAATGGGAGCAAAAGTTATGGGACAAGATGGAAAAGAGCATGTGGTCTCTATGGGATCTTATGGTATTGGGCCTTCGCGTCTTGTTGCGGCCGCTATTGAGGCTTCTCATGATGAAAATGGTATTATTTGGCCAAAGTCGATGGCACCGTTTGATTTTGGGATTATCAATATGAAGCCCGATGATGAAAAATGCACACAGGTATGTGAGTTTCTCTATCAGGGATTAAAGAAGGTTGGTTTTGATCCGTTATTAGATGATAGAAATGAACGTCCTGGATCAAAATTTGCAACAATGGATTTGATTGGTTTGCCAACGCAAATCATTGTTGGTCCTAACAGCATTGCACAAAATGAAGTTGAAATTAAAGATCGAAAAACAGGAATAAAAAAATCTCTAAAGGTTGAAGATGTGCTCAGCCAACTTTCTATAATTTAATAGGAAATATTATGAAGAGGCTGAAAAACAAATGCTTTTCATCTTATGAGTGGATGATCGCTTTTCGTTATATGATTCCCAATAAAAAACATGTCGTTGCATCTGTTATTTCAATTATTTCTCTTATTGGGATTATGTTGGGCGTATTTGCTCTGGTTGTTGTTATGGCGGTGATGAATGGCTTTCGTACAGAACTTCTCAATCGTATTCTTGGTATGAATGGGCATCTTATTATTCAAACAGTTGATTCTGGTTTTTCTGATTATAAGACTCTTATTTCTTCTTTAGAAACTACAAATGGTGTGAAGTTTGCTTTACCTGTTATTGAAGGTCAAGCGCTTGTTCAAGGTGAAGTTCAAGGTGGCTCTGGCGCGTTAGTTCGTGGTATGCGCAAACAAGATCTAGAAAAGCTTAAAACAGTCTCTCAAAATATTAAATTAGGATCGATTTCTCGGTTTGATCAAGAAGAAGGTGTTGCAATTGGAAGTGGCTTAGCAGAAAAATTAGGACTGACAGTTGGAAGAGATATTCGTATTATTACTCCAGATGGTGATGAGACTCCTTTTGGCGTTACCCCACGTGTGAAAGCTTATAAAGTCGTTGCTATTTTTGAAGTTGGTATGTCTGAATATGATTCAATATTTATCTTTATGCCTCTCCATGAAGCACAAATGTTTTTTAATTTGGGAGATAAGGTTCAGTCTTTAGAATTATTTCTAAATGATCCTGATGCTGTTGATCAAATAAAACCTGTTGTAGAAAAAGCTGTTGATCAACAGGTCTATTTAATTGATTGGCGTACACGCAATCAGGCTTTTTTTTCAGCCTTACAGATTGAACGAAATGTTATGTTTTTCATTCTTTCTCTGATCGTTCTTGTTGCTGCTTTAAATATTATTTCAGGGCTGATTATGCTTGTAAAAGATAAAAGTCATGATATTGCAATTTTACGCACGATGGGGGCTCAACAGAGTACGATTTTGCGTATATTTATCATTACAGGAATGATGATTGGTTTTATTGGAACTATATTGGGGTTAGTTTTAGGTGTTATCGCGACCGCGAATATTAATCATATCCAAGATTTTATATCTTGGTTATTTAATGTCGACGTTTTTAATCCTCAACTTTATTTTTTAACAAAATTGCCTGCACAAATTGAGTGGAAACAGACCATCTTGGTTGCTATGATGGCTTTATTCTTGTCGTTTCTTGCTGCTCTCATTCCGGCATGGCGTGCTGCTAAGCTAGATCCGGTACAAGCTTTGAGGTATGAATAATGACAGCTATTTTAGAGCTTGTAGAGATTGAAAGACACTTTTTCGAGAGTCATAAGCCTCTCATTGTTTTAGATAAAGCGAATTTTATTCTTAATCGTGGAGAGCTTGTCGCACTTGTTGCACCATCTGGTGCTGGAAAATCAACACTTCTTCATATTGCTGGATTATTAGAAAAACCAACCGCTGGTGATGTGATGTTACGGGGTGTTTCTTGTGCAAAGCGTTCTGATAGTGAGCGAACAGCTATAAGACGAAATGATATTGGTTTTGTTTATCAATTTCATCATTTACTTCCAGAGTTTACAGCGTTAGAAAATGTCATGATACCGCAAATGATAGCAGGATTAAAAAAATCCATAGCAGAAGATCGTGCGCGCAAATTATTAACGTATCTGCGTGTTTCTCATCGTGCGAACCATCGTCCCTCAGAGTTATCGGGAGGAGAACAACAACGTGTTGCTATTGCACGTGCAGTAGCAAATGGCCCTTCGGTTCTTTTGGCTGATGAACCTACAGGAAATCTTGATCCAGTAACTTCAGCTTATGTCTTTCAAGCTTTATCTATCCTTGTTCGTCAGTCTGGTCTTTCTGCTCTTATTGCAACACATAATTACGCTTTGGCTAAGCAAATGCATCGTCGAATTACACTTAAAGAACAAAAGATTATAGAACTTCCTTAAAGCAAGGTAAAAACTTTATACGACTAATTGAATAGTTTATATTACTTTATTCAAGGAGATTTTTTATGACAGTTTTTGTCGTTGACAAAAATCAATTAGATGCTCGTCGTCGTCGATTGATTTTTCGTGCATGGCATCGCGGTATTCGTGAAATGGATCTCATTTTTGGACATTATGTTGATGCTCATATCACTAAGATGAATGATAAAACGCTCTCTGAGCTTGAGTATATTATGTCTTTTGATGATCGTGATTTACTCACATGGATTACTGGAGAAATTTTGCCCCCCTCTGAAGTTGATAGTCCACTTTTCCGTGATATTGCCAATTATCGTACTTGCTTAATTTATTAATCCCGATGCCTATATTTAAAAAAATTGTTATTCCCAAAAATAATTCTGTTCGTATGATTTTAGATGGCGTTACTGATGGATTTGAAGCCTTTGCGCTTGCTAAATTAAGTTCAGAAATTGCACAAGATAAACCGCTCATCTATGTTGTCCGTGACGGAACAAAAATTGCGCATTTACAACAAGTTTTAAATTTTATTGAACCCAATTTACCCGTACTTCAATTTCCTGCATGGGATTGTTTGCCTTATGATCGCGTATCACCAGGAATTGCTGTTATGGCACGTCGACTATCAACATTGGCACATATAGCAAATTTACGGAAAGATCCATATTCTGCAATTATATTAACAACAGCAAATGCAATTATGCAAAAGTTGCCTCCTCGTGAAATGATAGAAGCTCAGCTTATTCACGCACGTGTTGGCCAGCGCAATAACATGGGAAATCTTATTCAATTTCTAGAAACTAATGGTTTTGAACGCGTTACGGTTGTCCGAGATGTTGGTGAGTTTGCTGTAAGAGGAGGAATACTTGATATCTTTTCTCCGATGGATGTTGAACCTTTACGCCTTGATTTTTTTGGAGATACCCTAGAAAGTATCCGCGTATTTGATCCAGAAAGTCAAAGGACAACAGGCCAAAAAACTGAACTTTTATTACAGGCAATGAGTGAGATTGTTCTTACACCAGAACGCATCAGCCGTTTTAAAAGCAATTATACCCGTACATTTGGTGTATCACAAAAAAATAACATGCTTTATGAAGCAATTTCTCAAGGTCGGCGTTTTGTTGGTATGGAACATTGGCTTCCATTTTTTTATGAAGAGCTTGACACTTTTTTTGACCATTGTGGCAACCTACCGCTTGTTTTTGAGCATCTTATAGAAGAAGTTTTCATTGAGCGCTATCGTCTTATTGAAGACTATTATAACGCGCGCAAAGAGCGCGAAAATGACAAAGAAAATTCTACTTCTTATCATCCAATAGACACTAGTCTTCTCTATTTAACGCCAGAGCGTGTTTTAGAATGTGTGCAACAATCTTCACAGCGTATTGATTTTTCGCCTTTTAATATTCCACAAAGTTTGGAACAAACTGTTATTCACACCAATGTTCAACAAGGATATGATTTTGTAAAAGAGCGTAATGCGCAGGAAAAAAACGTTTTTTCAAGTGTTATTGATCACATCGCATCTTTACGCTCTGCGGGCAAAAAAGTGCTTTTAGCGTGTTGGAGTGAAGGATCTCTGAATCGTTTAGTACAAGTTCTCGACGAGCATGGATTAAAAAAAATAGATGTTGTAAAATCTTTGCAAACTGTCAAAGCAACACCACGAGATCATATATTAGCAGCCGTTATCATGATAGAACATGGTTTTGAGGCTGAAGATTTAGCTATTATAGCAGAGCAGGATATCCTAGGTGATCGCTTCATCAGATCACCAAAGCGGCGTAAGAATAATACAAATTTTATTTCTGAAGTTTCTGCTTTAAATTCTGGTGATATTGTTGTGCATATCGACCACGGTATTGGCCAATTTGTTGGTCTTAAAACCATCAGAACCACTGGAATTTTACGAGACTGCCTTGAAATTAGATATGCTGGAGGTGATTTACTTTTTTTACCTGTTGAAAATATTGAGCTTCTCTCACGTTATGGCTCAGAAGGAACAGAGGTAACTTTAGATAAATTAGGAGGTGTTGCTTGGCAAGCACGTAAAGCTCGGCTTAAAAAACATTTATTGGAAATGGCAGGGCAATTAATCCGTATAGCTGCAGAGCGTATGACTCGTGCTGCGCCTGCTTTACTTCCACCAATTGGACCATTTGATGAGTTTGTTGCTTGCTTTCCCTATGAAGAAACGGAAGATCAAATGAATGCAATTGATGCTGTTTTGGACGATCTAGCCTCAGGAAAGCCGATGGATCGCTTGATATGCGGTGATGTTGGTTTTGGAAAAACTGAAGTAGCCATTCGAAGTGCTTTTGTTGCAGCATTAAATGGATATCAGGTTGCTGTTGTTGTACCGACAACTTTGCTTTCACGTCAACATTACAAAACATTTATTTCACGTTTTCAAGGATTACCGGTTAAAATTGGACATGCTTCGAGGCTTGTAAAAGCGAAAGAACTTGCACGAGTAAAAAAAGGTGTTTCAGATGGTACAATCGATATTGTCATTGGAACCCATGCATTATTAAGTGGTGCAGTTAATTTTTTACGATTAGGCCTTCTTATCATTGATGAGGAACAACATTTTGGTGTCAAACATAAAGAGCGTTTAAAAGAGCTTAAAAGTGATATTCATGTTCTCACACTTTCAGCAACTCCCATACCACGCACTTTAGGGTTAGCTTTATCGGGTGTACGTGAACTTTCATTGATAACAACACCCCCCATTGATAGAATGGCGGTTCGTACTTTTATTTCACCCTTTGATGCACTTGTTATACGAGAGACCCTGCTTCGAGAATATTATCGTGGTGGACAAAGTTTCTATGTTTGTCCTCGTATTTCTGATCTGGCTTTTGTAGAAGAATATCTCAAAACACATGTGCCAGAACTGAAATTCGTTGTGGCTCATGGACAAATGCCGGCTGGACAACTTGATGATATCATGAATGCATTTTATGATGGACAATATGATGTGCTGCTCTCAACAACCATTATTGAATCGGGGCTTGATATTCCAACAGCCAATACCCTAATTGTGCATCGTGCTGAGATGTTTGGCCTTTCTGCCCTTTATCAGTTACGTGGTAGGGTAGGGCGTTCAAAACAACGTGCTTATGCTCTCTTTACATTTCCTGCTGGTAAAGTCTTAACAGCT
This sequence comes from Bartonella sp. AA83SXKL, assembly GCF_042196965.1. Taxonomy (NCBI): domain Bacteria; kingdom Pseudomonadati; phylum Pseudomonadota; class Alphaproteobacteria; order Hyphomicrobiales; family Bartonellaceae; genus Bartonella; species Bartonella sp. AA83SXKL. The sequence continues at coordinate 25,119 of NZ_JBHIRG010000007.1, forward strand.
GCTGCCGATCGCCGTCTTAAAGTTTTACAATCTCTTGATACCTTAGGGGCCGGGTTTCAATTGGCAAGCCATGACATGGATATCCGCGGTTCAGGAAATTTTTTAGGTGAACAGCAATCGGGGCATATCAAAGAAGTTGGATTTGAACTCTATCAAAAAATGCTTGAAGAAGCTGTTGCTGAATTAAAAGATGGAGAGCTAAATGAAGATAATCAATGGTCTCCTCAAATTTCACTTGGTACAACAGTGATGATACCAGAAAGTTTCGTGCCTGACTTATCATTACGTATGGGACTTTATCGTCGTTTAACAGAACTTGATGATTTAGAACAAATTGATGAATTTGCAGCGGAGTTAATTGATCGCTTTGGTCCTTTACCCCTTGAGGTTCAACACCTTCTTAAAGTCTTTTATATCAAAACATTATGTCGAAAAGCGCATGTAGAGAAATTAGATACAGGACCAAAGGGGATTGTTATACAGTTTCGTAATAACTATTTCGCAAATAGTGTTGCTCTTGTTCAGTGGGTTGGAAAACAAGGTTCGATGGCAAAAATTCGTCCAGATCAAAGTATCGCTCTTATTCGTAATTGGTCCACAGCGGATGAAAGGCTTGTTGGAGCAGCGAATATTATGACACAGCTTGTCGAAATGGCAGAACAACATTCTGTTTAAAAAATATCTTTATTATTTCAGAACTATTACTTATTTTTATAAAATTATTCTATAAAAACAAAAAGTTATTGATTTTGTATAAGAATAAAATTTAAGTTTATAATAAAGAGCCATTATATATTTATTTGGTTTTTATTATATACGTATTGATATAATGAAGGAAATAGATTAGACGGTTTAACCGCATTAAATAGCACTTTCAATATAATAAGCTAATAAGCTCCTGTAAATTTTTTAGAAAGAATTTAGGTAAAGATAGCATGCTTTCTTCATTACAAAAGTGTCTAACTATCGTTTTTTTGTTACTCACTTTAATATATGGCGTAAAAAACGCTTATGCTGAGTTATCTTCTGATGAACAATACCAACATTTAAAAAACAAAAGAAAGAATATTAAAGAGAGCATACAATTTATTGAAGAAAGTATATCTCATTTGGATATTTGGGAAAAAAATATTTCTAAAGCAGAATACTATGAGCGTTTACAGGAACGGAATAAGTTATATAAAAAACTGAAAACTCTGAAGGATGAATATTATAATCTTGGTTCGAAATTACAGGATCTAGCTGAAAAAAAACAAAAAATTATCTCTAGAATACATATAGCGAGAGAGTATGAAGTAGGGGAGTATGAAGAAAAGTTGATTAAAGCAAAAGATTATTTAAAAAAAACTCAAACGTTTAATGAATGGGGAATGAATGAGAAAAGTGGAGGTGATGATGAGATAATGAAAAATTATCTCATATTTATTATTGCTTGCAATACGTTAGCGGATATATTGCAAAGTGATATAGGTGCTATTTTGCGCAAAGATTTTGATTGGAAAGATAAAGATTTTAGTTGGGCTAAAGGCGCAAATAATTCAATAAGTCCTAGTTTAGTCAGGGATATTAAAGAATTACTAACAGATGGCTCTTATAGTTATGAAAAACAAATATTTGACGATATAAAAAATAGTCTTACAGAAGATAATTGGTTTGTAAAAAGTGCACCTAAGCTTTGTAATACCATTAAAGAAGTACATAATATAATGCTTCCAAACAAGAAAAAGAATATTATAGATCGTATGCGTTCTCATGTTGAAGAATTATTCAATTAAAAAATTAATTATACAAATACAGAGAAATTAAGATAATATACTAAATAATAGTTTAAATATGTTAGTAAAATATATTTTAATTTTTTGTTTTTATCATTATTTATAATAAAGTAATTTATACACATAAGATATTATCTATTATTCTTATCATATAAGCTTTAATATATATATTAAATAATAAACTCATATATCTTTTTTATGTTTTCTTTTTATGCATGATTTTTTGTGCTTGTAGTTTTTTATTTTTATCTGTTTAATTATTTTAATGACGATACATTTCATATCTTAAATCTTGTTTTATTAATACGATAAGAGAGATGTTTTATAGCTCTAAGTTGTGTTATATAGGAAAACAAAATGATATTTTGAATTCATTTTTTCTTAAAACTTAAATCATTAACGATTTATATCTTTGATGTTGTAAAAGATGAAAAGAATTTATCATTTTAGTAAATTATTTTATTTGAGAAATAACTTAAAATAAATTGATAAAAGCTATATTTTTTATTCATGTTATAAAGCTGAGAGATGATATTTGTACAGAAGTGCAATAATAGATGTATAATATATGAGCATAAATTTATTATGGCTTTAGGCACGTGAGATGATTCATAGGGGGAATCCCTTTGTTCAGTAGTTTTATCTATAAAACTAACTCTGCTTGTGATGTACAAGTGGATAAATTTTATTGATTCAATATAAGAGAGGTTTGCGCTATTAGGATCTTTCATACAATATAGAAATAGAAAAAAGATAAATTATTATTATAAATTAATATGTTATTATATTTTAAGAAAGTTTATTATAAATAAAATATTTTCAGCAGTTATAGATTTTCTCTCTAAGAAAATGTGTTGTTTAATTAAGAAAAAAGCACTTCTTTAGTAGCGTATTTTTAAACTAAACTGTTTAGTTAAACGCTATAGAATATAAAATTTTTATTACAAAAGCGTATCACCATTGTTTTGTAAACAAGGGCAGAAATTTTAGACAATCAATGGTTTTAATTCATCAAATGTTTCAATAATACCGTAGATGATTTTGTTTTTGTGTATCACACGAGGCACATAAGGAAAACTGTAAAACTTATCTGATATTTTGGAGCTTAATGCATTGCAACACCTGTTGCTAATGTTCTATAAGCTTAACATGAAGAGTAATAAATGTAAAAATTTTAATTAGTAAGTTTTTTAGAGTAGTATCAGAGTTTATTTTAATTAACATTGCAATATTGATTCGTTTGTGTAATCTTAGTTTAAATGCACAGAGGTGTTTTATGGATAGATTGCATCAAATACCAATGTGATGAAGAGGGGAAATGATATGAGTGTATAAAAATTAGAATGGCTCGTCGTATTTTTTCTCTAAATTTAACTTTTTTTTATATTGAAGTAAAAATAGTAAAATTAATTGTTATTTCATTATAATTTAATAAATTAAGTTGGAATTATATTTAATATTTTTTTGAAGTTACTTAAGAGCGCGTTGAAAGGATTAACTTAATCATGTCGCATAAAAATGTTTATTCTGCTGTTTCAGTATTAGTTGGAGCTGCTGCCCTTTTTCTTATAGCTGGTATTTCTGCAAATGCGCAAACTTTATCACAAGGTTGGTACAAAGTTTGCAGTAAGCAGCATGATGTTGATATTTGTAATACAATGAATACTGTATTATCGAATACGGGACAACCTTTAACGGCTTTTAATCTTGTTGAAATAAAAGGGAAGCAAAATGAGAAACGTATAGGTATTCAAGTACCTACAGGTCGTTTTTTGCCAGAAGGTGTTCACATTAAAATTGGTGACGAGTTCTCTAAAAAAATTCCTTATATTATTTGTAATGGACCAAGTTGTATTGCTAATGATGTCTTAGATGATAAGCTTATAGCAGCTATGAAAAGTGGTACAAAAATGGTTGTAACCACAGTTAATTTCCGTGGTTCAGCTAATCCTATTGAGTTTTCTCTTAATGGGTTTACAGCAGCCTATACCGGTCCTGGTATGGAGGAAAAAGATTTTCAACAAGAACAAATAAAGCTGCAGCAAGCCATTCAATCAAAGCAAAAAGAAATTGAAGAGCGTATGCGGGATGAGCAAGAAAAAGCAAAACAAAAGTAATAAACCCACACCATAGAAGTTGGTCAAAACGTCTTCTATAATTGTTTATTTGAACCGCCACAATTTTCTGTGGCGGTTTTTTTAATCCTTAATTTTTCGAAAGAATTCTGCGTTTCCACCAACCAATACGTTCAGTTTTGGAAGAATCATTAGGCGTTGATGAAATAACAACGGGTTGATTAATTGTTTCTTCAATTTGGGAAGGAGAGGTTTCGATAACTTTCTCCATCTCGATTACAGTTTCTTGCTCTAATATTTTTTGTATTTGCGTTGTCTCTTTAGAAGATGATTTTTTACGTGTTCCACGTGTTGATTTTTTACTCTTTTCAAGAGCTTTATCTTCTACCTCATGAACAGCTTTGTCTGCTTTTTTTGTTTTAGTTTTATGCACCGAACTGGTTGTAGGTTTTTCTTCAAGAGATTTTTGTTCTGCAATATTTTGATCATTCTCTAAAAAAAGTTGATTTTCTACTACTTTTGAAGAACGTGTTTTACGTTTTTTAGGTTTAATACTTGTATCATTTTTTTCAGATTCACTCTGTTGTTGTATATCTAGAGCTTGTGTATTATTCTTTGTTTCTTCAAGTTCAAAAGATTTAGCAGGTGAAACACGACGTTTGCGATGCGCTGCTTTAATTTCTGCTAAAGCTTGCTTAGCAAAATCTCCCACTGGTTCTGCATAAGGAACGCGAATCTGATGAAAACTATTATCTTGATTGCGTCGACCACCACGACGTCCTCGACGACGTCCTCGACGATAAGAATCATCATTCAAGGTATCTTCTTTTTTATGAACGTTGGAGAGAGAATGATCAGTAATTTCACCGTGACGATTTTTGCGCCGACGCTTTTGGTTTGTTTCAATGGGAGAAGGATTTTCAATAGATTCACTTTTTATGAAAACAGAATCTTCAATTTCTTGCTTATTGTCATCTTCCAATGAAGATTGAAAAATTCTCTCTGCTATTGAGCCTTTAGAAATAACAAGATGTTGTGTTCCAATACTATCATCTGCTTCAATACTAATATTAAGTTTAAAGCGAGCTTCTAAATTAACAAGAATATTGCGTTTATGATTTAATACATAAAGCGCTGTTGCTACGGGGGTGCGCACGATAATATTATGTTGCGAATTATGAAGAAGATATTCTTCAATTGAGCGCATGACATGTAACGCAATTGATGATTCAGAACGTATATTTCCTGTTCCTGCGCAATGTGGGCAGGGCTGTGTCGTACTTTCTAAAACCGATATGCGAATACGTTGACGACTCATTTCTAAAAGGCCGAAGTGTGAAATATGACCTACTTGAATACGAGCACGATCATTTTTTAAACAATCTTTTAATTTTTTTTCGACCAGCTTCACATTGCGTTCTTCAAGCATATCAATAAAATCAATCACAATTAAACCAGCAAGGTCACGCAAGCGTAATTGACGCGCTACTTCTTCAGCAGCTTCAAGGTTAGTTTGTAAGGCTGTCTTTTCGACAGAGAATTCTTTCGTAGAGCGGCCAGAATTTACGTCAATAGCAACAAGTGCTTCTGTTTGATTAATAACAAGATAACCACCAGATTTTAAAGAAACCTGTGGTTGCAACATTTTATCAAGTTGAATTTCAATATTATTTCTTGCGAAAATGGGCGTAGGATCACGGTAAGGTTGCACAACTTTTGCATGACTTGGCATGAGCATACGCATAAAGTCTTTCGCTTCACGATATCCTTGGTCTCCAGAGACAAGAATTTCACTAATGTTCTTATTGTAAAGATCTCGTATAGAACGCTTGATGAGATTGCTTTCTTCATGGACAAGGCATGGCGCCGTTGACTCGAGTGTCAAAGTGCGAATAGTATCCCATAACCGCATAAGATATTCATAATCACGTTTAATTTCAGCTTTTGTTCTATTGGCACCAGCGGTTCGTAAGATAACGCCCATACCTTTTGGAACGGCTAATTCTTTTACGATTTCTTTAAGACGCTTACGGTCTTGTACGTTCGTAATTTTTCGTGAAATACCACCACCACGTGCTGTGTTGGGCATTAGAACAGAGTAACGACCAGCTAGAGATAGATATGTTGTAAGGGCAGCACCTTTATTACCACGCTCTTCTTTGATAACTTGTACCAACAAAATTTGACGTCGTTTAATGACTTCTTGAATTTTATACTGGCGCCCTTGTTTTCTTTGATAAATCGGGAGCTCTTCACGGATGTCCTCAGCACCGACCATTTCAATCTCATCATAAGAGATATTGGCATTTAATGATTCTTCTGTATTATCAATTATTATCGCTTCAGATGTGATATCATTTTCAATATCGGCTGCTATAACATTGTTTTTTTCACTTTTTTTTGTTCTTCTGGAGCGTTTTTTATTTTTAGTTGCTTCTTCCGTAAAGGTATCTACAGAATTTTCTCCTACAGCTTCTTTTTCTTCTTCTTCAAGAAGAGCAAGGCGATCAGCAATAGGAATTTGATAATAATCAGGATGAATTTCAGAAAATGTTAAAAAACCATGCCGGTTTCCACCATATTCAACAAAAGCCGCTTGGAGAGACGGTTCTACACGCGTAATACGTGCGAGATAAATATTCCCCTTGAGCTGTTTTCTATGTTCTGATTCAAAATCAAGTTCTTCAATTTTGTTGCCGTGAACAACAACAACACGTGTTTCCTCCGGATGGGAGGCATCTATAAGCATTTTGTTTGACATAAGTTAATATCCTGAAGGCGACATGCACAATTTTATTCAAACGAATGCTATAACTATTCGTAAATATAAAAGGCTGTCTGCCATAAAAGGGAGGTACCAGAAAAACAGGACGGAACACCACGTGCAAAGGCATGACTGCATTTACACCATTTCTCATCATTATTTCCATCTGTTTTTTATGACTCATATTTCTTAAAAGTCTCCGGTAAAATAATCTTTAAAACAGTTCGGATATCCGAACCAACGAATCTTAAGTAATGCAATCCTAATGTTACAACATAGAAATTTTTCATCCATAAAAAAGTCTCAACGCATAATAGACAAAAAACTTCTAAAGACAACTTAATATGAGTTACAGATAATTTAGATGACTATTATCAGCTAGGAAGCATAAATATTCTTTTATGTTGATATCATGCGTTTGGCAAGTAACAATGTAAATCATGTATAATTATAATATCTTTATGACCTTAATTTCGTTTTGAGGTGTTTATTTAGCTTTTATTGAAAAATAGATAATAAATTGGTGTATCGTTTTATGTAACCAAGATAAATTATTACAAAGGTAATGTAGAGTATTTTGCTTATGATAAGAGTTTTTTTTACCAAAAAGCTGAAAACAGCTTATGGGGATGTTATTGTGTTCGTCACATACTTTTTATTATCTTTTTTGCTACTCCAAACCAGTCTTCAAGCCGCAGATCCTCTGAGACTTATTAATTTTCGAACCATTGGTGATAGTGTTCATACGCGTATTATTGCGGTTTTTAATTCAAAACCAAATGTTCGTTTACAGATTTTGGACAGGCCAGCACGTTTGGTTATCAATTTACCTACAATTGACTTTTCGATGCAAAATACGCCTTTAAAGAAAAGGAATACATTATCCGTTATGCTTTCAGATGTGCGTTATGCTTTCTCTGACATACAGACTTCACGCATTGTTTTGACAAGTAAAACGGCTTTTGTAGTTGAAAAAAATGTCGTAAAAAATTTAAATAATGGTTTATGGCAGTTGCTGATTGATATTCGTAAAAGTACACAAGAAAAATTTGATGAGATATTAAAAAAACAGCAAAGGATCAATTTTGATACAAAAACACAGTTAATGCCAGCATATAATTTCCGTGTTGTTCTTGATCCTGGTCATGGTGGTATTGATGGTGGTGCGCGGGGGGTTACTGGAATTTTAGAAAAAGATGTGACTTTAGACTTTGCGCGTGCATTGCGAGACGAATTACAAAAGGATTCTCATATTACCGTTGCTTTAACACGAGATTCCAATATTTTTTTAAGACTAAGTGAAAGAGTTAAAAAAGCGCAAGAGTTTGATGCTGATCTTTTTATATCTATTCACGCGGATACGATTGATCTACATTCTCTTCGCGGTGCCACAGTGTATACCATATCAGACAAAGCCTCTGATGCCATTGCAAAATCTTTAGCTGAAAATGAAAATAAAGTTGATTTGCTTGATGGTTTGCCTGCAGATGAAACGCTCGAAGTTACAGATATTTTGATGGATCTTACACGACGTGAGACACATACATTTTCGGTTAATTTTGCAAATAGTGTTATTTCAAGTTTATCAAAGAATCATATTAACTTGATTAATAACCCACATCGTTATGCTAATTTTCAAGTTTTAAGAGCTTCAGATATACCCTCAGTCTTGATAGAGATAGGTTATTTATCCAATAAAGAGGATGAAAAGTTATTAAATGATCCTCATTGGAGAAAACAAATGGCAGCCTCTATTGCTCATTCTATTCGTCAATTTGCTGATTATAGGCAGAAAATGATACAGCCTCTTTAAATTTGTGAGAAAATAGAGTATCTATATGGGCTTCTAGTGTACCCTAGTATAAATAAAAGATAGAAAACGATTTCTCTTGATCTCAATCTTGTGGTGATATCCACTTGGTGTGTTTGAAGTAACGTATTTTTTCTTTAATTAATTCTTAAGAAAGCGATAGCCGTTTTTATGATGATTTTTTTAAGATATCTTCTTCGTTTTTTTATTGCTATTGGACTTTGTGGTGCAATAACGTGGGGTGTTATGACCAGTGGTCAAGCAAATGCACTCCCTGATTATGAAGTTCTTTCACTTTATGAGCCGCCGGTAATGACCCGCGTCCATGCTTCTGATGGCCGTCTTATGGCAGAGTTTGCAACAAAACATCGCCTCTATTTACCGATTCAATCAATACCAAAGCTTGTTATAAATGCTTTTATTTCGGCTGAAGACAAAAACTTTTATCATCATTTTGGTTTAGATCCTGAAGGACTTTCTCGAGCTTTGATCAATAATATTCGTAATATTGCTTCTGGAAGACGTCCAGAGGGTGCATCAACTATAACGCAACAAGTCGCTAAAAACTTCCTTTTAAGTTCAGAAACAACGTTAGAACGTAAATTTAAGGAAGCTATTTTAGCAATGCGTATTGAGAAAACTTATTCAAAAGATCATATTCTCGAACTTTATCTCAATGAAATTTATCTGGGGCGTGGCACTTATGGTATAGCAGCTGCTTCTTTGACCTATTTCAATAAATCCGTCAATGATCTGACGCTAGAACAATGTGCTTATTTGGCTGCTCTTCCAAAAGGACCAGCAAATTATGATCCATTTAAGAATACACAACGTGCTATTGATCGGCGTAATTGGGTTATAGACCGGATGATTGCAAATGGATATGTAACGCGTGAACAAGGTGAAAAAGCGAAAGCTAAACCTTTAGGAGCGACAATCCGTGGGAGTGATAGCTATGTTTTTGCGGCTGATTATTTTACTGAAGAAGTGCGGCGTCGTTTAATACATCGCTATGGGGCTAAAACACTTTATGAAGGTGGGCTTTCCATTCGTACAACGCTTGATCCGCATTTACAACTTATTGCGCGACGTGCTTTACACGATGGATTAATTAGATTTGATCATGCGCAAGGATGGCGTGGAGCTTATGCGCATATTGATGAGAAAGGGGATTGGGGGACAGAACTTGCAGATATCACAGGGCTAAGTGATGTTCCTGAATGGCGTTTAGCTGTTGTTCTTTCTACTAATCCCAACAAAGTAGAGATTGGTTTACAGCCACAGCGCGAAGCTTCAGGTATATTATCAAAAAAACGGGAAATTGCTGTTTTATCTGAAGCTGATTCAAAATGGGCACTCCATGTTGTAAAAGAAAATGGTTATCGAAAAACTGTTCAGAGCTTATCTCATGTTCTGCAAGTTGGGGATGTCATTTTTGTTGAAAAACTATCCAATACAAATAACACTTATCGTTTACAACAAATTCCAAAGGTTGAAGGTGCAATTGTTGCTATGGAACCTCATACAGGGCGCGTTCTTGCTATGGTGGGAGGATTTTCTTTTGCCGCATCTGAATTCAATCGTGCAACCCAAGCTTATCGCCAACCGGGATCTGCTTTTAAGCCTTTTGTTTATGCAGCAGCTCTTGATAACGGATATACACCAGCATCCGTTGTTTTAGATGGTCCCATTGAAGTTCGTCAATATAATGGTGAAGTTTGGCAACCCAAAAATTATGGAGGTACCTTTGCAGGACCTTCAACGTTGCGTTATGGTATTGAGCGTTCTCGTAATCTTATGACAATACGGCTTGCCAATGATATGGGAATGCCTCTTGTCGCTGAATATGCAGAACGCTTTGGGATCGTAGATAAATTGCAGCCTTATCTTCCCATGGCTTTAGGGGCTGGTGAAACAACAGTATTACGAATGGTTACAGCTTATTCAGTTATTGCCAATGGGGGACGCTCTATTAAGCCTTCTCTGATAGACAGAATTCAAGATCGTTATGGAAAGACAATTTATCGTCATGATGATCGTATTTGTGAAAATTGTAATACGAATTCATGGAATAATCAACGTGAACCCACATTGATTGATGAGCGAGATCAAGTTCTTGACCCTATGACAGCTTATCAGATTACCTCCATGATGGAAGGGGTTGTTCAGCGTGGTACTGCAGCACGTTTACGTTATCTTAATCGACATATTGCCGCTAAGACAGGAACAACCAATGACTCTAAGGATGTCTGGTTTATGGGATTTACTCCTGACATTGTCGTTGGTATTTTTGTCGGTTATGATCAACCAGCTCCGTTAGGATATAATGGAACAGGAAGTTCATTAGCTGCACCTATTTTTGGTGAGTTTATGGCAGATGCTCTTAAAGGAAAGCCAGATGTTCCCTTTAAGATGCCAAAGGGTATGATTTTAATGCCAATTAATCGGAAAACAGGAATGCTTGCGGAAAGAGGAGATCAAGATGTCATTATAGAAGCATTTAAACCAGGGACTGGTCCTGCTGATATATATCAAGTTATTGGGAGTACAAATTCTTTTCAAGAAGGTGTTCCTGCAGTAACGACTTCTCCACAAGTCAATAAAGCCCTTGAAAGTGGGACAGGTGGGCTGTATTAATCAACAAAATCTCCTTTCACCATGAGACATGGTTTTTATCTCTTTTTTACAATGTCAGTTCTGTAAATAGAGTGATAGAATTGTACCATTTTCTGATAGCAGCTATTAAATTTGTATAAAATGCTAAGAGACACAACCAAAAAGAGTTTTTTAAAATACGGTGTTAAATTATGCGAGCAGAAATAGAAACATTAGTTGATGAAATCCAGAAAGCAATACAATTGCTAAGGGGGCATCTTTGACTGGGATCAATCACTAAAGCGTCTTGAATATCTTAATCAAAAAGCGGAAGATCCATCATTATGGGATGATGCACAACGAGCACAGGATATGATGCGTGAGCGTCAACGTCTCGATGATTCAATCAATGGTCTTTTATCATTTACAAAAACACTTGAAGAATGCATTGAGCTTATTGCGATGGGCGAAGAAGAAAGTGATATTGAAATTATCGCTGATGCAGAAAGATCAATACGTAATCTTAAAAATGAGATAGATAAAAGGCAAATTGACGTACTTCTTTCAGGAGAGGCAGATCCGAATGATACCTATTTAGAAGTTCATGCTGGAGCAGGGGGAACAGAAAGCCAAGATTGGGCTTCTATGCTCTTACGTATGTATATGCGATGGGCTGAACAGCATGAAATGAAGGTTGAAATTTTAGAAATTCATGATGGAGAAGAAGCAGGAATAAAGTCAGCGACTATTCTTGTAAAAGGGCATAATGCTTATGGAATGTTAAAAACAGAATCAGGCGTTCATCGCTTAGTGCGGATTTCTCCATTTGATTCGAATGCAAAGCGCCATACTTCTTTTGCGAGCATTTGGGTTTATCCAGTTATTGATGACAATATTGAAGTTGATGTTTCAGAGGCAGATGTGCGTATTGATACATATCGTGCATCTGGAGCAGGAGGACAACATGTTAACACGACAGATTCTGCTGTTCGCATCACACATATAAAAACGGGTATTGTTGTTCAATGTCAAACAGAACGTTCTCAACATAAAAATCGCGCTACGGCTTGGTCGATGTTGCGTGCACGGCTTTATGAAGAAGAGCTTAAAAAAAGAGAAGAAGAAACCAATGCTGCTGAATCTTCTAAAACAGAAATCGGATGGGGACATCAAATTAGATCTTATGTTCTTCAACCCTATCAGCTTGTCAAAGATTTGCGTACAGGAATTGAAAATACGGATCCACAATCCGTACTTAATGGTAATTTAGATGCATTTATAGAGGCAGCACTCGCACGGCGCATTTATGGACAAGACAAAAAAATTGAGGATATTCGTTAATTATATATCCTTCCTTCAAGCCATATAGATTTTTTCTTAAGCTGTTCGTTTTATTGATGCTGTGATGTTATATAGCCTTTGATACTTTAAAGGTTTAAAGGAGGATTTTCTTGTTTCTTTCTTCAATTTTTTCTCACACGCTAATTCTGCTTATGATATTGCAAGTGATAGGAAGAATCTGAAATAAGAAAATTTTGCGATATTCAGGGGACTAATATAAATGTAAAACAATTCATTATCCTTATAAATCAATATATTGTAAAAATTGAATCCATTGAAAAACTAAAATCAATTAGGGGGAATAACTTTTGCTTTTGAAGGTAAATCAAACACTCAATTTACAAGTTACCATTATGATATAAAAGTGTTGCAGTAGCTAAAACATTTTCAGCATGCCCAGATACGCTTACTTTGCGCCATTCTTCTACTATTATTCCATTTACATCAATTAAAAAAGTGCTCCGTTCAACTCCCATATATTTGCGTCCATACATGCTTTTCTCAACCCAAACACCATAAGCTTCGAGGGTCGTTTTTTCTTCATCAGAAACCAAGATGACATCAAGTTCATGTTTTATTTTAAATTTATCATGTTTTTTTACATTATCTGGAGAGATTCCAATAACAGCAACACCGATTTCATCAAATTTCATCTTTAATTTTGTGAAATCAAGTGCTTCACTTGTGCAACCACTGGTGTCATCTTTTGGATAAAAATATAAAACAACAGGCTTTCCTTTAAAGTCAGAAAGACACACTGTCTCTCCTCCATCGCGCGGCAAAGTAAAATCAGGAGCAAGAGCACCTTTCATTGGTCTTGTCATTGTTTTCATCTTTCTTTTTTGTGTAACAGGTATAAGATATCAGAGTACACAGAAGAAAAGAACTATTCAACTCTCGAAATATTATTGTTTTGAAGAGACCTTTATTTTCCTAACAAAACTCGCCCTATCACAACGATTGAATTGAAAGAACAAGCTCGACGTGAACAACATAAACAAAACAGCAAAAGATTATACTGGTTTCATCACAACATGTTTTTTCTTACCAAAAGAAAGTTTAATGGTTCCTTCTGCACTGACATCCCCTTCAATAATAAGATGTGTTTCATCCTCAATAATTTGATCATTTACACGGACACCTCCACCTTGAATGTGTCGGCGTGCTTCACTATTAGATCTAGCGAGTCCTGCTTGTACTAAAAGAGTGAGCAATCCAACACCTTTTTTTAATTCTGAGGCATTAATTTCAACAGTTGGAAGATTTTCTCCCAGAGTTTTTTCTTCAAACGTCTTGCGAGCCGTTTCTGCTGCTGCATCAGCAAGAACACGTCCATGCAACATTGCTGTAATTTCTGTTGCAAGAATTTTTTTTGCTTCGTTAATTTCAGTTCCTTGTAATAGAGAAAGTTTAAGAATCTCATCCATCGGCAATGGAGTATAGAGCTTTAGAAATCGTGTTACATCAGCATCTTCTGTATTGCGCCAGTATTGCCAAAATTGATAAGGTGAAAGCTTATCCGCATTCAGCCATACAGCCCCATTCAATGATTTACCCATTTTGGCACCGGAAGAGGTTGTCAGCAATGGTGATGTTAACGCATATAATTGCGGTGTTCCTAAACGATGTCCTAATTCGATTCCGTTAATAATGTTGCCCCACTGATCAGAGCCCCCCATTTGCATACGCACCCCATAACGTTTATAAAGTTCAACAAAGTCATAAGCTTGCAGAATCATATAATTAAACTCTAAGAATGACAAAGAGTGCTCACGCTCAAGTCTGAGTCTGACAGAATCAAATGACAACATACGGTTGACAGAAAAATGCTTTCCTACATCACGCAAAAATTCTAAGTAGTTTAAATTGCATAACCATTCAGCATTATTCACAATACAAGCATCGGTTTCTCGGTCACCGAATGTCAAATAGTTAGCAAATACCTTTTTAATACCATCAATATTTGCAGCAATATCATCTTGTGTCAGAAGGCGTCGCGCTTCGTCTTTGAAGGAAGGATCACCAATCAATCCGGTCCCTCCGCCCATTAAAGCAATGGGGCGATGACCCGTTTTTTGTAACCAATAAAGCATCATAATCTGAAGAAGACTTCCAGCATGTAAACTCGATGCTGTTGGGTCAAATCCAGTATAAGCGCTTACAGTTTCTTTTGAAAAAAGATCATCTAAGCCTTTTTCATCTGAAATTTGGTGGATAAAACCACGTTCGCTCATAATGTGTAAAAAATCAGATTTAAAGGCAAACACAGATTTAATTTCCTAATTATAAGAGTGCATTATTTTATATAATAGGCGATTATATAATGAATTATTAATGCGTTATCTATCATAACTGACACACACCTCACAAGAGAAAGAGACATATTGGTAATATAAAGATAATAATACAGGTATTATTTCCTTTTTACGCTAAAAAGAGACTTTTCAGTGATAGAAAACAGGTATGCTGTTATTCTCATTTCTATCCTGAAATAAAATTTAGAAAAATTTTAAATGCAAACTGAAAAAATTACTTTGTTATGATCAGAAACGGCTTTTGCTAATTTTTTATAAATCTATCGTATTTTCCTAAGTTAGTGAAAGTATTTCAGGAGGAGGAGCGAGAAGTTCATTGGAGATATGGTTATCCAAATAGTGGGCACATCGTTCAATAAGTTTTTCATGACATCCACTGAAAAAGTGATTAGCCTCTTCCAATATTTCTTGTGTAATGATGATACCTTTTTGTGTTTTTAATTTATCGACAAGTATTTGAACATCTTTTGGAGGGGCAACTTTATCGATACCGCCATGAATGATAAGTCCAGAAGAGGGACAAGGTGCAAGAAATGAAAAGTCATAAACATTAGGCTGAGGGGCAACTGAGATAAATCCCTCAATTTCCGGTCGGCGCATTAAAAGCTGCATACCAATCCATGCTCCAAATGAGTATCCTGCTACCCAACAATTTTTAGAGTCTGGATGTTGTGTTTGCACCCAATCGAGAGCAGCAGCAGCATCTGAAAGTTCTCCTATTCCATAATCAAATTCACCCTGACTACGACCAATACCACGAAAGTTAAAACGTAAAGTTGTAAAGCCACGTTGTTGGAACATATAAAAGAGGTCATAGACAATTTTATGATTCATAGTTCCACCAAATTGGGGATGAGGATGCAAAATGATCGCAATGGGTGCATTTTTTTGTTGTGAAGGTTGATAACGCCCTTCGAGCCGCCCCGCGGGACCGTTAAAAATAATTTCTGGCATAAAATGCTCCTTAATGCAATAAAAGGCTCTCTTTGACCCTGGTCGACTTTTACCATAGAATCTCTTAAATAATTATTAGATATTCTTTTTTTAGTGCACTTTTCAAGAAAAATGCGCTATTTTTTCAATCAATTCATAAGATTAATGATTGCGATGTAAAATGGTTATAAAACGCCGATATTTTGATCATAACGCAACAACACCGCTCAAAAAAGTGGCACGGATAGCGTTACTGGAATCTTTAGAGATATTTGGTAATCCATCATCGGTTCATAAGGAAGGGCGTGCTGCTAAAACTTTGTTGCAAAAGTCCCGTCGGCAAATCGCTGAAAATCTTAAAACAGATCCAGATCACGTGGTATTTACCTCTGGTGCGAGTGAAGCCGCAATGACTTTGTTAACACCTTTTTACAATATGGGGAAAGCAAAAGTTAAATTTTCTCATCTTTACCTTGGAGCGACTGAACATCCCTCTGTTGCAGAGGGAGGACGTTTTTCTAAAGAATTGATAAGCGTCATTGATGTTGATCAAGATGGGCTCATACAACAAGATAAATTAACATCACTCTTAACGGTTCACGATAAAACAAAAGGTTTACCTCTTGTTGCTATTCAAGCTGCAAATAGTGAAACGGGTGTTATTCAACCGTTAACAGAAATCGCCGCTATTGTTCGGGATTTAGGAGGCACTCTTATAGTTGATTTGACACAATATGTAGATAAAAATTTTGTGGATATTCATCAGTTAGGAGGAGACTTTTTTATACTGTCTGCCCATAAAATTGGCGGTCCTAAAGGAATTGGTGCTTTTGTTTCATGTGGTAATCTTCTCATGCCACACCCTCTTATTATTGGAGGAGGACAAGAAAAAGGTCTCCGTGGAGGAACAGAAGCATTGCCCCTTATTGCTGCTTTTGGGGCAGCAATGGCTGATTGCTTCACACAGGAGGAAATAAAACAGTTAATATATTTACGCAATAAATTAGAAGATGGACTACAAAAAATAAGTAAAAATGTTGAGATTTTTGGCAAAAGAGTTCAACGTTTGCCAAATACAACTTACTTTACCGTGAAAAATCTAAAAGCTGAAACGATGCAAATTGCTTTTGATTTAGAAGGGTTTTCTTTATCATCCGGCTCTGCCTGTTCTTCGGGAAAAGTAAAACAAAGCAAAGTGTTGGAGGCAATGGGGTATCATGTTCCAAATGGTGCCATTCGCATTTCGCTAGGGCGTGGCACAACTTCTGAAGATATTGATGATTTTCTGTCGTTTTTTTCTCAAATTATAAGCAGGAAAAAAGGGGAAGATTTATCATCAGAAAGTTATAAAAATTAGAATTATTTTAAAAATAAAATAAGTTTGATTGAAATTTTTGCACTTTACCTATAGCCTAGGAGATAACTTGCTTACTTTAATCTTGTAAAAAACAAGACTTTAGTTACCGGTTTTTGACGCCAAAAAATGGAGAAAATTTATGCCGGCAGTACAAGAAACGATACGCCAAGTACGTGAAATAGATGTTGACCAATATAAATATGGTTTTGAAACCAATATTGAAACCGATAAAGCTCCAAAAGGCTTAAATGAGGATATTATCAAATTTATTTCCGCTAAAAAAAATGAGCCTGAATGGATGCTAACATGGCGCTTAAAAGCTTACCGCCGTTGGCTGACAATGCAAGAGCCTCATTGGGCGCGTCTTGAATATCCTAAAATTGATTTTCAGGAGCTTTATTATTATGCTGCTCCCAAAAATCATACAGGACCAAAATCTTTGGATGAAGTGGATCCTGAGTTATTAGCAACGTACGAAAAACTTGGCATTCCCCTTAAAGAACAAGAGATTTTGGCAGGAGTAAGAAAACAGTCTGATCCCTCCACTTTTGATGACAGTATGTCTGTATCGGGGCAGGTGGCTGTTGATGCAGTCTTTGATTCTGTTTCTGTTGTAACAACATTCAAAAAAGAGCTGGCACGTGCTGGTGTGATTTTTTGTTCTATTTCAGAGGCAATTATTGAACATTCTGAGCTTATTAAAGAATATTTAGGAACAGTTGTACCTATAAGTGATAATTATTATGCGGCCTTAAATGCAGCTGTCTTTACAGATGGTTCATTTGTTTATATTCCCAAAGGGGTTCGTTGTCCTATGGAGCTTTCAACTTATTTTAGGATTAATGAACGCAACACTGGCCAATTTGAACGAACATTGATTATCGCCGCTGAAGATTCCTATGTTTCTTATCTTGAAGGGTGTACAGCACCCCAACGTGATGAAAACCAACTTCATGCTGCTGTTGTTGAGCTTATTGCCCTTGAAAATGCAGAGATTAAATATTCTACAGTACAAAACTGGTATCCTGGCGATAAAGATGGAAAGGGTGGTATTTATAATTTTGTGACGAAGCGTGGAGATTGTCGAGGTGATAGCTCTAAAATTTCATGGACACAAGTTGAGACTGGTTCTGCGATTACTTGGAAATATCCATCCTGCTTACTCCGTGGTGATAATGCGCGTGGAGAATTTTATTCTATTGCTGTTGCAAACGGTTATCAACAAATTGATTCTGGTACAAAAATGATTCATTTGGGAAAGAATACATCCAGTCGCATTATTTCCAAAGGTATTTCTGCAGGTTTTTCAAATAACACTTATCGGGGACAAGTCACAGCTCATCGAAAAGCACAAAATGCGCGTAACTTTACGCAATGTGATAGTTTGTTAATCGGAAATGATTGTGGTGCGCATACAGTTCCTTATATTGAAGCAAAAAATGCAACAGCTCAGTTTGAACATGAAGCCACAACATCAAAAATTTCTGATGACCAACTTTTTTATGTTATGCAAAGAGGAATTCCCGAAGAAGAAGCTATCGCATTAATTGTAAATGGTTTTGTAAAAGAGGTCATTCAAAAACTTCCCATGGAATTTGCTGTCGAAGCACAAAAGCTTATTAGTATTAGCCTTGAAGGTAGTGTTGGATAATTTTATTTAATTAGATAAATAGAAGACTTTATGTAAAAAGGCTGTAACGGTAGCACATAATGCTAAAAATGACCTCTATGGTAATTACAAAAGTAGATGGATGCTAAGGTAAAATAATACGCATTGATATCTGAAAAACAGCCAAAACAGGATTAAATTATGTTAGAGATCAAAAATTTGCACGCCCGTATTGCTGAAACCGATACAGAAATTATTCGTGGTTTAAACTTGACAGTTCAAGATGGAGAAGTTGCTGCTATCATGGGACAAAATGGAGCCGGAAAATCAACTTTATCTTATTTGCTTGCTGGTCGTGATGATTATGAAATAACAGAAGGAGATATTCTCTATAATGGACAATCACTTTTAGAAATGGATCCAGCAGAACGTGCTGCATATGGTGTTTTTCTTGCATTTCAATACCCAATGGAAATACCAGGGGTAGCAACAATGGAATTTTTAAAAGTTGCGATGAATTCTCAACGCAAAGCGCGAGGTGACGAAGAACTTAAAATTCCTGAATTTATAAAATGTGTTAAAGAAGTTTCAGCCAAACTTGAAATAGATATGGATATGCTAAAGCGTCCATTAAATGTAGGTTTTTCAGGTGGAGAAAAAAAACGCGCTGAAATTTTACAAATGGCACTTCTTGAACCTACACTTTGCATTTTAGATGAAACGGATTCTGGTTTAGATATTGATGCACTAAAAATTGTTGCAGATGGTGTTAATAAACTTCGGGATTCAAAACGTTCATTTTTGGTGATTACCCATTATCAACGGCTGCTTAATTATATTATTCCTGATACGGTACATGTTCTTTATAAAGGACAAATTATCAAAAGCGGTGATAAATCCTTAGCGCTTTATTTAGAGGAAAATGGGTATGCTGATCTTATCAGGGAAGCGGTTTGAGGTTATTAAATATGAATGCACAGCAAAACTTGTTAGCGGTTGAAGAAAATATCCTCAGTAATTTTAATCAGTATGTAAACGACTTACCTGGTGATAAAGCTGTACAGGAAATCCGCAAGAAAACTATTGAGCAGTTTCAAACGACACGGCTTCCTTCCCGTAAAATAGAAAGTTGGCATTATACCAATCTGCGTACCTTACTGAAGTCTATTAGCAATTTTTCAAAAGTTCAAGACAATCAATTGGTTGATGCATTGCTTTCAGAAAGTGCTGTTTTCTCCATAAACAATGGAAAAACATCGATAGAGTCAAAGGTAGACAATATTACAGTAAAACGCCTTTCAGACGCATTAGAAGATAATTCTGTACAGATAAATCAAAACATTTCTGATGAAGATTTTATTGGACAGTTAAATACAGCTTTTGTTACAGATGGTTGGCTTTTTCACATCCCTGAAAATACAAAGTTAAATATCCCCATTGAATTACAAAATATACAAATGGGGGGACAATCTCATATTTTTTCGGATATAAAAGTTGATAAAAATAGTCAAGTTATGTTTATTGAACATCAGGTTGGCAATGATAAAGATACCTTTGTCAGTTCAATATTTTCATTAAATGTTGCTGCTGATAGTGATGTTACGTGGATTCTCATTCGCAATCGTGATTTTAATTCTACACAATTTGGTCGATTTTGTGCTGTTCTTGATCAAAGAGCGAAGTTATCGCTTTATGTCATTAATATAGGGAGTCAATTAAATCGCCAAGAAATCGATATTGAATTACAGGGAGAAGAATCTGATTTTCAATTACGCGTCATAAATTTATTATCAGGACAAACACATAGTGATCTTACAATGACTGTTCGTCATGTGGAAGAAAAATCAACATCAACCGAAATTATACGCAATGTGGTTACAGATAAGGCTGTTGGTGTTTTCCAAGGAATAATACGTGTTTCTCAAAAAGCGCAAAAAACAGATGCACGCATGGATTGTAATAGCCTTATTCTTTCAGATGATGCAGAATTTAATGCAAAGCCTGAACTGGAGATTTTTGCTGATGATGTTGCATGTGGTCATGGTGCAACAGTTGCTAATATTAATCATGATTATCTTTTTTATCTTATGACACGTGGTATCCCTTTTAAAACGGCTCGTGCGCTTTTGATTAAAGGATTTATCTCTGAGCTCATTGATGACATCAAGCAAGATAATATTCAAATCGTTTTGGAGAATATCATTAGTAAATGGCTTGAAAAAAATGTTTAAGGTAGAAAAAATGGAAAATAACGTACAAACATTTACTTATAATGTCGAAGAAATTCGGCGTGATTTTCCTATTTTGCACCATCAAGTTTATGGAAAGCGATTAGCATATCTTGATAGTAGTGCTTCTGCCCAAAAACCAATGTCAGTACTCAATGCAATGAATAATTATTATCACTATAGTTATGCTAATGTGCATAGGGGAATGTATTTTTTAGCCAATATAGCAACACAATCATATGAAAATTCTCGTGAAACCGTTCGTGTTTTTCTAAATGCTCAAAAAACTGAAGAAATTGTTTTTACAAAAAATGCAACAGAAGCTATTAATACTGTTGCTTATGGTTGGGCTATGCCCAAACTCAAGGAAGGTGATGAGATTGTTCTAACGATCATGGAACATCATTCAAATATTATTCCTTGGCATTTTCTCCGTGAACAAAAAGGTGTTAAACTTATTTTTGTTCCTGTCGATGAAAATGGTGTTCTGCACATTGAAGATTTCCAAAAGGCTTTAAGCGAAAAAACGCGGCTTGTTGCTATAACGCATATGTCCAATATATTAGGAACTGTGCCTCCTGTTAAAGAGATTATTAAACTAGCACATCAAAATTCTATTCCGGTTCTTGTTGATGGTTCTCAAGGAGCAGTACATTTAACCGTTGATGTACAAGATCTCGATTGTGATTGGTATGTCTTTACAGGTCATAAGCTTTATGGTCCCACTGGTATTGGTGTTTTGTATGGTAAAGAAGATAGATTAGAAGAAATGCGTCCTTTTCAAGGGGGAGGGGAAATGATCGAGGAGGTAACAACCGATAAGGTTTTTTATAATGCTCCTCCTTACCGTTTTGAAGCAGGCACTCCTCCTATCGTTGAAGCTATTGGATTAACTGCGGCTATTGATTATATACAAGAGAAAGGTCGTAGCACGATTCATGCCCATGAGAGGTCCCTTTTAGCTTATGCGCAGGAAAAACTTAAAATGGTTGAGTCATTGCGTATTTATGGTCATTCTCCCAATAAAGGAGCTATTATATCATTTACAATTGAAGGGATTCACGCCCATGATATCGCTATGTTTATTGATAGAAAAGGGGTTGCGATACGTGCGGGAACCCATTGTGCACAGCCTTTATTACAGCGCTTTGGTCTAACATCTATTTGCCGCGCATCGTTAGCCATGTATAACACTCAAGAGGATATAGATCAATTAGTAGAAGCATTGCAAGAAACAAGGACATTTTTTAATGGCTGAATCAATTGAAGAGCGTCATTCTACAGAATCCGTTGAAACTGTAAGCGAAAATAAAAAATCTTACATATCAGCAATTCCAGCAGACGAAATTGATCGTATGACAAATGATATTATTGCTGCTCTTAAAACAGTTTATGACCCAGAGATTCCTGCTGATATTTATGAGCTAGGATTGATTTATCGTATTGATATTGAAGATGATCGTTCAGTAAAAATTGAAATGACTCTTACAGCACCGGGATGTCCTGTTGCAGGTGAAATGCCGGGGTGGGTAGAAAATGCAGTCAGTGCAGTTGAAGGGGTTTCGTATGTTGAAGTCACTATGACTTTTGATCCACCATGGACACCTGATTGTATGTCAGAAGAAGCTCAAATTGCTGTCGGATGGTACTAAAAGTATTGTTAAGAGACTCTAATTTAGCCATTCATGAATAAGCTGTTTACTTTTCATAAGCGTTTAAATTTAAGGACGATCGCATGAGTTATAATAAACAAAAACTAGAACTCACTTGGATTGGAAAAGAAAAACGCCCAAAACTAGAGCCTCGTATTTTATTGGAAGATCTTGAAAAATCTTATCACGCTCCGCACCAAGTATCTACCCAAGATATTTTTGATAATAAACTCATTTTTGGTGATAATTTACTCGCACTCAAAGCACTTGAGCAAGAATATACGGGAAAAGTAAAATGTATCTATATCGATCCACCTTATAATACAGGCAATGCCTTTGAACATTATGAAGATGGTTTGGAGCATTCCCTATGGCTAAGCCTTATGAGAGACAGGCTAGAATTGTTACATCATTTACTGGCGGATGATGGAAGTATCTGGATATCAATTGATGATGATGAACAAGCCTATCTTAAAGTGATGATGGATGAAATTTTTGGTCGCCAAAATTTCATCAACAATATTATTTGGCAAAAGAAATATGCTCCACAAAATGATACAAAATGGCTTTCTGATAATCATGATTTTATAATGGTTTATGCCAAAGACAAAACGATTTGGCGCCCTCAATTGCTTCCTCGTTCAAACGATATGGATGCGCGCTATAAAAATCCTGATAATGATCCTCGCGGTCCTTGGAAATCTGGAGATTTATCTGTAAAAAGAGTAACACCTAAGGATATTTATGAAATCATCACACCTTCTGGACGCAAGGTAATGCCTCCTAATGGTAGAAGTTGGGCTATGAATAAAAAAAAATTCTTTGAATTATTGAATGATAATCGTATTTGGTTTGGTCCAACAGGAAGTAATGTTCCTTCTATGAAACGTTTTTTATCAGAGGTAAAAAATGGTATGGTTTCAATGACCATTTGGCCTTATCAGGAAGTTGGCCATAATCAAGATGCAAAAAAAGAAGCCAAAGTCTTCAATTCTGATAGTGTCTTTACAACTCCTAAACCGGAACGTTTAATGGAACGCATTATTCAACTTGCCACTAATCCCGGTGATCTTGTACTGGATTCTTTTGCTGGTTCTGGCACAACCGGTGCTGTTGCCCATAAAATGGGAAGGAAGTGGATTATGATTGAACTTGGTGAGCATTGTCACACCCACATTATCCCTCGTTTAAAACAAGTCATTGATGGAACTGATCAAGGGGGAATTTCCAAAAGTGTCAATTGGCAAGGTGGTGGTGGATTCCGTTATTATCGCCTTGCACCTTCTCTGTTGCAAAAAGATCCATGGGGACAATGGATTATCGGTCGCGAATATAATGCTGCGATGCTTTCAGAAGCAATGTGCAAACATATGGGATTTACCTATGCACCTGATGAAAATCATTATTGGATGCAAGGGTATTCAACCGAAACAGATTATATTTATGTCACAACAAGCGCTATGACCCATGAACAACTCCGTATAATGAGTGAAGAGGTAGGCTCTCATCGCACGTTGCTGATTTGTGGTACAGCCTTTGATACAAAATCAGCATCCTTTGAAAATCTGACACTCACTAAAATCCCCCGTGCAATATTAGAAAAATGCGAATGGGGAAGGGACGATTACAGTTTAAATGTAGCCAATCTTGAACCAGTGATTGTGGTAAAAGAAAACAACAAAAATAAAGATATTGCGCAAGCAGAATTAGATCTATTTGAATAATATATAAAAAGCGGAGTTTTTCATGAACACTGTTGAAAAAAGGATTTCTGCTCGCTTATCGTTACGTAATCCTCAACGTGAATCTTTAAATATTTTGGTAAAAATCTTAGAAAATATAGAGCTTTCTAAAAATGCTGATTTGGTTGCAGAGTTAGAAGTGATAAAAAATCTTTATCCTTCTGTACAAGATTTTGAACGAAACTTTCCCTCTTTTTGTTTTGCCTTAGCAACGGGTGTTGGGAAAACGCGACTTATGGGGGCTTTTATCAGCTATCTTTATTTAACAGGTCGCAGTCACCATTTTTTTGTTTTAGCGCCAAATTTGACTATTTATGAAAAGTTAAAACAGGATTTTAGTCCCCAAAGTCCGAAGTATGTTTTCAGTGGAATGAGTGAATTTATTGCCAATAGACCCATTATTATTACAGGTGAAGATTATGAAAGTGGTAAAGGTATTCGCGTTGATGAACACCATTTTCAAGGACAAAAGCGTTTGTTTGAGAATAGAGATACGGCTTTTATCAATATTTTTAATATTTCTAAAATTAATACAACAGATAATAAAAAAGGCGCACTAAAATCTAGTATTCCGCGAATTAAACGCTTACAAGAAACGATTGGTGAAAGTTATTTTGATTATCTCGCAAATCTTCCTGATTTAGTTTTGTTAATGGATGAAGCACATCGTTATCGAGCTTCTGCTGGTGCGGCAGCAATTAATGAGTTAAAACCTGTTTTAGGAATAGAGCTTACAGCGACACCAAAAACAATAGGTGCAAAACCCGTAGATTTTAAAAATGTTGTCTATAGTTATTCACTTGCAGAGGCTATGAGAGATGGTTTTGTAAAAGAGCCTGCTGTTGCTACACGTAAAGATTTTCAACCTCAAAATTATACATCTGAACAATTAGAACATATCAAATTACAAGATGCAATTCATGCCCATGAAAACGTGAAAGCAGATTTAATTGCCTATGCCAAAGATTATAACAAAAAGTTTGTTAAGCCTTTTATTTTAGTTGTCGCTCAAGATACAAATCATGCACAGAAATTGTGTGATTTATTGGAATCAGATGATTTTTTTGCAGGAGCTTATAAGGGAAAAGTTATAGAGATTCATACAAAACAGTCGAATATAGAAGAAGATCAAAATATTCAAAAGCTGATTGCAATTGAAGATTCTCATGACCCAACAGAAATTGTTATTCACGTTAATAAATTAAAGGAGGGGTGGGATGTTACGAATCTCTATACTATTGTACCGTTGCGTGCATCGGCTTCAGAAATTTTAACAGAGCAAACAATTGGGCGTGGATTGCGTTTGCCTTATGGGTATAGAACAAGCGTGGAAGCTATTGATCGTTTAACAATTATTGCGCATGATCGTTTTCAAGATATTATTGATCGTGCAAACGATCCAAACTCAATTATAAAAAAGCATATTGAGATTGGAACAGGAGGGAATATCCCCTTTGAAAAGACCGATATAGTGACAGTTCCAAGTCAAGTAGAAGCTTTATTGATGCAAACGATGGTAATACGTAATTCCGATATAAATGGAGCATCTTCTGATTTACAAGGTATCATATTACGTCATACAGATTCCCCTACATTAACACCTGAAGAGCAAGATATTGCAGCGATCGCGTGGGATCTTATCAAAGAGAATGATAAATTGCCAAGTTCTCAAATGCTTTGTTCTGCACAGATACAAGAAAAAATTGCTAATAAAGTTATGAATATTAAGCCTTCATCACAAAAGTCTCTTGTATCAAAAGTGGTGACAATTCTGACAAAACAATTAACAGAACTGATAATAGATATTCCAAATATTATACTCATACCTTCGCGTGATGTTACTTATGGTTTTTATGATTTTGATTTAAAAAATCTAGAAAGCTTAAATTTTCAACCTGTTAGTAAAGAACTTTTAATTCGAGAATTGCGTACCCATAAAAGCATTTTTCTCACATCTAAGAATGAATATGTCAAAGAGCCTTATCTTGAAAACTACATCATTCGTGGTTTGATTGATAATGACTTTGTCGATTATGATAACCATACGCTCTTATTACGAAAATTAGCTAGTCAGATGGTAGAACATTTCCGATCTTATTTACCCAATGATACAGCTGTTGAGAACGTATTAATTCACTATCAGCACAAGCTTACTAGTTTTATTGTTGCGCAATTAAGAGAACATCAATGGGAAACGCAAAAAGATTATGCGGTTAAAGTTACACGAGGTTTTACAGCTTTATCACCTATCCATTATGTGTTACCGCAAGGGACGTCTCCTCTTGATTTTCGTAATATTCCTGCCATTAAAAGCGATATTAAAAAACTTGTATTCAGCGGCTTTAGAAAATGCTGTTATCCTTTACAAAAGTTTGATTCAGTAGAAGGGGAATTACGATTTGCTCAAATATTAGAGGATGATGCACAAGTCTTGAAATGGATGAAACCCGCTCGAGGTTTTTTCAAGATAGAATATGATAAAGGATCAATCTATGAACCAGACTTTGTTGTAGAAACGAAGGATGCCAAATATCTTTGTGAGCCTAAAAAAGCCTCTGAAATGCAAAATCCTATTGTTTTAAAAAAGAGAGAAGCTGCAGTTCAATGGTGTTGTCATGCAACGCGCTATGCGGCGACTTATGGCGATAAAAAATGGTATTATGTTCTTATTCCCCATGATGTTATTAAAGCAAATAGTAGTTTTGAAGGTTTGTGTGCGGAGTTTACCATTTCAGAATCTATACTTGAGAGCTCTTAACTTTTTTCTAACGACGTTAAAATAAAAGGAAAAATGTATAGAAAAGTTACACAAGATTATGCTTTTTTATGGTGATTTGTAGTACATTTACAATTTTTTATAAAAGTACAATCTTATTTTCGTTATGTGAAAAGATCTTTGAGTTATAGTTATAAATTAAAAAAATATTTTAATTTTATTGAGTAATTTAATAAATGTTCTTTTTTTAAAAAACTTAAACAGTTTATTGTTCTTTCATTTAAAACGCCTGAATATAATGAAATACCCAGAGGATAAAAGGGGGAGTTTTTCATATGACTTTAAATTTAACAAACACTGTTTTTAATTTTTTAAAGAAAAACCCGACAAAAAAGTTTACAGCTCGAGAAATTGCTCAATGGATATTTGAAAATTACCCAGAAAAATGCCGTCAAAAACAAAAGCATTCAACGGCGATAATCAATCCCCTTAATAGTGATGCAGCTCTTATTCAGCAAATTGTTGCTGAAATAGGATCGCAGCGCCCTCAATTACAAAAGCGTTATCCAGAAATTAAAACCACTGAAGGACGACCGCGACAATATTATTTTACTAAACAAACAGATAGTGCTGAAATTGATGCAATAGAGGACAAAGCAAAGAGTAGAACAGAAGATGGCTCTGTTAAAGAGCATGATCTTTATCCGTTATTATCTAAATTTTTATGGTCAGAACTTGCAGTTTATAGCAAACGCATTAATGAGAAATGTTCTCGTAATAAACATGGTGCAGGCGGAAATAAATGGCTTTATCCAGATCTCGTAGGGATGCAAGATTTAAGCAAGGAATGGAATCGTGAAATCAAAGACTGTGTTTTGCAATATTTTGATAAAAAGACAAAGCTTTGGTCTTTTGAAGTAAAAATTCTCATCAATCGTTCAAATTTACGAAAAGCATTTTTTCAAACAGTTAGTAATTCTTCATGGGCTAATTTGAGTTATTTAGTTGCTAGTGAAATTGAAGGAGTTGATACATTAAAAGAGCTTCGGATGCTTTCAAGTTTGCATGGAATTGGATTTATAAGACTTAATAAGGAAAACTCTTCCGAGAGTGAGATCTTAATTCCTGCCAAAGAACGTAGTGATATTGATTGGGATACTGCTAATAGATTAGTGGAGGAAAACAAAGATTTTCTTGATTATATTAAGCTCATTCGTCAATTTTATCAAACTGGTGAGATGCGTCCACTAGATTGGGATCATATGTATCTATAAGGGGTATTTTTAAAAAGACTCTATTGTTTAAAAGCCTTTTTTCAGAGTGATGAAAAATTACTCTAACTATTTTGTTTGACTTATTATATTGATATTGTATCAATTAAAATTTTTCTCACGTACCTCATGAGTAGGGTTGAGTAGGGGAAGAGTAAAAATTCTGTTTTAGTCCTGTTCTATTTTGTGCATTGAGCGTGATTCCATTAGATACTAGACTTAATGATTATAATTTATTATAAATTTGCTATTATAGAGGGTGAAATTCGACTTTTTTGCTTTGTTTACATCAAGCATAGAAAATATTACTTCCTCATATTGAAGTCTTCTTACGGAGAATTTACACTACTATTTCTTTAATTTCCATTACTGTTCATTTTGATGATTATTAAGCTTTTTGTTATCCGAAGTAAACATTCAAAAAAACATTAATTTTATAAAATATTCACATAGTTTACTCAATTTCTTGAAATAGATTAAAAAAATAAATTTCTCTCACACCTTATGGTAAAGGGAGTGTGTACTGTCGCAGTCTGCCACAATACTCTCTTTATTTTTCAATAATACCGCACGCTAAACGTGCTCCACCTCCGCCAAGCGGTAATGGTTTATCTGATTGATTATCAGCCCCTAAATGAATGACTAAAGAGCGCCCTTTAATTTCAGAGATTTTTTTTAATCGTGGAGCAAGAACGCTCATTATGGCATATCCCTGCTTATCAACATAAAGTGCTGGTAAATCACCAAGATGACCATTGACATTATAAGGTCCTAAATGTTTTCCGGTATGTTCCGGATCATAATGTCCACCTGCGCTTCCACCAATTATACCATCTTTTGTATCACATAAAGGATTTACATGTACATGAAAACCATGCATTCCTTCTGATAAAGTAGATAAATTAGGGATGAAAATCAAACCGTATGTGGTTTCTTCAATTTTAATGCTACCAATAGCCTTTTTGGAATTGTTATCTTCTAATTTATAAATATTTACTTGTTTTGATAGTGCTAATGCAGAATTTTTATGAATTAAAAATGCCATAAAAAACAATAATAATAATATTTTTTTCATGAAATACCTTTATACTTATCTTTAAATAGATTATTATCTATAAATAATAATCTATACTAATTATATGTTATATAAGTGTCTTAAATTGAAATTTAAGAAAAATAATTTACATAGAAATATTAGTTTTTATAAAGAGCAAATAAATTAAAGTATGTTTATATATATTTCTGAACATAACTTTTATTTTTTGATCTATAAAAAATACAGCTTTTATGGATGGATAATTATATCTCACTTACATTTCTTCAAGAGATGTTTTTAAAAAATCTACTTTTTGAGGTATAATAAGAAATTAAATAAGGAATTTTAGTAAGTTAGATGTTATTTCATTTATAATATGATAATCGTTTCATCAAAAAAAGAACATATAATTTGTTGATGATTTAATTGTTTTTCATAGAAAAAATGACGAGAAATTTCTATGCATTATGTAATTTATAAGAGAAAAAATTATTATGATTCATATAAATTTCCCAATAAAATACAGCATATACCGACACTCCCTCCCATTCCTGATCCTATCAGTGCTCCTATTATTATTCCAGAAGAAAGTGCTACTCCTATACCCATTGCGATAACTGGACCAAATCCAGGAAGAGCAATATAACCATAAGCTGCAAGAATTGCCGCGATAGCTCCTGATATGCTACCATTTAAACCGCCAATGAAAGCAAATTCTTTAATAGAATGGCAGTACTTTTTTAATTTTTTTTTCTTACAGCTGTGAAAAGAAACGTTGCTGTAAGTTTTTAAATCAATCATATTCTTTTCTTTCATTTTGAATGCTAACTGTTCCTGAATAGTCAACGGATACGAAAAAATGGGACTTTTTAAATTTTACTAAAGCACGCCAGATACCATTGTCATCTAAGCGCAATCGTTTAATATTCTCAAAACCATTTTGCATAAGACAATTTTTAACTTGTGAGGCAGTAAATGAGTTCTGACCTATTTTAGTGACCTTTTGAGTAGAGCTATAGGTAAAGGTTTGACAATAAGGAAGGTGAAAAACTTCACTTATTGAAGTCGTGACTATCAACGAGACACATGCAATCATTATAAAAAAAGTACTTAATTTCAAAAAATTATTTAGTGTCATCTTGTTACCATTTGTTGAAACAACACTTCATTAACCTCTGTGTTACTAACAGGTTCCAAAGATGATTTTATTTTTAATATTATACTTAACAATAAAAATTTTTAAAAATATATTGATTAAATAAAACTGTTTTTTTATTATTTATTTTCTTATTAATAATTAATTTAAAATAAATTTTTCAAAACGGTATTATTTTTCATTTTATTTATAGTTCTAAATTTAAAAGCTATGATTTAGCAAGATATCTTTATAATTTAATTTGTATTATATAATTCAGTTTTCTCTTATTTCATATCAACATACTAAATATATATAATAATTTTTAATAAAAAATAATTTACAGTTATATTAATTATAACATGTTATTATTATAAATAAATAAAATAAATATAATTAATTATTTTAATATAATTTGTTACTTCTTATAAAGAACAAAAATATTTTTTATATCAGTAATAGATATAATTGCAAAATGCAATTTATTATTTTACGTTATTATCCATTATTGCTTAGTAGAGCTGTTTTGATGATTTTGTTGGAAATATTTGCATAATTTCCTTAAATCCATAACCGGGATACATTCCTTCGCGCATAAATAAATTACGTAATGGTGGGAAACTATGCAACAAACCAAGCCCAATGCTTCGTATGATATGAACAGGCAACATATGAGAAAGTAGGGCAGAGTTCAGTGTATGAACAGCTCCACTTCGGATTAATATATCTGGTTTGCGGCATTTGTTGTAATGTGCAACAATCATTTCAGAGTTAGAATTGGATATTTTATTGGGTAAAATATCAATTAAAGTTTGGACATCACGGAATCCTAAATTCAATCCCTGTGCCCCAATAGGGGGAAAAACATGAGCGGCTTCACCCACTAAAATTGTTCGATTAGCAGCAAAATGATGAGAAAGAAGTCCGAAAAGCGGCCATGCTTGAATTGATGTTTCTAAGCTTAGCTTTCCAAGCATTGATTGCATTTGGTTTTCGATCATTTTTGCAATTGTTTTTGGTTCTATATTTAATAATTCCTCAGCGCGGGAAGGATGAACAACCCATACAAGACTAGATCTTCGTCCTGGTAGTGGAACCTGTGTAAATGGACCGTGTTCTGTATGGAATTCAGTTGATGTATTTTGATGAGAAAACTCATGAGAAAAGTTGAGAACAAGTGCTTTTTGTGGATAATTCCACTGTTTGACACTTATCCCTGCTGCGGCACGTGTAAGAGAATGACGTCCATCAGCTGCAACAACAAGTGGTGCTTGAATGATTCTATGATCAGCAAGAGTAATGCATACATGGTTTTTTGTGTGATGAACAGATTTGGCTGCAGAAACAAATCTTGTAATATTGGGCGTATGTGTAACAGCGTCGACTAAAGCACTGTTCAATTTTACATTAGGTATATTATAGCCAAAAGCTTTTTCGCCAATTTCAGTAGAAAAAAAATGCACCGTAGGAGCATGCACAATTCTAGAAGTTATATCTATAATTCTCATGGACGATAAAGCAGCTGCATGTTTTTGAAGATTATCCCAAATATTGAGTTTTTGAAGCATGCGTATTGCAGGCATCATAAGAGCCGTTGTCCGTAACTCATCTGTATGAGCAGGGGGACCAACAAGAAAAACAGAAAGCCCCTTCTGTGCAAGACTCAGCGCGGCTAACATTCCGACAGGACCTGCACCAATAACAGCAATATCTTTATGCTCTTCCTTTTCAAATATCACAACGATTTGAACCTTTATTCATTGAGAAAATATTTTAACATTTCCAAATGATCTCTCTCTTTTTATTATATGAATCTCTTCTATTATTATAGTATGTAATAAATAATGCGATATAAAAAAGTAACCTTTTTATGATTTTTTTAAATGCTGAGTTATATCATCGTTAAAAAATGGCGTATTGATAGATGGTTGAAGACTTTAAAAACGAGGATAAGAAAACCTTGAAACGTAAATTAACAAAGAAAATCAAAACAAATGCTAAATTATTACGCCATAAAAAAGTAACAATGCCACAAGCAAAGGCCTTTTCCGTTCATTTACTAACAGCTTCGGGATCATTTTTAGCGTTTCTTTCTCTTATATCAGCCTCTCAAAAAGAATGGACAGCTATGTTCTGTTGGCTTGGGCTTGCTCTTCTCGTTGATGGTATAGATGGACCAATTGCACGCAAACTTGATGTTAAGTACGTTCTTCCAACATGGTCTGGAGAGCTGTTAGATAATATTATTGATTACGTGACTTATGTCTTAATTCCTGCCTTTGCACTCTATCAAAGTGGTTTCATGGGTGTAGGGTTATCATTTTCATTGAGTGCAATTATTGTTATTTCATCTGCTATTTATTATGCAGATACTAGTATGAAAACCAAAGAAAACTTTTTTAAAGGATTTCCTGTTGTTTGGAATATGATGATTTTTACGCTTTTTGTCGTCAGACCAGGAGAGTGGATTACTTTTATCATTATTGTTTTATCGGCGATTATATCTTTTTTGCCAATTTATTTTATTCATCCAGTAAGAGTCCTTCGTTTACGTAGAATTAATTTTCCCATTTTTCTCTTATGGTGTTTTTTTGGTGTTTCTGCCTTCTTTTATCAACTAGAGGCTCCCTATTGGGTTAAAATAGGAATTTCGGTAACAGGAATTTATATATATTGTATTGGCGCAATCATGCAAACATTTCCTAAACTTGGGGAAAAAAGTATAAAAAAAACAATGAAATAATTGTTTTAAGAAGGGTGTGAGATGCAAATTAATTTTGGAGCAGATGATGATATTTCTTTTACGAAAGAAGGGCGTGCTGGTATTATAAAGCTCACACGTCCTTCAGCATTAAACGCTCTTAATCAACGAATGGTTTCAGCTTTAAAAAAAGCTCTCAGAACATGGGAAATAGATGATAATGTTTTTTGTGTCTTAATTGAAGGGGAGGGGCGTGCTTTTTGTGCTGGTGGAGATGTTGTAGAAATCTATCATATGGGGAAAAGTACTGCTTCTTGTCAATACTTTAGGAATGAATATAGTTTAAATGCTTATATCAAACATTTTTCAAAGCCCTACATTTCTTTCTTAAACGGTATTTGGATGGGAGGTGGGGTAGGTATTTCTCTCTATGGCTCGCATCGAATTGTTACAGAAAATACAGTTTTTGCTATGCCAGAAGGTGCGATTGGATTTTTTCCAGATGTAGGTGCAAGTTTTTTCTTACCATCTCTTCCCAATCATTTTGGTATCTATCTTGCATTAACGGGCGCATGTATAAAGTGGGGAGATTGCTTAAATTTAGGATTAGCAACACACGCCGTTGCTGAAACTGAATTCGATATGATTAGAAAAGCTGTTATTGAGCAAGGAGATCCTACTTTAGCTTTAAACGAGCGAGCAATTACAAAAGACTATGAAACAAGTCATGAAATACGTTGTATTATTAACACTTGTTTTAGTGCCCATACCTTAGAAGAATGTCTTGAGTTGCTACATAAAAAAAGCAATGAAGATGTTTTATTTGCTAAAGAATGTTATGATATTTTGCAGTCACGTTCTCCGACAAGTTTAAAAGTTATCTGGAAACAAATGAAACAAAATTCATCTCAAACGTTGGAAGATTGTATGAAAATTGAAAACCGCATAGCGTATCATATGCTTCATTCACATGATTTTTATGAAGGTATACGTGCTATGTTAATCGATAAGGATAAAAGACCTCAATGGCAACCAGATAAACTTTCAAATGTGACAGATGAAATGGTAGATTCTTACTTCCAACCTGTTGAACAAGAGTTATTATTGTGAAAAATAATTCTCACAAACAGATTTCAAAAATCAATTTAATCTATAACTGTTACTTACGTTTTTTGGCACTTATTTGCTTAGTTCTAGGTATTTGTTATTGGATACGCCTTGTTGGTGTTTTTCCAGGTATTCTATGGCGTTTTGATCTTATGCCTTGGCAGTGGCAATTTACATCAGCTATATTGGCTATTCTCTATCCTATTGCCTTAGTTGGACTTTGGATGTATTCACTATGGGGTATCATTGTGTGGTGTATTGCAGCGTTGATTGAAGCAATAACAATATATTATTCCGATTTTATTTATCAGCCATTTGTACCATTATTTCATGGAATATTGTTTTTAGCTTTTATAGTACTACAAATTGTAATTATTTTTTTTAAAAGAGTAAAAAATAAAAAAACATTGTGATTAAAATTTTCGAGCCAGAATAACAGGCTCGATTTTCGATCTTAGTTAACTTAAGTAGCTCATTTTAAAGCTTCGTTCCTCAAAACGCTGATGCTAGTTATACTTCCTCATAAAGTTCCATAATATATATTATGCGATAATATGATATAGAAAACCCTACTTTAAAATATCATCATAATATTTATATCATACAATTTACTTTTAAAATAAAATTTGGTCTTTAAGGTATATACCTTAAAGACCAAAAATTAAGAAAAATTACTGTACTATTTTACAACGCTTCATACGTGCAAGATCACTTAAAACAGCATTACGATTATTTAAAGCCGAAATTTCATTACTTTCACTGGATTTAGTATCCATAAAAAACAAAGCAGGTACAAATACAACACTTACCGCTGCTAAAGCCACGTTTTTATTTCTTGCTTTAGAACGCTCTGTAATTGTATCATTAATCTGACGTTTATTAGCAAAAAACTCCCGTTGAATATCGGCACAACTCATTGATCCGTCATGTAATGTTGTCGTTGCAATATTTTTTTCTAAACGCCCCCCACATGCTGTCAAGGAAACCGCTAAAACCACAATACATACACCCCGCTTAAAATTCTTATACATAAAAGCCTCATTTTTGACATAAAAACACTAAAGATGTCAAAAATGAAATAAAATAAAGGATAAATTTAAAAGTGTTTTATTTAACTTAAAATATTGCGCATAATAAGCTTACGCATCTGTTTCAAAAGTAAGACCTTGATATGCAGGTTTTACATAGGATGGAACGTAATTTATTACCTTATTGTAATCCAGCGATCTGTCCATATGTGTGAGTATTGCTTGTTTTGGCTTTAAATATTCTATCCACTGTAATGCTTGATCAACAGAAAAATGACTCGGATGGGATTTAAATTGAAGAGCTTCAATGATGAGAACATCTAAATCCATTAATTTGGATAAAGTTTTTTCAGGAAATTTACTAACATCCGTACAATAGGCAACATTCCCAATCCGAAAACCTAAGGAATGAATGTTTCCGTGGTGTTGTAAATGTGTATTGACACTTATTTCTCCGCCCTGCCCCTGAATAATAAATTGGCTATCTTCATTGATAAGATGTTCTTTTAAAATGGGAGAATAAGATGAATCTTTTAGAGTTTGAAAACAATATCCAAAAGCACTTTTGAGATGCTCTAGTGTAAATCTGTCGGCATAGATATCTATTAAACATTTTTGTGCAAGTGCATAGCTGCGTAAATCATCAATACCGTGGATATGGTCTGCATGAGAATGCGTGTAAAGAGCAGCATCAAGATGGCTTACACGCGCATCGATCATTTGTGAGCGAAAATCTGGACCTGTATCAATAACGATCGTTGTTTTGTCTCCAGAAGGTTTAATACGTTCAACTAATAAAGAACTTCTGTAGCGTTTATTTTTAGGGTTATTCGGATCACATGTTCCCCAATCACCATTAGGTCTTGGCACTCCTGGAGAAGGACCACAACCTAATATTGTAAATCGGTATTGATCACACATATCTTTTGCCTTATTTCATTTTGCTAAATAGACGAAAAGCATTACGCGTTGTTATTTGAGCTATTTCTTCAATGCTTAAGCCAATTGTTTCAGCCAAAACAGCTGCTGTATAACATACAAAAGATGGTTCATTTGTTTTGCCCCGATGGGGACTAGGTGCTAAGAATGGAGCATCTGTTTCCACTAACAAATGCTCATGGGGCACAATTTTTGCTATTTCACGGATTTCAAGTGCGTTTTTAAAAGTAAGAATACCCGAAAAAGAAATATAACCACCAAGTTCAATTCCAGCACGAGCAAGTTGCATTCCAGACGAATAACAATGAAGGATAAAGGGAAAAGCTCCTTCTTTTATCTGTTCACGTAATATTTTCTCCATATCGATATCGGCATTGCGTGAATGTATAACAAGAGGAATCTGTGTTTCTCGAGAAGCAATGATATGTTCTTGAAAAACTTTCTTTTGCTCTTCTGGTGTAGAGTAATCATAATGATAATCAAGTCCCCCTTCCCCAAACGCAACAATTTTAGGGTGATTCGAAAGCTGTATAAGCTCTTCCGCTGTAATATTTTGTTCTTCATGCGCGTGATTGGGGTGTGTTCCAACGGAACAAAAGACTTGATCATAGCTTTGCGCAATGGCTAACAGTTTATCTAACTTATGAACATGGGTTGAAATTGTTATCATACGTTTAACGTCAGCATCTAAAGCCCGTTGGATAACATTATCCAAATCTTGTGAAAAGTCTTCAAAATCAAGATGACAATGTGTATCAATCAACATGATGAGTGTCTTCTTTCTTCAAGATATAACGAGGAAAAATTGGTTCTGGTGGTGGAAGATCAAGCCCTTCTTGAATTTTTGAATGACTTATATGATACAATAACCGATTATCTTCAGCAACCGCAAGGCTATCAAGAAGTTTCGCTGCTGATTGGGGGATGAAAGGCAAAAGCATAATTCCTATTCTCCGCAAGATTTCTACAGTTATATAAAGAACTGTAGAAAATCGCTCTCGATCGTTTTTACGTAAACTCCAAGGTTGTTCGTTGGCAAAATAGCGATTGGCATCTGCTACAATTGAAAAAATAGCTGAAAGTGCTAAATGCATACTATAAGAAGACATAGCTTGGTGTACAGTTTCAAGTACTTGAAGAGATTGTTCTAAAAGCTGTTTATCTTGAGCTAAAAATGAAGCTGGTTTCGGGACTTGTGCATTACAATTTTTGGCAATCATAGACAAACAGCGCTGTGCTAAATTACCAAGATCGTTAGCAAGATCAGCATTAATACGGTTCACAAGGCTTTCATGACTATAACTACCATCTTGTCCGAATGGCACTTCACGGAGAAGGAAATAACGGACCTGATCAAGACCATAATGATCAACCATTTCAAAAGGATCAACGACATTTCCAATAGATTTTGACATTTTTGCACCACGATTAAGTAAAAAACCATGTGCAAAAATATTTTTAGGCAATTCAATTCCAGCAGACATTAAAAATGCCGGCCAATAGACTGCATGAAAACGAATAATATCCTTACCAATAATATGCGTATTTGCAGGCCAAAAATCACGTTTTTTTGAATTTTCATTGAAAAAACCTATTGCTGATAGATAATTTGTAAGCGCATCAACCCAGACATACATCACGTGCTTTGGATTCTCAGGAACAGCAATTCCCCAGTTAAAACTTGCGCGTGAAATAGAGATATCTTTTAAACCTGATTTGATAAAACTTATAATTTCATTACGCCGCTCAAATGGAGCAATAAAATCAGGATGTTTTTCATAATATTCAAGAAGAGCCTTTTCATAATGAGAAAGTCTAAAAAAATAACTTTCTTCTTCATTCCATTCAACTGGAGAGCCTAATTCTTTCTCACGACGGATGTTGTCTGCTCCAATTTCCGTATCTTTTTCTTCATAATAGGCTTCTTGGCGAACCGAATACCACCCCGTATAACGACCGAGATAAATATCGCCATTTGCTTCCATCTTTTTCCAAATTTCTTGACAAGCTTGATAATGGCGTTCTTCTGTCGTACGGATAAAATCATCGTTAGAACAATTTAATACTGCAAGCATTTTTTGAAACACCGCACTATTACGATCTGCAAGTTGCTGAGGTGTCATGCCTAATGCTGCTGCTGTTTGTTGCATCTTGAGACCATGCTCATCTGTACCAGAAAGAAAAAATACATTTTTTCCGTTTAACCGTTGAAAGCGGGCTAAAACATCGCTTGCAATGGCACTATAAGCATGTCCAATATGTGGAGCACCATTAGGATAAAAAATGGGAGTTGTTATGTAATATGTGTCACGCATGTCATACTCGTTGTAAAACGCTATAAATAGAAGATATAATGACATAACGCTTGTTCATCGCATTGTCACGGAAAAACTAATTCTCATGAATGATCTTATGAACTTTAAAAAGTAAGTTAATAACAAACTGCTTTTTATCGAGATTAAACAGTTGTATTTCCTCTATTTCTTGATGAATCTCCTGCCATTTTTCCGCATATTTTTTTGAGAGAAATAAGTCTCCCTTTTCAACGAGCATGATAGCTTTTTTTTGAATTTTATTAAGAATTTCATCACAAAATTGTTGAAATTGGAATGTAGAAGAAGTAGATAAAAATGTTTGTGCAAGAGTATGTACAATTGTTGCGTTACAAACAGGTTTCTCTAGGAGAGCATCAATTGTTTTAATAATTTCAAGACCGCCATGGCAAATAAGTAAAGCGGCTTTTCGAGGGCTTCCTTTAGATTTTTTAATAATCATTTCAATTGTTTTTTCATCAGGTAAATCCTGATGGGCGAAAATATGTGTAATAACTTTTTTCATTTCATCGTTATTCAACGGACGAAAAGAAATTTTTTGACACCGTGAATGGATTGTTGGAAGCAATTTTCCTGAAGAATGTGCGATAATAACAAATAACGTTTTTGTAGGTGGTT
Organism: Bartonella sp. AA83SXKL; assembly: GCF_042196965.1. Taxonomy (NCBI): domain Bacteria; kingdom Pseudomonadati; phylum Pseudomonadota; class Alphaproteobacteria; order Hyphomicrobiales; family Bartonellaceae; genus Bartonella; species Bartonella sp. AA83SXKL. The sequence goes on from NZ_JBHIRG010000007.1 coordinate 64,199, forward strand.
CTTCAAGTATTTTGAGAATTGCATTCGCTGCATTTCTATTCATATCATCTGCAGAATCAATAATAACAATACGCCATCCATTATCTTGTGATGTTCGGCTTAAAAAATGCATAATATCACGGATATCATCAACGAGTATTCCTGTTTTAAACTTTTGCGTTTTCACATCAAATCGACGTGAAATATACAAAAGACCAGGGTGACTTCCTTGTGTAATTTGGCGCCATGGGGTAGAATAAGGATCGGGTTTCAAGAAAGCACTCTGTTGAAAACTTAAAATGTTCCAAGCAAGATGAAAGGCTAATGTAGCCTTTCCAATCCCATATTCTCCTTCAAATAATAATGCATGATGCAAACGCTCTTCTTTAAGCATTTGTGTCAAAAAATGACGCACATCCTCATGACCAAAGATAACATTGTTCTGGGATGGTGATAAAATTGTATCAATATCATCATATTGGCGTAAGGTATTTAAATTACTCATGAAAGCTGATCCAACAATACCTGATGACAAATATTTTTTATTTGATGAGCAATAGCTTCTACTGAGCCAGTGGCATCAATGACTCGAAATCTATGGGGTTCTTGTTTGGCCAATTGAAGAAAAGCCTGACGCCTTTGTTCTTGAATTTCCAACTGATCTTTTTCAAAATAATCAATTTCTTCTGTTTTTTTTCTTCGCAAATTTGCACGCTTCATACCACACATTGCTGGCATATCTAATAAAAATGTTAAATGAGGCAAAATACCATTGAGCGCAATACACTCTAAAACAGAAAGAAAAGAAGAACTGACTCTATTATTGAGTCCTTGATAAACGCGTGTAGAATCAATAAAGCGGTCACATAAAACGATTTTACCTTTTTGCAAAGAAGGTGCGATAACCTCAGTAACATGGTCGACACGTGCAGCTGTAAACAAAACAGCTTCAATCAACGGTCCATACTGTCGCGCCTGCCCCGACAACAAAATATGCCGGATTGCTTCTGCTCCTGGCGTTCCTCCTGGTTCTCGTGTTGTGACAACATCATAACCTTGGTGAGAGAGAGACTCAGCAAGTAAAGAAATCTGCACCGTTTTCCCTACCCCGTCCCCTCCTTCGAATGTAATAAAATAACCTGACACGTATGATCTTAACCTTATTAGCGCGTAACTATAAATATTTCCGTAACCATCCAATTGTTATTTCATAGAATGCATTTTTTACTTTTGCAAAGAAACTTCCTTCCCAAACATTCATTCCGGCAAAAACTGGTTTTTCCAGAAGAACCTTTTTATCTTCTAAAATTTGAATAACGCCAACTGATTGCCCAGAAACGATGGGAGCTTTCAATGGACCATGATATTTAATTTTTGCTTTAACATTTACTTTTTTTTCATTCGAAAGCATAAAACTTATTGGTGTTTTAACAATGAGTGGAACAAAATTTTTCTTACCACCATAAACAGCAGCACGACCAACTATTTCTCCTTTTGTGAAAATCGTTTTGAGATCAAAAGCCGTCATTCCCCATTGAAGAATGCGTTCTATTTCTTTTGTATATTTTTTACCATCTTGCAAACCATTGATTGCTAAAAAAAGACGTCGATGATTTTTAGAAATAGTGGCAACCATTGAAAAACCTTCTTTTTCACTGTAACCAAAACCAAATCCTTCTACACCAATTTCCTTAGAAATAAGAGGGTTTTTGTTACGTTGAAAAATATTATTCCATGTAAAATGAGACTCACAATAAAGTGCATAATAATCCGGATATTCCTGAACAATATGACGTGCTAATATAATCATATCACGCACAGTTACAAATTGTCCCTCTTCGGGTAGCCCTGTTGCATTAACAAAATGACTCTGAGATAATCCAATCATTTTTGCGCGCTGATTCATCAGTTTTACAAAATGATCTTCATGTCCTGATATTCCTTCAGCAAGAATAATAGCAGCATCATTTCCATTGACAATAATTAAACCACGCAACAGATCAGAAACACTGATTTCTGTTTTTATTTTTGCAAACATAGTGGTTGTACCAGAAGGTGCTCCACCCTTGCGCCAAGCATTTTCACTGACCTTAAATTTCTGCGTACTTTTTAATAATCCTTTTTTTAATTGATGAAATACAACTTCTGCTGTCATCAATTTTACTAATGAAGCAGGAAAAAAAGGAATAGCACTTTGTTTTTCATAGAGTACTGTCTCTGTATCATCATCGAGTAATAACAATTGGGATGTGGGAGTTTGAAAATCTTGTGCTCTCCCCCACTTATCAAATGCCAATACTCCCCATAATATCAATAAGATCCTTAATGCTGTATACATAGCTGCTCCTCCCATCCCAAAGATCAACATAAAGAATCTTATATAGGAAAAAACTTTTTGATTTCTGAAAATTGAGGAATTATTTACAACTCATAAAAAGATTTTATTTTCATTTAGCTTTAGAAAAAATAATATGACACGTTTTTTATCTTCCATGTAGGTTCACTTTAACATTTTAAATGTATGAGAGACAAAAGATTTTTTCCTATTTTTATTGATAGTATTTTGATTTGTTATGATAAATTATCATTTTAAAATTGAAGCTAACTCAAAATAGTGTAAGATTCTCTCATCCCCTCTTCTCATATTGAATTCATTAAAAATCGCTTACTTATGGGTCATAAGTAGGGTTCGTATATGGATAAAAATTATTAAAAAAGAGAGTAAAAATACTTCTTATCAACCTCTCAAGTGTTAAGAATTATCGCACAAAACATTGGGGACTTGCAAAGTGTATGATGGTGTCGATTTATATCTTCATAAGTGTAAAGATGCTGATGTCTAAAGGCGTTAACAGTTATACCATTCACAGGCGCTGTCGTAAAATAGGCTTGTAGCGTGTTAAAGTATGTCTCTTTTAAATAAGTCCATGAATTGGCAATGTAAGTGTATTTTGTTTGAGACGCTCTGTTTTTCGTGAGGGAACTTACTCCATTAAAGAACATGATAAACAAAAGCATGAGATAATGCATAATCTTTTCATAAGATATTACTGTAGATACTTTAGAAAGATGCAAGGACGAATCAAAAGAAAATATTTTTTTACTTGTTAAGCTTTTTATTCCTCTCAAATCGATTGTACAGTTGTTTTAGAGATTACAAAAACAGACTTATACAATAATCTACCTTCGTCCAGCAAAAGCTATTACAGCAAGAAAAGTACACGCTTTATTAAGCAAGCAATATCATAAAACAACGAATAGACCAGCAATGGAGTGGAAAGTCCGTACTGAATTTATAATAATAGCACCCAACCACGCTTTTTGAAAAGGACAACGCGCTTTAAGATAAAAATCCTACACTAAATCCGTAATTTCTTACCTTTTTTACTAGAAAATTATATAGATAAAAAATCAATGCATTTTTTCTTAAAACAGTTGTAGCCAATTAACCTTTGTTTTTTTGTTTAGCTTATTTATAGAAGCAACTTGATCGAATGGTATCGGCTTATCAACCATGATAGGACCAATTTCTGGCAATTTAACTGCAACAGTTTTATTACGTTGTTCTTGTTCAACAGCAGCTGCTTTAGCTAATTCTTTTTTGTTCCCTGTATTGCGCTGCTCTTTTAACAAAACAGTTTCTCTTTTTTTCGCAACATTTTCCGACGCTAATGAATATGGGGCAGCATTTCCAGGAGTATAAGAGGACATTAAATATGCACCATCATAATATCCAACAGGTGCTTCAGCAACATATTCTACTTTAACATCTGCGATCCCCCTATCTACATACCCCAGTATTGTCGCAGCTTGCCTTGATAAATCAATGATTCTGTCTTTCATAAAAGGTCCGCGATCATTCACTCTAACAACGATTGAAGATCCATTTTTCAAATTAGTAACACGAGCATAGCTAGGTAAAGGCATTGTAGGATGAGCAGCAGTCAAAAGATTCATGTCATAAATTTCACCATTGGCAGTTAAACGTCCATGAAAATCTGAACCATACCAAGATGCTTCGCCAACACGTTTATAAGTTGGATCACTTTGAGGATAATACCACTTTCCTTTTATTTGATAAGGTTTACCAACAATCGCTCGTCCACGCTTTTTTTCTTCCGATTGATTCTTCTTATTGGAGACTTGTTGAGGTAGTATAGAAGTGTTTACGTTAATTGGTTTATTGTGATAGGAATCTTTTATTGAAAAATTCATAGTTTGGCTTGCGCAACAAGATACAAGTGACTGAGAAATGACAATCATAGAAAACAATTGAAGTGTTGGTTTAGTCATAAAAGTAATTTTCTTTTTTCTATTTGAAGGCATCTATTCAGTCCACTTATTTCTGTTAAGTACTACTGTAAAAACCACGTCACGCTTTTTGTACGCAACGGAAGAATTTACGTTTTTAAATGATCCCCTCGCGTATATACCACTCTTGAATTGTCCCCTTTTATCAAAAAATTAACGTATTGTTAACCTTTTTATGGTTTTCATACGAAATAAATGTAGTCTAGTAGATGTTAAAAAGATTAAAAGTTAAACAAATCAACATCTTATAGAAAATTCATTTCATAATATAAATGTGAATAAGTGGTGATTTTAGCAACTGTTTTGCGAATCATGTAATGCAGTGGGTATTAAAAAAAACACCTATGGATTGAGAAAATTAGAAACCACATATGCTGCCAACGCAGGTACAACCCTATCCGTAAGCTTAAAGCTCTTTTTTGTTGGAAAGGAGAAAGCATAACATCGCTCTATTCCAAAACAGCTGATAAAAATAGAATCAATAAAAACTTCAAAAAGAATCAAAACAAGAAAGATTCTTAAATTTTTTATAGCCTATTGATATTACTTAAATTTGGTGAGCGCGCAGGGATTCGAACCCTGGACCTACTGATTAAAAGTCAGTTGCTCTACCAGCTGAGCTACGCGCTCTCACACAAGCTATCTAGTTTGCATACTATCTAGTTTGCAGAAAGTGAAGGGAACATACGGTTGACTTTCCATTTGGTCAACACCTTTTGGAAAAAATATTATTATTTTCTTCAGTTATCAATAATTTTCCGTTTTCGCCCCTTTACTTCATCATTGTATAAGTACTCTTTAATCTTCTTTTTGAAGTTTCAATAAAGGAAAAATTTCACTGCAAAATATTGCATAGATTCGAAGCGTTAAAATTATGAGAAATACCCCCTTCCCCTCACATGGGTTGTTGAGCATAATGGGTAGAGAAGAAAAAATACCTTTTATTATAATATTATTTTTATATCTTTATATTTTAGTGTTCAATTTTCAAATATGAATACAGCTTTATAAGATAATATATTGATTTATAATAACTTATCATTTTTCACTTGAGTGAAAAGTCTCAAATATTGTAAGTTTTTCTCATTTCAAATCTTTTTTATATTGAAACAATAAAAAGCATTTTCTTGACCGATATAAGTGAGAGAATAAAACTATAAAAAAGAAATGAAAATACCTTTTATGCCTCCTTTTAATAACCAAAAATTATCGCAACATTAGGGGTTATGAAAATAGTATATAGCGGTTGACACGTTAGACTTGAAAATGGAACAATGAGCAACAATGGCTTTGAGAGTATGATTTTTGTTCATGTATAATGAATAATAACAAAAGCCAATTTATCCTATAGAATAAATTAGATATGAAGCAAAATTTAGTCTCATTGAAAATATCCCGAATGACTATAAATTATGCTCACTATTAGAGCTGTAGATAATTTTACTAAGAATAAAAAAGCAGAAATAATATGCAGTATGCAAACTGATTTTAAGTGTTCTGAATATATAGAATGCCTTCTAGTTAACTTTTTTATATTAAAATTTACAAAATACGTAGATATATTTTTAGAAGAAAAGGATAATACTAGTCACAAAATTTAGTATTGGATAATTCAGTCAGAACTATAAAGTATATTTATACATTATTTAATATTAATGTATATATACAGTATATAAATAATAATTTAAATATATCTATAAATAAAAATATTTATTTATTAAATATAAGATCAAAAACAAAGAAAATAATTTTGATTTGGCGATAAAAATTGTAAAAGTGCTATATATAAATGTATTTTTACTTTACTAATTTTTATTATTTTGATTGGAATATTGAATGTTAACATGTAAACAATATGAGCTACTCTTGTTTATTCATAACCATATAAAAGAAACTGGTGTTCCTCCTTCTTTTGAAGAAATGAAAAATGCATTAGAACTTTCTTCAAAGTCTGGTATTCATAAGCTCATTATAGCCTTAGAACAACGAGGTTTTATACGTCGCTTGCCCAATCGTGCTCGTGCTGTGGAGGTGATTCGACTCCCTGAAAAAATAACATTTAACCTTTCTTTAGCACGTAAAATTTCTCCCAGTATGATAGAAAGAAAGAAAAGAGAAATATCAAAAAGCTTGCGTCCCTTTGATGAAGAAGAAGAAAAAAATATCACCATTCCTATTATGGGACGTATTTCTGCAAGCGTACCCGCCTCTGCTATACTGCAACAAATAAACAGCCTTTCTCTTCCACTCGATATGGTTAATACAGGTGAGCACTACGCATTAGAAGTTAAAGATGATTCTATGATGGAGGCTGGTATCCTTGATAAAGATACGATCATTGTGAAACGTCAAAATACAGCAATAACAGGTGAAATTATTGTTGCGTTTATTGATAAAAAAGAAGCCACATTAAAACGTTATCGACGCAAAGGAGCTTCTATTGCATTAGAAGCTGCAAATCCTCATTATGAAGTACGGACATACGAATCCGAGCGTGTAGAAATACAAGGCAAACTTACCGGTCTTATTCGAAAATATTAAAAAATGAACCTTATAGTACGCGATAGATATCGCAGTAAGAAACTGTTGAGCATTTTTTTATTGTGCCACACGCAATTGACTTCTTCTCCACAGCCAAAGGATGCCCCCAATTAGGTTTATAAACAATCCAGATCCTTATCGAGCGGGTTTCACTTTCCCCTTCCCCTCCATGTCCTTCTCTTACGCAAGGCTTGACAAGTAAGTTTTAAAATATTCACCACGTACTTTGAAAAGAACTTAAATGCTTTGAAGGAAGCAGCCTTATATCATCATCCTCAATGACGGAATTTTACGATATAATAAGACAAAATTGTATGCATGCATAAAAACATATAAAATTTTGTAGAAAAAAATCAAATAACTTTGTAACAGATTGTATTGCATAGGTATAAAAATAAAGAACATTATTTTTAAGTTAATAAAAGCGTAACTCAATCATTCATAGTAATTGTAGGATCATTATGGTAGCACCTCGTATTAGTTTTGTCTCCCTCGGATGCCCAAAAGCACTCGTAGATTCTGAGCGAATTATTACACGCCTTCGCTCTGAAGGGTATGATATTTCACGTCAACATCAAGGAGCTGATGTCGTTATTGTGAATACCTGTGGTTTTCTTGACTCGGCAAGGAGAGAATCATTAGCCAATATTGATGAAGCTCTTAAAAAAAATGGAAAAGTTATTGTAACAGGGTGTCTTGGTGCTGATCCTGATGCTATTCGCCAAACATATCCTAATGTATTGGCTATTACAAAACCGCAAGCTTATGAAAGCGTTATAGAAGCTGTTCATACAGCAATTCCTCCTGTTCATGATCCTTTTCTTGATTTAGTTCCTCCCCAAGGTATTCGTTTAACACCTCGCCATTACGCCTACTTAAAGATTTCTGAAGGATGCTCTAATCGGTGTAGTTTTTGTATCATCCCTACTTTGCGTGGTGATCTCACTTCACGTCCCATCAGCGATGTTCTTCGTGAAGCTGAAAAACTCGTGCAAGCGGGTGTAAAAGAACTTTTGGTTATTTCACAAGATACGAGTGCTTATGGTGTTGATCTTAAATATCTCGAAAATTCTTGGAAAGATCGTACAATCAAAACGAAATTCTTTGATCTTTGTCGTGAACTAGGCGATATGGGTATTTGGATACGTATGCATTACGTTTATCCTTATCCCCATGTTGATGAAGTTATCGAACTTATGGCTGCAAAAAAAATTCTTCCTTATCTGGATATACCTTTTCAGCATGCATCACCGACTGTTTTGCATCACATGAAGCGTCCCGCACTTATGGAAAAAACAAACCGTAGAATTGAAAAATGGCGGAAAATATGTCCAGATCTTACTTTGCGATCAACATTTATCGTTGGTTTTCCTGGTGAAACGAATGAAGATTTTAATATACTTCTAGAATGGCTAGAAGAAGCAAAAATTGAACGCGCGGGGTGCTTTAAATATGAAAAAGTAAAAGGAGCTGCCGCAAATGATTTGGGATTAGAAAATATTCCTGAAGAGGTGAAAGAAAACCGCTGGCATCGTTTTATGGCAAGACAACAACAAATTTCTACACATCTTTTAAAGAAAAAAATTGGAAAAAGACTCCGAGTGCTTATCGATGAAAGTCAAGGAAAAGTTGCCAAAGGACGTAGTCAGTACGATGCTCCAGAAATAGATGGTGTTGTCCATATATCATCACGACGCCCACTGCGTGTTGGTGAATTTGTCACCGTTAAAATCGAACAATCGGATGCCTATGACCTTTATGGTATAGCAGTTTAAAAATTTAACTCCTTCCCTGTCCTCAATGATGAAGATTTCTATTAGCATCGGTTTATAAAAAGATCAGCTACTCACAATCGAACTTGATCACTTATATAGCTCACTTCATGAGAATTTACGAGCAATCCTTGCTCTGAATGTTTGCTATACACTCCCCAAATACCAAGCAGTTATATATTCTCTTAATTTAATGCCTTAAATGAGCTTTAAATGGCGGTGACAGCGGCGCAAAAGAATAAAATCCACAAGGTTCACCATCTTTAATTAACAAAAGAGCAAATCGACAACCGTACTATTTTCCCATTTTTCATATTACGACAGTCATTGGTTAGTGAAAGGAAACTTTTTTCAAGAGTGTTTTATGCACACAAGAATTTCCTTTGTGATATGCAGGCAGATGTTTTTTATAGATGCAATATAAGAGAATTTGAAACAAAACAATCTGACGGTATTTAAATTAAAAAACAATAAATTATCATTATAAATAAGTATCTTATCGTAAATTCTTTGAACTTATTTTTTAAAATATCTAATTTTTATTAACACGTTTTAAAATCAAAGAATTTCTTATCAAGCAAATGACTTGGGCGTACATTTGTTAAAGCGCGAATCATCGTATCTTTACGTCCTGGCATTTGTCTTTCTATATTTTTCAGCATTTCTTTCATTGCATTACGTTGTAATCCATCTTGACTACCGCAAAGATTACAAGGAATAATTGGAAATTGCATTTCTTGAGAAAATTTTTCCATATCTTCCTCAGCAGCATAAACAAGAGGACGTAACACAAAAAGATCTCCTTCATCATTTTTAAGTTTTCCAGGCATAGCAGCTAATCGGCCACCATGAAACAAATTCATAAAAAATGTTTCTAAAACATCATCACGATGATGACCTAAAACTAATGCAGAACATCCCTCTTCACGTGCAATACGATAGAGATTACCACGTCGTAATCGAGAACAAAGTGAACAATATGTCTGCGACTCTGCCAATTTATCTGTAACAATGGAATAAGTATCCTGATATTCAATACGATATGGAATTTTATAAGAACTTAAAAAATCTGGAAGAATATGCTTAGGAAATCCTGGTTGCCCTTGATCAAGATTACAGGCAAGAATTTCAACGGATAAAAGACCTCGCCACTTTAAGTCTAAAAGAAGCGCTAATAAACCATAAGAGTCTTTTCCACCCGATAAAGCAACAAGCCATTTTTTCCCTGTAGAGAGCATAGAAAAATCATCCAAAGCTTGTCGCATATGACGTAAAAGTCGTTTGCGCAATTTATTAAATTCTACGCTTGAAGGAGCAACACGAAACATTGGATGACAATTATCTGCTTCGCTTATTAAAGGATCATCTCTCCCTTTGTTTTCTTCTATTGCCTGATATTCAACTGAAACATCATTCATAATACTATATCCTGCACAATAAACGGCTCGTTTTGCAAAGATAAAAACAAATATTAAAGCAAGCTTATATTTATGTTTTTTGAATTTATAAATTAGATACACAAAAAAGAAATGGAACTATACAAATTTATGACTATAAAACATAGCAATAAACTTAATATAGAACCATTTACAAAAAGAACTTATTAACTTCAAATATTGTAAGAATAACACAATATTTTGAAGTTATTATAATAGAAGAGAGAAACAATTTCTCTTACAGAAAAATTATCGAGAATAAAATTCAACAACCAAATTAGGTTCCATTTGCACAGCATAAGGAACATCTGCAAAAGCAGGAATACGTGTAAAGGTTGCTTTCATCTGTTTATGATCTGCTTCAATATAATCAGGGACATCACGTTCTGCCAATTGCACTGATTCTAACACTAAAACAAGTTGTTTCGATTTTTCCCGAACCTCAATAACATCACCTGGTTTACAACGATAAGATTGAATGTTTGTGCGCCGCCCATTGACATTAACATGACCGTGATTGATAAATTGGCGAGAAGCAAAAATCGTAGGTACGAATTTTGCACGATAAACAACAGCATCCAAACGTGATTCTAACAGACCGATAAGATTTTCGCCAGTATCGCCCCGTCGACGAGCTGCCTCTTCATAGGTTTTATGAAATTGTTTTTCTGAAATATCTCCATAAAACCCTTTCAATTTCTGTTTAGCGCGCAACTGAACCCCATAGTCAGAAAGTTTTCCTTTACGACGCTGTCCATGCTGACCTGGACCATAATCACGACGATTGACAGGAGATTTTGGACGCCCCCAAATATTTTCTCCCATACGACGGTCAATTTTATACTTTGTTGTTTCGCGTTTACTCATCGCATTTCCTTATAAATAAAACACGAGATCTTAAGACCCCAAGGAAACGCGCCCTCCTCTGCCTTTAAATACTAAAGACTGACAGAATACCTTAACATATCAATATGCAAAGTTATCCACGGGACACGTCAATTAATGCTATTTTCTTGAAAAAATAGCTAGATCATCATTATTGGTCTCGTAACCCAAAGTCAACTCCTTTCATGAGTTTTAAGCCAAATCCTTTAAACAAATTCTCCGTTAAAGAAGTGATATTTTTCGATGTCAACAACGCAAAATCTTGATATTTCTTTATATATTGATGGTGTATCTTTCCCGACAATGGTAATAAAGATCTGATATGTTTGGCGATCGCTTTCGCCGGATCAATCCACTCAACGGACCATAAAGCATGTTCACGAAAGAAATTAATCAAAAAAGGATAATGTGTGCAGGCTAAAACAATAACATCCGTATATTGTCCATTTTTTTCCACAAAACATGGCAGGATTTCTTTTCTTAACTCTTCTGAATCGATAGATTTTCCCCGTAAATAATCTTCAGCAAGTCCAGCCAGCTTTTTACTTCCCACAAGCTGAACATGACACTGTCTAGCAAAAGAGTTAATTAATTCATTTGTATAAGCACGTTTAACTGTTCCAGGAGTCGCTAATACGGAAATAAAACCAGATTTTGTTTGTTCAGCAGCTGATTTAATTGCAGGAACCGTTCCTACAAAAGGGATATGAGGAAAATTCTGTCGTAAATCTGCTATCATCAGTGTAGAAACAGTGTTGCAAGCAATCACACATAAAGCTGGATTGTAACGTGTTAAAAGATTTGTAAAAATCTTCAAAATACGCTCTTTCAAAATATTTTCTTTCCAATTTCCATAAGGAAATCCTGCATCATCAGCAACATAGATAAATTGCATGTCAGGGATAAGAACACGCGCTTCCCTGAACACTGTTAAACCACCAATACCGCTATCAAAAAAAAGAACAGGTCGTTCATCCATTAGTTTCCACACTTATTTTTAATTTTTTTACGATCACGCTCTTCCGGTGTTCTACTCCCCCGTGGATATTGTGGCGAAAAATGATCCAAAGAAGATATAATGCCTCGCAATAAACGAACCTCAGGTTCACTAAAGTTAGCGCGCGTAAAAACAGAGCGCAAATTTGCAAGCATTACTTCTTTACGTTCTGGTGGTCTAAAATACCCACGGATATTCAAAGCCTCTTCTAACTGAGATAAAAAACCATGGAAAATTGTTTTATTTGCAGGTTCCATCTCTGCTGCACGAAATGCCGTATCGCTGACATTCTCTAAACCAGTTTTCATCCATTCGTAAGACATTAAAAGAACCGCTTGCGCAATATTAAGTGACGCAAAAGCAGGATTAACTGGAAAAGTAATAATTTCATCAACAAGGCTGATTTCATCATTTTCTAGTCCCCATCTCTCTCTTCCAAAGACAATCCCGGTCTTATGTCCGATACTTTCACGCTGACGTAATACGCTTGCTGCTTCGACAGCACTTTTTACAGTTTTAAATCCACATCTTTCACGTGCTGTTGTGGCAAAAACATAGTGTAAATCTGCAATTGAATCACGCAATGTGTTAAAAATTACAGCATTGTTAATGACATGATCAGCTTTACTTGCAGCAGCTCTAGCTTTTTCATTTGGAAACATTTCTCGAGGTTTGACTAATCGAAGCTTAGAAAGCCCAAAATTTGCCATTGCCCTTGCGACCATACCAATGTTTTCAGGAAGCTGCGGTTCAACTAAAATAATAATGGGACCATTTGTTAAATTTTCACGATTCCTATTCGTTCCTGCCATCAATTTTACCTAGTTTCACTTAAACTATCTCCCTCTCCACTATTTTTACGAAACCTTTTTCACAATACTCTAATGCTGTTTAATAATAAATTATAGATAATCTATCTTTTCATTCAAAGATAATAGTTTCTAAACCTAATAATAAATTTTAAAAGCCATTAAAGTGAACGATGGAATTTATAACAATTTATATAAGATATCGTAGCGTTTTTTACATCAATTTTATCTTTTTTAATAGGGAACAGCCCCTGTAAATCATAATCTCAGTTGAATTATGAAATCATAAATCCTAAAAAAGGGATATGCACTTTATTCCCAAACTTTTTCCTGCAAAGCTTATCCGTCGTTATAAACGTTTTCTTGCGGATGTTCAACAAGATGATCAGCATGTCCTCACCGTGTCTGTACCTAATACAGGATCAATGCTTGGATTAACAGCTTTCAACACCAATATTTGGCTTTCTTATCATAACAACATCAAACGAAAATATGCCTATCAATTAGAAATTATTGAAGCCGATAATACTTTGGTTGGCATTAATACTTCTTTACCCAATAAACTTGCGTTAGAAGCAATTCAAAACGGATTACTACCAGAATTAAGTGGATATAAAACAATTTTAAAAGAACAACGCTATGGGACACAATCACGAATTGACTTTCTTTTACGTGATGACATTCTTCCTGATTGTTACCTAGAAGTCAAAAATGTTCATTTTATTCGTCAGAAAGGATTAGCAGAATTTCCTGATAGCGAAACAAAACGTGGTGCACGTCACCTTGATGAGCTCGTAGGAGTTGTACAACAAGGAAAACGAGCTGCTATGCTTTATATTATTCAACGAGAAGATTGCTCAGCTTTTACAATTTGTCATGATCTTGATCCACTCTATGGACGTAAGTTTGATTTAGCATTAAAATCAGGAGTAGAATGTTATGCTGTAAAGTGTCATGTAAGTGTAGAAGGCATTTTTCCGATTCAGAGAGTAAAAATAGAAAATAGAAGAAACAATGACTGAGTATATCGAATATAATAAAATCCCTTTAAAATTTAATGGAAAAATCCGCATTTTCGATGATTATGCTTTTGCTAAAATGCGTGAAGTTGGTCGTATTGCTGCAGAATGCCTTGATGCGCTTACAGATATTATTAAGCCGGGCGTTACTACGCAAGAAATAGATGATTTTGTATTTATTTTTGGAGCTAAGCGAGGAGCACTTCCTGCTGATCTAAATTATCATGGATACAGCCATTCATGCTGTACATCTATCAATCACGTTGTCTGCCATGGCATTCCCAATAAAAGACCTTTGCAAGAAGGTGATATTGTAAATGTTGATGTAACCTTTATCCTTGATGGTTGGCATGGGGATTCAAGCCGAATGTATCCTGTTGGAAAAATTAGGCGTGCAGCAGAACGCTTGCTAAAAATAACCTATGAAAGTCTTATGCAAGGAATCGCTGTCGTTAAGCCTGGAGTAACGACAGGTGATATTGGGGCAGCCATTCAACAGTATGCTGAATCTGAACGCTGTTCAATTGTGAGAGATTTTTGCGGACATGGTATCGGCCAGCTTTTTCATGATGCTCCCAATATCCTCCATTATGGAAATCCTGGAGAAGGAGTTGAATTAAAACAAGGTATGATGTTTACAATTGAGCCTATGATTAACCTTGGTAAACCACAAGTTAAGATTTTATCTGACGGTTGGACTGCTGTTACCCGTGACCGCTCTCTGACAGCACAATATGAACATACAATTGGTGTTACAAATGAAGGGTATGAAATATTTACACAATCTCCTAAAAATATTTTTTATATTCCAAATTCGCATACCTAACGCAATGTAGAGATGTTATGGCTAAAAAATTAAATCAAAAGGAAGATACTCAAAGTAATCACTTTGCATTAACATCGAGTTCTCCACTCACCCCAGTATCAGAAAGAAAAAGTGAAGAGCCTCAGAAAAACGCACAGCTTCATAAACATTATCAAGGCCATCGTGAACGTCTTCGGAAGCGCTATTTAAAGTCAAAAGGAAATGCAATTGAAGATTATGAATATCTTGAATTATTGCTTTTTCGCACAATACCCCGTGCAAACACAAAACCCATAGCTAAAAATTTGATAGCACGTTTTGGTTCATTAGCTGATGTGTTGGGAGCGGATATTCACCGACTTCAAGAAATTCCAGGATGTGGTCCCGCCACTGCAGTTGATTTAAAAATTATTTCAGATGTTGCTGGACGTCTTGCTCGTGCGCAATTGTTTAAGCGCGATATTTTTTCATCATGGGATAAAGTGTTAGCGTATTGTAAAGCTGTTATGGCTCACGAAACACGTGAACAATTTCGTATTTTGTTTCTTGATAAGAAAAACGGCTTACTTGCTGATGAGGTACAACAAACTGGAACCATTGATCATACCCCTGTTTATCCTCGTGAAGTTATTTCTCGAGCTTTAGAGTTATCCGCATCAGGACTTATCTTAGTCCACAATCACCCTTCTGGCGATTCCACCCCCTCTAATGCAGATATAACAATGACATATAGATTAAAAGATGCCGCAAATGCATTAGGAATTATTATCCATGACCATCTTATTATTGCACGAAATAACCATACGAGTTTTAAAGCGTTAAAACTTATATAAATCTTATGGGATAAAAAAGACTTCATTCAACTATGAATAACGAATCAATTTTCTAAATCAATATCTAATATAGCCATTGAGAAATTATAGGAGAGCTCATCTTCATCTTCATCTCGATAGATAATGCCTAAAAACTCATCTCCCATATAAACCTCACAAGAATCACTCTTTTTAGGCCGTGCTCTGACTTGCAATGCTGAGTTTTGGAATATATTTTTAAAATAATTATCAAGTTTTTTTATTTCATCAGCATTCACTATGCTCTCCTGTTTTTTTGAAACGATTAAAATAATTGCGTGTCGTGCAAATAAGACACTCTTATGATTCTGTAAAGTCAGTAAAAAAGCATAATCTGAATATTTACTTAATATTACATATATTCACAACGTTCTTTATACATTCATAAAGAACGTTTACAAAAGGAGTCTATCATTATTAAATATACCCGTATAGATTAAAAAATGGCAAAAAAACTGTATATTTTTAATAATTTTACTTTATCTCCAATTTTAGCATCTGTATTTAAAACGCATATTCGTAAAAATAAATTGATCAATGATTTATAATTTTGTTTATTTTATAAAAAATACAAATAAAAATATTTTTTTATTTAAAACTACATTTTTTAGCAAAAAATATTTATTACATCATTCGAAAATAATTCTTTTTAATAACCTTTAAATTATAATTATCTAATCTTAGAAGAATTACGTCTCTGGAAAATATACAAAATAAGCTAATAAGAGTTTATTTTTCTTTTCATTTTTTATAAAAACTTATGTCACAACAGAAAGATTTTTTAATAAGCTTTTTTCAATTTATACGAAATAAAAATATTGGGTATTTCTGTAAATTCTAAAAGCTATGAAGAGTTCTTATTTTATAGGATAACGAGAAAGAAAATCGATAACGCCTTTTTTATAAACTTTATCGCCTACAGCAAGCATATGATCTCGATCAGGAATTGATAAAACTTCACCACAAGGCAACAAGGCTGCCAATGGCTCTGCATCACCGCCAATTTCATCTAATGAACCAACGGCAACAAGTGCTGGTTGTTTGATTTTGTAAACTTCAGACACCGTTAACTCCTGTTTTGATGTAATGATACAAGCAGCAAGAGCACGCCTATCGCTTTTCGTTTGATCTGCAAATTTACGGAACATTAAACCGCGCGTATTGGTAATAGTGGAAATATCTTCTGCTAAAAGGGCCTCAGCAACAGGCTCCCAATTTCCTGCTCCCGTCACCATACCAATACCTAAACCACCAAAAATAACACTGTGTACATATGTTGGATGCAAAAGAGCCATGAAAGCACTAATACGAGCCCCCATAGAATATCCCATAACATGGGCTTTAGATAACTCTAAATGCTGCAGTAACTTTACTGCGTCGCCAGCCATAGCTTGAGGTGTATAAAAGACAGGATCATAACTTTTAACTGAATCTCCGTGACCGCGATTATCAAGAGCAATAACACGATATCCTGCTTCAGTGAGAATACGAAACCAACCCGTTGCATACCAATTCACCCGTGCAGAAGATCCAAAACCATGGATCAACAAAATAGGCGCGCCCTGCCCTTCTTCTCGATAAGCAAATTGCAAACCATTATATTCAAAAAAACGAATATCTTCAGCGGTCATTTTTTATTGCACTTTCCACAAAGTACAGGATGAATAACACGTTGTCCTTTTTGTATCTTTTTTTTAGAAACTTCACCAGCGTTAATTTCAAGTGCAAAAGCTGCAGGAACTTCTGATGAAATGGTCTTTGTTGAAAGTGGAGAAGTATTTTCAATAATCGATACAATAATTCCCTCAGAGTTTAAGAAAATCATATCTAAAGGTAAAGGCGTATTTGCCATCCACATAAAAATTTTCTGCTCATCTCCCGATCGAGAACTTTTTAGCTGCTTAAAGAGCATTGCACGATCGCGTGGAAAATCAGTTCGATACATTAAACCAGCTGCTGCTTGAGATGGCGTAAAAGCAATCTCTACCTTATAAAAAACCGAACCTTGCTTTGTATGTATTTCTAAAGGAATTGGATGCACAGGAATCTCTATGGGCTCCTTTGCTACAACAACACGCATATCTAACATAAAAAGCATCACCAATAAAACAATATGCCCCTTTTTAAAAGGCTTTAACATTCTTGTCTCCACCACAGAAAAATTTTAAATTTTGTTTCTAAAATAAAAGGTACCAGAGTTTAAAAGTCAAAAAAAAAGAGGATTGCTTCCTTGTTATTTTCTAGTTTCTTTCAACGTAATATGCGAAATTTTCTTCATTTGGTTTATGGATTCACGAGAGCCATATTTTCTTTAAAAATCTACCTCTATAGCAATTTACGGAATAACCATCTTTAAAAATATAGAAAACATACTGATTTCACTCGTGAAATTCAATGCGTAGCTAAAGGAATGCCTATGTCCGGATAAATCTCTGCTGTCATTAAACCTTTTTCTCCTTTACCAAAACGTACAAGAACAACTTGGCCAGAACGAAGCTCTGCTAAACCAAAACGGCGCAATGTTTCCATATGAATAAAAATATCTTCTGTTCCTTGCCCACGGCTAAGAAAACCGTATCCTTTGTCACGATTAAACCATTTAACAATTGCTCGTTCTAGTCCACTTTCTGGAGTAACAACAACATGGGTACGGGCAGGAACTTCTGATGGATGAATTGCTGAAGAACAATCTATGGATTTCACCTGAACGCACTTTAACCCTCGTTCAGTTTTTTCCACAGCACAAATGACTTTAGCTCCCTCTAAAGCTGTTTGAAAACCATCCCTTCGCATTACCGTAACATGCAATAATATATCGGGAAAATGAGGTAAATCAGGTACAATAAATCCATACCCCTTACTACCATCAAACCACTTAATGACACCACTGATTTCGATAATCTCCCCACAAGCACCTATACTATCCTCAGATGGGGAACAATCCTTTAATGCATCCTTACTCGTCATAATAACGTGATCCTGTAGCTTATAAATTGTACGATATTGATTCTCTAAGTTTAAGTAAACATTGCTCTTGTATCAACACGCAAGCCCCAAGATAAGATTTCCCCACATTGTCGTATCTTCTATGTTAATGTCAGAGAATATCAACATGAATATTTATAAAACTATTTGATTGTACACTTTACATACCTTACAAGGGGTGCCCTACAAAAGAGGTCATATAAAAGTTTTTTTACATAATGATATTTTGATTAATGTGTAACTTGCATGATGAAGAAGTTCAATATAAGGTGAAAAAACGACAATTCAATTAAGGAAAATGCGCAATGCAATTGAAGAAAATCCTTACGATAATCGCAGCATTTATGGCATTTACAGCAAATGTTTATGCGAGTGAACCTATTAAGATTGGTGTTTATCTTCCATTAAGTGGTCAAAATGCATTTGGAGGTCAGCTTGAAATTAGAGGTATAGAATTAGCCCATAAAAAAGTTCCAGAAATTTTAGGACGTAAAGTGGAACTTGTTATTATTGATAACAAATCTGATAAAGTAGAAGCGGCTAATGCTGTTATGCGTTTAACAGCAAGTGAAAAAGTGAGTGGAATCATTGGTAGCTATGGTTCTTCACTCTCGTTAGCAGGTGGTGAAATATCTGAAAAGGCAAAGACTCCAACCATTACAACGTCCTCAACAAGTCCCCTTGTTACACAGGGTAAAAAATATTACTTTCGTGCTTGCTTTATTGATTCCTATCAAGGAGTAGGAATCGCAACTTATGTAAGCCAAACTTTACACGCAAAAAAGGCTGCTATCCTTAAAGATATTTCAAGCGATTATGCTATTGGTCTTGCAAGTTATTTTACGCGTGCTTTCAAAAAATTAGGTGGTGAAGTTATCTCAAATTTAAATTATAATTCTGGAGATCAGGACTTTTCAGCTGTTCTCACGCAAATTATCGCCCAGAAACCTGATATCTTATTCATTCCATCTTACTTTTCTGAAGGTGCTATCATCATGAAACAAGCACGAGAATTAGGGGCTAAGTTTCAAATTATGGGTGGAGATGCTATGGATAATCCAGAAACCATTACGATTGCAGGAAAAGCTGCAGAAGGTTTCTTACATACGACACTTCCCTATAGTGAGGATATGCCAAATATGTCAGTAGCTGCGCAAGAATTCACAAAAGAATGGAAAAAAGCTTACCCAGACAAAGAGCCAAATATCAATTCTGTTTTGGGATACACGAGTTATATGATGTTCATGAAGGCTATTGAAAATGCTGGTAGCACTGATCGTGAAAAAATTACTATCGCACTTAGCCAATTAAAAGATTTTCCTACCCCCTTTGGGGATATGTCAATGGATGAAAATCATAACCCTAAAATTCCTATTGGTATCATTAAAATACAGGATGGAAAACGTGTTTATTTAGAAGAAGTTAAACCTGCTTTTTAATTAAAAAGTTTTACTTACTAAAATGCAAGAATTGGTTGAGGATTTTTTTCTCAACCAAATTTAGAAATTTCTTATTGTCCTATGTAAATTAACAAATGTGGAAGGATGAGAGATGAGCACTGAAATGTTCATCCAGTACTTTTTTAATGCACTGGCATTGGGATCTCTTTATGGGCTTATTGCTATTGGCTACACCATGGTCTACGGTATACTGAGACTCATTAATTTTGCTCACGGTGATATCTTTATGCTGGGAGCATATTTTGTTTTCTTTTCCACAATTGGCTTTATGCCTGCTTGGGCAGCTTTTCTTCTTTTGTTCCTTGTTGCTCTTGTTTATTATTCGGTCTTTATAGGCTTTAAAAGGCGTCCTCCAATTTATTGGATTGCTGCTTTTTTAATTCTTGCGCTAGGATTTGTTTATTATTTTAAAATTTCCCCGCAAGACTTTACACCGATTTGGGTTTTAGCTCTTTGTTTTTCCATTTTTATTACAAGTGCTGTGGGTGTTGCTGTTGATCAATTTGCTTATAAACCTCTACGCCATGCTCCGCGTATTTCGGCACTTATCGGTGCAATTGGTGTTTCTTTTTTTATTGAAAATCTTGCTACTGTACTCTTTAGTGGTGTTCCGAAAGGTGTACAACAGCCAGACTTTCTTGTAACACCATTTTTATGGCATCTAGGATCAGGAGCAGATGGTATCATCAGAATTGCTCCCATGTCTCTGATCGTTCCCTTTGTGTCATTAATTCTTATTTTATTACTATTATGGATTATCCATAAAACAAAACCGGGTCTTGCTATGCGCGCAATCTCCCATGATATTGAAACAACACGTTTGATGGGTGTGTCTGTCAATAAAGTTATTGCGTTTACATTTGGAATAGGCTCAGCTCTTGCCGCCATAGCTGGCATTATGTGGTCTTTACGTTATCCTCAAATTCAGCCTTATATGGGTGTTCTTCCTGGTCTCAAAGCATTTATTGCTGCTGTTATCGGAGGTATTGGTTCGATACCAGGAGCAATGTTGGGAGGATTGTTATTAGGGTTTATTGAAATTATGATTATCGCATTTTTCCCCGCGCTATCTGGATATCGAGATGCCTTCGCTTTCATTTTATTGATTCTGATTCTATTGATATTGCCCACAGGATTAATGGGTAAAAGAAATCAGGAGAAAATCTAATGGCAAAGTCAGCGACAACTGTTTTATCGTGTATAAGTGTTTTAGTTCTCATAGGTTTTTTATTTTATGCTGATAGCCATTTTAATGACTATACGCTTCGTATCATCAATCTGATTGCTATTAATGCGATATTGGCAATTTCGCTTAATTTGATTTACGGTTTCACAGGTATGTTTTCTCTTGGACATGCTGGATTTATGGCTATTGGTGCTTATGTTTGCGCAATTTTACTTCTTTCCCCTGAACAAAAAGAAATGATGTGGATTCTTGAGCCTATTGCTGAACCATTATATCATTTGCAGTTACCTTTTTTTATCGCTGTTGTTGTAAGTGGTTTGTGTGCTGCTGTTATAGGTTTATTAATTGCTTTACCAATATTGCGTCTTGGTGGCGATTATCTTGGAATTGCAACATTAGGTTTTGCGGAAATTATTCGCATTGTCATTACGAACGCAACATCGCTCACAAATGGCTCTTTGGGAATCAAAGGAATACCTCAAAATGCAACATTATGGTGGAACTATGGTTGGCTAGCAATTACAGTTCTCTTTATTGTCCTCTTACTGCAAAGTAATACTGGTAACGTATTACGTGCTATTCGTGATGATGAAATAGCTGCGAAAACTATGGGAATTAATGCTTTTTTCTACCGTAGTTTTTCCTTTACTGTTGGAGCGTTTTTTGCAGGTATAGGTGGCGCATTAATGGCGGCTCTTATTTCAACCATTGATCCAAAAATGTTTAATTTTCTTCTGACTTTTAATATTTTAATGATTGTTGTTGCTGGTGGTCTCGGTTCAATTACAGGGAGCATTATTGGCAGCATTATTATTACAGTCATGCTTGAATGGCTTCGTATTATTGAAAGTCCATTTGACTTAGGTTTTATACATATTCCAGAAACCCCAGGGCTTCGTATGGTTGTTTTTTCTCTTTTATTGCTGGTAATTATCTTGTTTTGGAGAAAAGGGTTAATGGGACAACGAGAGTTTTCATGGAATGGAATTTATAGCTTTTTGACACGCAAAAAGCTTTCTAATACTGAGGGAAAGCTATGAACGACAATATCCTTTCACTCAATAATATTGTAATGCGTTTTGGCGGATTAGTTGCTGTAAATAATGTTAATATGGCAATTAAACGAGGAAGTATTACTGGATTAATTGGTCCCAATGGTGCTGGAAAAACAACAGTTTTCAATATGATTTCTGGATTTTATGCTCCTACAAGCGGCATTATTCTTTTTGATGAGAAAAAAATTTCTGGAGCGTCTCCTTATATTATCTGTAGAAGCCATATTGCCAGAACATTTCAAAATATTCGTCTTTTCTCAGGGTTAACGGTTTTGCAGAATGTTATGGTAGGAGCGCATGTTCGACAAAAATATCCTTGGTTTTCTTCAGCTCTCTTTTTTTCAAAAGCAATAAAAGAAAAGAAGGAAGTTTATAAAAATTCCTTGGAGCTCCTTGAACAGCTACAACTTGATCATCTTGCCAATCAATCGGCAACAGCTTTACCTTATGGTGTGCAACGACGTCTAGAAATTGCACGTGCGTTAGCCACAAAGCCCAAATTGCTTCTTCTTGATGAACCTGTTGCTGGCATGAATCCACAAGAAAGTGAAGATCTTAGAAAATTCATAGCAAAAGTGCAAAAAGACTTTGATCTTACAATTCTTCTTATTGAGCACGATATGAAAGTGGTTATGGGGCTTTGCCAACATATTTTGGTTATGGAATATGGCTGTTGCATTGCCAGTGGTACACCAGATGAAATTCGTAATAACCCTAAAGTTATTGAAGCTTATCTTGGCGGAGATGTTTATGGATATTCTTAAAATAAAAAATCTTTACGTTCATTATGGCGCCATTAAAGCTGTCCAAAATCTTTCTATGTCCATAAAGCGGGGCAGTATTGTCACTTTAATTGGAGCCAATGGTGCAGGAAAAAGCAGTATTGTACGTTCTATTACAGGGCTTAATCGCTCTGTTTATGGAGAAATTACCTATAATGGCAAATCTATTATTAAAAAATCACCAGAAGAGATTTTGCGATTAGGGATTGCTCTAAGCCCTGAAGGACGACGTATCATGCCCCATCTCACTGTTTTAGAGAATCTTCATCTAGGCGCTTATATTCGTCACGATAAGCAGGGAATTTCCCGTGATATTGAATGGATATTTGATCTTTTTCCGCGCCTACGTGAAAGAGCAAAACAGTTGGGAGGAACAATGTCAGGTGGTGAACAACAGATGGTTGCTGTGGGCCGTGCACTTATGAGCAATCCTGATATGGTCATATTAGATGAACCCTCGTTGGGGTTAGCACCACTTCTCGTTCGAGAAATTTTTTCGATTATTCGAAAAATTAATGATATGGGGAAAACTGTTCTTCTTATTGAACAAAATGCATTTGCTGCACTTTCCATAGCTGACTATGCTTATATTTTAGAGGTAGGACATATTTTATTTCACGGTGAAGGAAAAACTATGCTCTCTGATTCGCGTGTTAAAGAAGCCTATCTTGGTGGGTAAGACTACGAATTAAGGAAATAGAGCTCATCCCTCCACCATTTAAAAAAGCATTTCTCATTAAGGATGAGAAATGCTCCTTTGTGAATTTTGACTATTACATCCACCATTTTTCTGCACTGAATATTCCTGCTTCTTGTTCAATAATGTGCGCTATCTGAAAAATGACTTCTTCAGAAAAAGGTTTACCAATCAATTGCAATCCTAGAGGTAAACCATTTGATGACAGACCAGCAGGAACAGAAATTCCTGGTAATCCAGCCATATTAACTGGTACAGTAAAAATATCATTAAGATACATTGCTACAGCATCATTTTTTATTTTTTCATCAGCAATACCAAAAGCAGATGTTGGTGTTGCTGGTGTCAAAATAGCATCAATGCCTGAAGCAAAACATTGATCAAAATCACGTTTTACGAGTGTTCTTACTTTTTGAGCTCTTAAATAACAGGCATCATAATAACCTGATGAAAGAACATAAGTCCCAACCAGAATGCGCCGTTTGACTTCATCACCAAAACCAACAGAACGCGTATTTTCATACATCTCAATGATGTCTTTTCCAGGCATGCGCAAACCAAAACGCACACCATCATAACGCGCTAAATTAGAAGAGGCTTCTGCAGGAGCTATAATGTAATAAGAAGGTAGAGCATATTTTGTATGGGGCAAAGAAATATCTTTAATCTCAGCACCTGCTTCTTTTAACCAATTTATTCCTTTTTGCCAAAGCTCAATAATTTCTGGAGACATTCCATCCACATGATATTCTTTTGGAATACCGATTTTCATTCCTTTGATTGATTGACCAAGATAACTTTCATAATCAGGAACTGGTAAATTGACGGAAGTAGAATCTTTTTCATCAAAAGAGGCCATTGATCTGAGTAAGATAGCACAATCACGAACATCTCTAGCAACAGGTCCAGCTTGATCAAGAGATGAAGCAAACGCGACAACGCCCCATCGCGAACAACGTCCATAAGTTGGCTTTATTCCTACAGTTCCAGTAAAAGCTGCTGGTTGACGTATTGAGCCACCTGTATCGGTTGCAGTTGCACCAGCACAAATTTGTGCAGCAACAGCGGCTGCGGATCCCCCTGAAGAACCACCGGGTACGAGTTTTTCATTTGAGCCTTTTTTTCTCCATGGACTAATAACGGGACCATAATATGATGTTTCGTTGGATGAGCCCATAGCAAACTCATCCATATTAAGTTTTCCTAACATCACAGCACCATCTTGCCATAAATTAGCCGTGACAGTTGATTCATAGTGCGGTTTAAAACCATCAAGGATATTTGAACAGGCTTGAGTATGAACACCATAGGTTGCAAAAAGATCTTTAATCCCCAAGGGAATTCCTTCCAAAAGCCCTCCCTGTCCTTTCGCTAAGCGACTGTCTGATTCAGCAGCCATTTTCATTGCCTGTTCTGCTGTTATTGTTACATAAGCATTCAAAGTTGGATTTGCCAACTCTATTGCTTTTAAATAAGCTTCCGTTAATTCTGTTGCTGTGAGATTTTTCTTTGTTAGAGCATCACGAGCTTGCGCAATTGTGAGAGTTGTTAAATCAGTCATATTGGTTCTCAAATTTCAAAAATATAAAAAGTTACTCAACAATTTTTGAGACAAGAAAAAAATTTTCTTCTGTAACAGGGGCATTAGCTACAATATCTGCTGCTTTATCGCCATCTGTAACACTATCTTCACGCATTCGTAGTGTCATCGGCATCACAGATGTTAATGGCTCAACTCCACTGACATCAATTTCATTCAATTGCTCTACAAAACCTAAAATAGCATTGATTTTTTTTGTCACAGGTTCTATCTCATCATCGTGGAGGGCAATCCTTGCTAAATGTGCTATCCGCTTGACTGTCTCTTGATCAACAGACATACTCTTTACGCCTTTCTGCTTTTTTGTTTATTTATTGATCTTTATTCTGGCTATACAAGGCTGCACTTGTAAGTGCAAGAATATTAGATAACATGAATAAAGAATATAACTATAGATCTGAAACATTAAAAAACGTATTATACCTTTATGACTGTTATTAATATAGATGAAGTTATAACACATCTTTTGCCTAGACAAACAATAGCAGGCTTAGATTTAGGGACAAAAACTATCGGAATTGCGATTTCTGATAGGGGGCTGATTGTCTCAAATCCGCGTCCTGTACTACAGCGAAAAAAATTTACAGAAGATGCTTACACACTTATTAAAATTTTTGACCGTGAAAATGTAGGCGTTATTATCATTGGCTTACCTCTTAACATGAATGGAAGCAGTGGCTCTCGTGTTCAAGCAACCAGAGCTTTTGTGAGCAATATGAAAGCTTATACAAAAATTCCATTTGTTTTTTGGGACGAACGTTTATCAACAATTGCTGCGGAACGGTCTCTTTTAGAAATGAATGTATCGCGCGCTAAACGAGCAAGCCGTATTGATTCGGCAGCCGCCGCTTTTATATTGCAAGGTGCTCTTAATAGAATTCAAAACTTTCATCATATGGAAGGATAGAGGACATTGAGCAAATGCCCTGCATTATATCGTGCAATGAGCATCCCGTAAGAAGATCTCCATTGTCCCCCAAGGCGGCTTTCCATATAGGCATTCGCAACATGTTCTATGTCTGTAGAACGTAATGCTGCTGCTGCTGCTGCATAAGCTACTTGTTCAACAAAAAATCTTCCTGCACCTTCATTTGCTGATGCCATATCACCTGCTGACTTAATAATTTCAATTGCTCGTGGTCCCGCTGGTCCAATATCAAGAGCAATTTTTTCCAACAATTTCTGAAACAATCCCGGTGCTTTTTCAGCAATAAGAATGGCATCCTTTACCAATTGATTAGCAGAACTATTTCTCACAATTCGCGCAGGCCCATTATGCAACATTTGTGATAATGGATTATTCTCTATAAAACTTTCAATACCAAGTTGTGCAATAATTTCACCAATAATAGGCACAACCAATTGACTTACATGATAAGCAATAATAGGTGTCATAATGCGGGCAAAAGCTGCTTCAGAACGGTCATTTGCTGCATTGTCAAATGCTCTCGCTAAACGCAAAACCAATGCTTGTGAGGCAGCTATATCTAATGCAATATCTGCAAAAATACGTTCTGTCAGTGGAGGTAAAGGCTGATTGGGCATTTTTTTCCGGAAAAAATCCATACCAAATTGAAGAGCCGCTCGTAAAACACCTGCCGATATGACAGATTGATCGAAACGCATCATCGTCTCGATATCTTTAATAACTTTAAGCCCTTCTCCAGCATTTCCCAAAAGCCAGCCATAACTGCCTTGGAAGTCGACAACCCCCTCTGGTGTTAAAAGTTCTCCAGAACGCTGAATTAAATGACGAATCGATATAGATCCATTTAATGCGCCATTTTCTTGTATGCGTGGAATAAAAAAACAACTTAAATGACCATCTAAATCTGCACTAACAAGATATCCGTCAGCGGTAGGATTAATAACGTTGGTTTTTACAACATTTAAACGATATAGATCACGTTCCATACTTTCATCGAAAGAAATTTTCTTAACACTTGGAAAATTGAAAGCGTATTTTTCAATATCGTCAAATGCACAAGTTAGAGAAGCAGCCTTTTTATGATGAATAGGCTTTGATGAGGAATCATATTGGCGTGATAAAAGTACATTTTGCCATTTTTTGAAGAGCTCAATATCACTAATTAAAACAGCAATAGCTGCACTCGTTATGATAACTTCATTCAAATGTCCTGTTTCTAAACCAGCAGATAAAGCTAAACGAATCGCACGCGCTTGATAGCGTACTCCATTTTCTGAGCTCGTATTTTCCCAAAGCGAGGTAACCAAACCTGCTTGTCTAGAATATTGTTGAAGAGCTTGATAGGAAGAATGGATCTCTAATCTTTCTGTTGGTTGCCCCCATTCATCATTATAGCATAGTAAAGGCTTATAATGATTCGCTAAGTAAGAAAGTTTCCATGCTTCTCGACTCGCGGCAAAATCCCCTATTTCTTCAAAACTTGCTAACAAAAACTTAGGCAAAGTAGAAGCAATACGAAACATAAGCGTATCGCTAAGAAATGTATTTTTTCGACGAGTATTTTGCGCAGATACAGCACTCATAGGTATATTCCTACATTCAAATCATTCATATCATAGACTATTTGTCTTTTTAGAGTTAAGAAACATTTATCATATTCAAACAAATGCTTGTTTAACCTGTTTAGAGAGAGATAAAGAAGAATGCTATGATGCAAAATAATTTTTTTCCACTTTTCCCTCATCAACATCTTTTAGCTATTAAAGATCTGAGTGTACAAGATCTTAATACATTGCTTGATCGTGCAGAAGAAAATGTTATCCTTTCTAACAAAATTGATAAAATAAAATCTACTTTGCATGGACGGACTCAAATTAATCTCTTTTTTGAAGCCTCTACGCGAACACAATCTTCTTTTGAATTAGCGGGTAAAAGGCTAGGTGCACACGTGATGAGTCTTGCGATCGGCAACTCATCTGTAAAAAAGGGAGAAACATTACTTGATACTGCTACAACTCTCAATGCGATGAAGCCAGATATATTGGTTTTTCGCCATAACAGTGCAGGAGCGGCAGCTTTATTAGCGCAAAAAGTTGATTGTTGTGTTATTAATGCAGGTGATGGTGCCCACGAACATCCAACCCAAGCTTTATTAGATGCTCTAACCATTAAAAGGGCAAAAGGTCGTATTGAAGGATTAACTGTTGCGATTTGCGGAGATATCTTACACTCACGTGTTGCCCGTTCCAATATCCTGTGTCTCAATGCTTTGGGTGCTCGTGTTCGTGCTGTTGCTCCCTCAACACTCTTACCCGCAGAAATTGCTCATATGAGTGTTGAGGTTTTTAACACGATGAAAGAAGGTCTTAAAAATGCTGACGTTATCATGATGTTGCGCTTACAGCATGAACGGATGACAGGCTCTTTTATTCCTTCTACGCGTGAATATTTCCATTATTTTGGCTTACATAAAGAAAATTTAGCCTATGCCAAAAATGATTCTATTATTCTGCACCCTGGACCAATAAACCGTGGTGTAGAGATTGCATCCGATATAGCAGATGGACCACAAAGTATGATTCAGACACAAGTAGAAATGGGAATTGCAGTGCGTATGGCTGTCATGGAGGCTTTATTAGATTCACGCGCAAAGATCAGTGGAGAAAAAAAATGATAAAACCAATTGTTTTTCAGAATGCTCGTATTATTGATCCTTCGCGCGCAATCGATGAAATTGGTACAGTTATTGTTAAAAATGGACGAATTATAGCCGCTGGAAAAGAAGCTCTGAATCAGGGATTCCCTGAAGAAGCAGAAGTTATTAACGCACAAAACAAAGCAATTCTCCCTGGACTTGTTGATGCGCGCGTTTTTGTTGAAGAATTAGGGAATGAACATTGTGAAACAATTACATCAGCAAGTTACGCGGCCGCAGCAGGTGGTATTACTTCCTTTCTTATGATGCCAAACACGCATCCAGTTATTGATAATGTAGCACTCGTTAAATTTATTACGCATACAGCACAGGAAATGTCATTGGTCAATATTTATCCCGTTGCTTCAATCACACAAGGTTTCAACGGACAAGAAATAACCGAATTTGGTTTGCTCAAAGATGCAGGAGCCGTTGCTTTTAGTGAGGGGAAAAAAACACTTCAAAATTCATCTGTTATGCGGCGTGCAATGACTTATGCACGTGATTTTGATGTTCCATTGATACATGAAACGCAAGATAAAGATCTTACAGGGCAAGGTGTGATGAATGAAGGACTGCTTGCCAGTTGGCTTGGTCTTTCTGGCATCCCTCGCGAAGCAGAAGTTATCCCTCTTGAAAGAGATCTGCGATTAGCAGTATTAACGCAAACACGCTATCATGCTGCTCAAATATCGACAGCACTCTCTGCTGATGCACTTCGTTTAGGTAAAAAACGCAGTGAGAAAATTTCAGCGGGTGTATCTATTAATCATTTATCTTTCAATGAAAATGACATTGGTGAATATCGCACCTCTTTTCGCTTAATGCCCCCATTGCGTACAGAAGAAGACCGTATAGCAATGATTGAAGCAATAAAGGATGGGATTATAGATGTTATTGTCTCTTCTCATGATCCTCAGAGTATCGACACAAAACATTTACCATTTAATGACGCGGCAGTTGGCGCTATTGGTATGGAGACCTTATTGAGCGCAGCCTTACGCCTTTATCATAATGAGAGCCTATCTCTTCTACGGATAACGGAACTTTTGTCAACGGCGCCTGCAAAGCTCTTTGGACTCAATGCAGGAACACTCAAAAAAGGGGCTCATGCAAACCTTATTGTGGTTGATCTTGAAGAACCATGGGTTGTTTCGAAAGAGAAGCTCTATTCACGTTCAAAAAATACCCCTTTTGAGAATGCACGTTTTCAAGGACGCGTGCTCCAGACCTTTGTGAAAGGGAAAAACGTTTTTAAACTTGATCAACAAATTTAATGAGATTCTTAATGAATGAAGCAGAAATATTTTTTCAATCCACTCCATGGTTTATTTTCCTCATATCTTATCTCATTGGCTCGATTCCATTTGGTCTTCTTTTAACGAAATTGTTCAAAATTGGTGATATAAGAACAATCGGTTCCGGCAATATTGGAGCAACAAATGTTTTAAGAACAGGAAATAAAAAGCTTGCTGCTCTAACACTTCTTTGTGATATGTTGAAAGGAACTATCGTTGTTTTCGTTATAAAGTTTTTTAGTGATCCGCTAGACAATAGTATCCTTGTTTCTCTAGCAGGCTTTTTTGTTTTCTTAGGACATCTTTTCCCCGTATGGCTTAAATTTAAAGGTGGCAAAGGTGTTGCTACCTATCTAGGAGTCTGCTTAGGAATCTATTGGCCTGCAGCAATTATTTTTATTATTGTATGGATAACGATTTTTCTCCTCATGCGTTATTCTTCATTATCTGCGCTTATTGCTGTTACGATCACACCGATATTTGTTTTTTATTTTTCCGCTTCTTATTTCTATTGTATGCTGATTGTGATGAGCGTATTTGTGTTTATAAAACATTCTGCAAATATCGGTAGATTATTAATTGGGGAAGAAAGTAAGATTGGTACGCAACACGGAGATAAATAAAGGAATCCTGCTTACTGATCGTCAACGTCTAAGCTGGTTACGGTTATTGCGTAGTGAAAATATTGGAGCTGTTAGTTTTCGCAATCTCATTGATCATTATAAAACAGCAGAAAATGCTCTGGCAGCACTGCCAGAGCTTAGTAGAAAAGGTGGTGGTTCTGCATCTATTAAAATAGCAAGCTTAGAAGATGCAGAAAAAGAAATACAAAAAGCTAAAAAATTAGGTGTCCGGTTTATCGGTATGGGAGAACCAGATTATCCATCTTTTCTTAAGGTTACAGAAGCCCCTCCGCCGCTTATTGCTATCAAAGGTAATGTTTCAATTTTTCAAAAAACTTCTATTGGAATTATAGGTTCTCGAAATGCTTCAGCTGCTGGAAAAAAGCTTACGGCTCAATTTGCACGTTTTCTCGGAGAAGCAGACTTTGTAACAATTTCTGGGCTCGCTCGTGGAATTGATAGCGTTGCGCATCAAGCAAGTTTAAAAACAGGAACTGTTGCAGTCATGGCTGGAGGAATTGATCATATCTATCCTCCTGAAAATAAAAAGTTGCATGAAGATATTATTGCCAACGGTGGAGCCATCATCAGCGAAATGCCCATTTCTTGGAAGCCGCGTGCTATCGATTTTCCAAGAAGAAACCGTATTATTGCAGCTCTATCACTTGGTCTCTTGGTTGTAGAAGCAGCCCTGCGCTCAGGGTCCTTAATTACCGCACGTCAAGCAGCTGAAATGGGACGGTTAATTTTTGCCATTCCCGGTTCTCCACTTGATCCAAGATCTGTTGGTACAAACAATCTTATCAAAGACGGTGCTCTACTCACCACACATCCTTCTGACATTATAGAAACACTTACGCCATTAATTTTACCGCTTCCAAATTCGCAACTCAATTTTTTTGAGGAATCATCCTCTTTACAACTTGAAAAGGAGAATTTTAATTTAGCAGATGAAAAAAACAGCAGCCTCTCTTTAGCAGATGATGATGATGCAGCACGTGCAGCAGTTTTCTCCGCTCTTTCAACAACGCCAATCGACTTAGACACACTCAGTATCCACTCCGGTGTTTCACTCCCAACTCTCTACCTCTTGTTGGTAGAACTCGAGCTTGCTGGAAAGCTTATTCGACACTCTGGTGGTTGTGTGTCATTGTCGAATCTTGATCTTCCCCAAGAGCCTCAGCACTATTAATAATGCTTTGCCCTTCTTTGGCAACCATATCCAAAAGCAATGCTAAAAGCGGACTGTGCGCCTGACGCGCCATCTGATTCATTTGCTTTGACATGTCTGTAATATATTGGATAACTTTTAAATGATTTATAAACATAATCCTCTATCCTTGAGCATTTCCCCTCCTACCTCTCAATAGACGTTATCTTAGTATTTCGCCGTATGTTTTTGTAATAACAGTGGAAAATAAATCGTGTAATTCTATATAGGGTGTACTCTAATAATGACAATCATAAGTTGTACAATATTCATGTTTTTTATATGGCTAATATTTTTTTATGTGCTCTTAAGCAATTGGCATTAGCTATTCGCGTAAAAGGCGTTTATAAAAAAAATTTATTTCAATATTTGGGTAAAATTATGAATATCGTTATCGTTGAATCTCCAGCAAAAGCAAAAACAATTAATAAATATCTTGGGTCTCAATACAAAGTTGTCGCATCATTTGGACATGTTCGTGATTTGCCTGCAAAAGATGGTTCTGTTTTACCGGATCAAGATTTTTCTATGAAATGGGATATAGATTCTGCTGCCGCTAAACGTTTAAATGAAATAGCAAAAGCCGTTAAAGAAGCTGATAGCCTTATATTAGCAACAGACCCTGATCGTGAAGGGGAAGCTATTTCATGGCATATTCTGGATGTTCTCCGTCAAAAAAAAGTTTTAAAAGATAAACCTATTAAAAGAGTTGTCTTCAATGCCATCACCAAAAAGTCTGTGCTTGATGCTATGAACAATCCACGTGATATTGATACATCACTTGTAGATGCTTATCTTGCACGTCGCGCTCTTGATTATCTCGTTGGTTTTACACTTTCACCTGTTTTATGGCGTAAACTCCCTGGTGCGCGTTCAGCAGGACGCGTTCAATCGGTTGCTTTGCGTATTATTTGTGATCGTGAATCAGAAATAGAACATTTTATCAAAGAAGATTATTGGTCCATTACAACACAGTTAAAAACCATCCGAAATGATAGTTTCCAAGCAAGATTGACAATGTTTAATCAAAGAAAAATAGGCAAGCTTGATATTCAATCTCAAGAACAAGCAGACCAAATTCGCTTTATGTTGGAGCAAGCCCAATACCATACACTCAGTGTTGAAGCAAAACCTACAAAGAGAAATCCTTTTCCTCCATTTACAACCTCCACACTACAACAAGCAGCTTCTTCAAAATTAGGATTTTCAGCTTCTCGCACTATGCAAATTGCCCAAAAACTTTATGAAGGCATTGAAATTAATGGTGAAACGGCAGGGCTTATTACTTATATGCGTACCGATGGTGTGCAGATAGCACCTGAGGCTATTGATTCAGCAAGAAAAGTTATTCATGAAACTTTCGGAAAAGACTATATTCCTGAAAAGCCACGTTTTTATTCAACAAAGGCAAAAAATGCACAGGAAGCACACGAAGCGATCCGTCCAACAGATTTTCAACGCAATCCTAGTCAAGTCCGTAATTTTCTCGATAGCGATCAAGCAAAGCTCTATGAGCTGATATGGAAGCGTGCTAT
Source organism: Bartonella sp. AA83SXKL (assembly GCF_042196965.1). Classification (NCBI taxonomy): domain Bacteria; kingdom Pseudomonadati; phylum Pseudomonadota; class Alphaproteobacteria; order Hyphomicrobiales; family Bartonellaceae; genus Bartonella; species Bartonella sp. AA83SXKL. The sequence continues at coordinate 97,658 of NZ_JBHIRG010000007.1, forward strand.
TGCCAGCCAAATGCGCTCTGCTGAAATTGAACGTACAACTGTTGAAATTGAAGCACAGACAGGAGAAAACTGTGCAAATCTACGGGCAACAGGATCTGTTATTCGCTTTGATGGCTTTATTTCCGTCTACACGGATCAACGAGACGAAGAAAATAATGAAGAAAATGAAACAACACGTTTACCACAAATAAACACTGGTGAAGCACTTACAAAAGAAAAAGTTGAATCTGTACAACATACCACAGAGCCCCCTGCTCGTTATTCTGAAGCTTCATTAATTAAAAAGCTTGAGGAGTTAGGAATTGGTCGTCCTTCAACTTATGCATCCACATTGGCGACATTGTGTGACCGTGGATATATTGTCATTGATAAACGAAAGCTTATTCCCGATGCCAAGGGACGTATTGTTACAGCCTTTCTTGAAAATTTTTTTAATCGCTATGTAGAATATGGTTTCACAGCAGATCTTGAAGAAAAGCTGGATCTTATCTCTGATGGCAAACTTTCTTGGAAAGACGTATTGCGAGATTTTTGGGATGGATTTAATGCATCTATTATCAATATTCAAGAACTCCGTATAACTAATGTTCTTGATGCTTTAAATGTAACATTAGCACCTCTCGCCTTTCCTGAACGCGAAGATGGAAGTGATGTACGTTCCTGTCCTCTTTGTAAAAATGGTCAATTATCATTAAAACTTGGGCGTTATGGTGCTTTTGTTGGCTGTTCCAATTATCCCGAATGTAAATACACACGCCAACTTGGTACAGATACTGGAGAAGAGAATGAAGCTGTACGCAATGATGAACCTGTCATACTTGGTATTGCCCCTGAAACAGGAAAAGAGATCTCTCTTCGTAATGGCCGGTTTGGTCCCTATATTCAACTTGGTGAAAGCAAAGAAGTTAAGCGTGCAGGATTACCAAAAGAATGGCAGGCAGAAAATGTAACCCTTGATAAAGCCTTGGCTTTACTATCCCTTCCCCGTGAAATTGGCATTCATCCTGAAACTGGAAAAACAATCACGGCTACGATTGGACGATATGGTCCCTATCTTAGCCATAACGGAAAATCTGCGCGCCTTCTTCATGCAGATGAAGTTTTTGATATTGGTATCAATCGCGCTGTTACAGTATTAGCAGAACAACAAGAAAACAAAACCAGGCAAAGCAGAACAACACCTGAAGCATTGGCAACATTAGGAGAGCATCCCGAAGGAGGAACCATTACCGTGCGCAACGGGCGTTATGGTCCTTATGTCAATTGGGGTAAAATTAATGCAACATTGCCAAAAGATAAAGATCCCATTAGTGTAACTCTTCCAGAGGCACTAGAACTTATATCGGCTAAAGCATCGAGTAAAAAAACAACTTCAAAAAGAGCTTCTTCTAAAACAAAAGCAAAAATAAAAGAGACATAAATTTTGGCTAAAGGTGAAAAAAACATAAAATATCTCTCTTCATTCAAGGGGAAAACTTTTCCCAATAAGGAAGCAATCCTTTCCTTTATAATTGAGAATCCTAACCACTCAAGTAAACGAGAAATCGCTAAAGCTTTTAACTTAAAAGGCGATTCTCGTATCTGGCTTAGAGATATGTTACGTGAGTTAAAGGATCAAAATCTCATATCTAAACACCAAAAAAGAGCAATAAACAAAGGAAAATTACCCCCTGTTACTTTAGTGAAAATTAGTGGACGTGATAAAGATGGAAGTTTTATTGCACAACCTCTTGAATGGGAAGATTCTCCAAAGCCCAATATTGAAATACACTCTTTTCATCACATAAAAGGAAGTAATATTGGTGTTGGAGATCATATTCTTGTAAAAGTTTTTCGAAATAAAAATTCTGAAAGCTCAAGTCATCCTTATACGGGACGAATTATTCGTAAAATTGACGTATCTCCCAAAAGCGCATTTGCTATTGTACGAAAATTGGAAAATAATCAATGGCGCCTTGATCCTATAGACCGCAAAACCAATGAACTCATTGTTGAAATGTCTCCAGAAATGAAGATTCAAATTGGTGATCTCGTTGAAGTCGAAATAAAAAAAAATACTGGTTACGGATTAAAGAACGCAAAAATAAAGAATGTTTTAGGGCACATTAAGAGTGAGAAAACACTCTCAATGATAGCGCTTCTTTCGAAAGGAATTCCTTATATTTTTCCTGAAAGTGTTCTTGAGCAAGCCAAACATATCAAAGCTGCCAATATGGATAATCGTGAAGATTGGCAACAATTACCCTTTATTACAATTGATCCACCAGATGCAAAAGACCATGATGATGCAGTTTATGCAACCAAGGATAAGGATCCAGCAAATAATGATGGTTGGATTATTATTGTAGCCATTGCAGATGTTTCTTATTATATCAAAACAGGAAGCGCTTTAGATAAAGAAGCATTGAAACGTGGAAATTCTGTTTATTTTCCCGATACCGTTGTGCCAATGTTACCTGAACGCCTTTCTCATGATTTATGTTCTCTGCGTGAAGGAAAAGAAAGACCAGCTTTAGCCGTTCGTATGATTTTTGATGCAAACGGTAATAAACGAAAACATAGTTTTCATCGTACTATGATTCGTGTAAGAGCCAAACTTTCTTATCAAGAAGTACAATTGGCAATTGAAGGTAATATAAATGAAAAAATAGCCCCTCTTTTTGAGAGCATTTTGCACCCCTTATGGGAAGCCTATGCATGCCTTAAAGCTGCGCGAAATCGTCGCCAACCACTAGAATTAGAAATTGCAGAAAAAAAGATTATTCTTGATCAAAATGGATGCATAAAAGATGTTGTGAGTGAAACACAATTAGAAGCGCATCGTTTAATTGAAGAGTTTATGATACAAGCCAATATTGCAGCTTCTGAAACATTAAAACAACATCACCAGCCGCTCATTTATCGTATTCATGAAAAACCTTCTCTTGCTAAGCAAGAAATACTTCGGAGCTTTCTTCAAAGTTTGGGGATACCACTCTCCCGCGGAAGCGAACTTACCTCAGCGCGCCTTAATAGAATTTTAGAAAAGGTCGCTCATACTCAACAACAAGAACTAGTCAATCAAGTTATTTTGCGTTCACAATCACAAGCAGAGTACAACCCTAAAAATAGTGGCCATTTTGGTTTGAATTTGCAGAACTATACACATTTTACATCACCAATCCGTCGTTATGCTGATCTCATTATTCATCGAGCACTCATTAAAGCTCTCAAATTAGGAAATGATCAATTAACAGATACACAAGAACAAAATCTTGCAGAAATTGCTACGCAAGTTTCTTTATACGAACGCCGTGCAATGATGGCTGAAAGAGAAACGATAGATCGGCTTGTTGCTCACTATTTAACGAATAAAATCGGTCGTATTTTTACAGGCCGCATTTCCGGAGTTACAAAAGCAGGTCTTTTTATCTCACTTGATAAACTCAATACAGATGGTTTTGTCCATATTTCTACACTTAAAAATGATTATTATCATTTTGATGAAGCACAACATGTTCTTGTAGGACAGCGTAGCCATAAAGGCTATCAGCTCAGTGATGTTGTAGAAGTAAAACTTATAACGGTACAACCTTTTGCTGGCGCTTTATGCTTTGAACTGTTAACAAAACCTCGTCCAATAAAATTTTCACCGACATCCTACCATAAAAACAAATTAAAAAAACAAAAGTATACTCTTTATGGGAAAAGAAAAAAATAAGCTTCTTGCCCTCAATTAAATAGAATATGAATAATAAATTCAATTTAAGAAATGACTTATATTATATAATATTTATATTATTTTATATATACAATCTTCTTTCTCTAGTATACAAGAGGATAAATTTTATTATTAAGTCTATAATAACCATATAAAAATCTTGCAGTTTTTTATACTTAGAAAATGAGAGAAACTGCAAAGTATAGTTTTGGCTTCCTTTCATTTCAGCTCATCTTTTCATTGTTTAAATAAACAAGAGTACCTTAAGCCATTCTCATGAAAAAAAAACCTTTTGACTCTCAAAATAATTCTTTGCGTGCAATTATTGCCGCTATTGCAACCATTGGCACTGTTGGAACAGCATTGGCAATGGGAACACAACTTGTTTCTCTTCTTATGGCAGAGAAAGGACTTTCCAACAGTACAATCGGCTATAGTGGAACAGTTGGTGGAATCGCCACAATTATTGCAGCTATTTTTACGTCTCGAATCGCCTTATGCTTAGGAATCGCTCAAACAATATTGTTTATGATGGCGATAGGATCTTTAAGTTTTTTAGGATTCTATTTTTTTGATCCCATATGGGTTTGGTTTATTTTAAAGTTTATATTACATTTCAGCATGACAGTTATGTTTATCCTGTCAGAGTTTTGGATCAACAGTTATGCTCCCCCCAAAAAACGCGGTTTGATCCTTTCTATTTATGCTATTGTCTTAGGATTAGGGTTTATAATAGGTCTAACGCTGCTAGCAAAAGTGGGAACACAAGGATTTATTCCTTTTGCTGTTGGATATAGCCTTATTATGCTTGCTACTATACCAATTCTTACCGCTTGGAAATTAAGTCCAGAATTTCAAAAAAATCAATATATGCCATTTTTTCGTTATCTTTTTCACGTTCCAAGTGCAATGATGGCGGTCCTTGTTTACGGGGCCATTCAAATGGGCGTATTAACTCTTATAATACCCTTTAGTTTATCCATTGGTTATAATGAGAATGAAGCAGCACATTTTATGGCAACCCTTGCACTTGGGAATATTTTCCTCTTAATTCCTATCAGCATTATAAGCGACTACGCCAAAGATCGACGCTACCCACTGATGAGTTGCGCTATTCTAGGTTTTATAGGAACTTTTATAGTACCATGGATTCTTCAATATCCATGGATTCTGATGCTTGATTTGTTTTTTCTGGGTGGTGTATCAGCGAGCCTTTATACAATTAGTCTTGCACATTTAGGAGCCCGTCTCAAGGGGCAAGAACTTGCTGCTGCTAATTCTGCTTTTATTTTTTGTTATGGAATTGGTATACTCATCGGACCGACCTTTATCGGAAAATCCATGGATATCTTTAAACCCTTTGGTTTTTCAATAGCCATGGCTGTTTTTTTCGGTTTATATGTCATTTTGGTGTTTGTCCAACTTATGAGAAAATTAATCAGCTCTTGACTTTTTTGAGAACATCCGTAGTGTTGCCGGAAAATCTGATGATGTCGGAAATAAATTTTGACAGAAATAATATTTTTTCAGTATAAATAGGGTATTTACATTATGGCTAAAGCAGCAACCATTAAGATCAAGCTTTTATCAACTGCAGATACTGGTTTTTTCTATGTAACAAAGAAAAACAGCCGTACAATGACAGATAAAATGAGCAAGCGTAAATATGATCCAGTTGTAAAAAAGCACGTTGAATTTAAAGAAACAAAAATTAAATAAATAAAATTATTATTAAATTGATAGATTTTATACTCCAAAAGAAATGTGGGAGTATTGCTCTTCAAAGTTATTTTTTGAGGGGTGTTTTTTTTATTTCCTTAAGTTTAAAAAGTTTACTTTAAACTTTGTATGTTTTGTACGGATTTGGATAAGTTGATTTATTATTTAAGTTGCTTACATATATTTTGCATGAGTATTTGATTATTGTGATATCTAACGAAAATTTTGTCATTAAAACGAGACATTGTTTCGTCATATGAATAAAGCTTCTCGGATGAATTATAAACAATACTAAAATAGAGTTATAGTAATGTTAGCAGTTTCTTTATTTCATGAAAAAATCTTTTTCTCATTTTGATCTAAGAATCTTTAATCTAAAATTTATCGGTTTCAGTATTTTTGTCGCTGCTAGCATTCTTATCATTATGTCAACTTATTTTAAGCAGACTCAACGGTTGCCTCAAAAAGAAAAATTTTCTTCTCAAAACTCTGTTAAAGGAAATGCTTTAATCATTGATGGCGATACCATTATGATTTCTTCAATTAAGATTCGACTAGCTGGAATTGATGCTCCTGAACTCCACCAATTTTGTGGAAAAAAGGAAGCACGCTACCCTTGTGGGCTTGAAGCAAAGAAATATTTAGAACAATTATTAAAAAATCAAATTGTTACATGTCACTGGCAAAAAACAGATAAATATCGCCGTATTCTTGCAACATGTAAAACAAAACAAGTTAGCAATATCAACGCAACACTTGTACATAATGGTTGGGCTGTAAATTATTATGAATACCCCAAAGAAGAGCAAGAAGCTAGGAAGAAAAAGAAAGGAATATGGGTATCAAGTTTTCAACGACCAAAAGAATGGCGCAAAGCAAATCCTCGCACAGAATAAGAAAAATATTTTTTAATTTTATTTACTAATGAAACAATGTAGCCCAATTATCAAACTTGAAAAAGAGATCTATTCCTGTCGTGTTTGCGTCCAACAACCCCATTATTTTCCTCCTCTTCCTCATGAACCAAACCCTGTCGTTTATTTATCCAATACTGCTTCGATTGCAATTGCAGGACAAGCACCAGGGTTGCGTGTCCATGAAACTTCTATCCCTTTTAATGATCGCTCTGGTGAAAAATTGCGTAATTGGCTGGGTGTCACGAAAGAAGAATTTTATAATAAATCTCTTTTTGCTATTGTTCCTATGGGATTTTGTTTTCCAGGTTATGACAAAAATAAAGCTGATTTACCACCAAGACGGGAATGTCGAGAAATATGGCATGAAAAGATATTTCAGGCAATGCCTCAAATAAAGCTTGTTCTTGCTATTGGCAGTTATGCGCAAAAGTGGCACATTACAGAATTAAAACATAAAACCGTTTCTGCAACTGTTGGTGATTGGAGAAATATTCTTTCCATTCCTCAACCTCGAGGCTATAATGTTATGCCTTTGCCTCATCCGTCATGGCGAAATACTTCTTGGTTACAGAAAAACCCATGGTTTAACGATGAGCTTATTGTATATCTGCGTCGTTTAGTGCGTAAATTTTTATAAATTAAAATATTGAGAAAAAATATGGATCGTCTTGACCGAAAAATTTTACATCTTTTGCAAGAAAATGCGACACTTTCTGTTGCTGATATTGCTAAAAAAGTGGGGCTTTCTACCACTCCTTGCTGGCGTAGAATTCAAAAACTTGAAGAAGATGGCGTCATTCAACGTCGTGTTGCTGTTCTTTCTCCAGAAAAAGTAAACGCACACGTCACTGTTTTTGTGTCTATTCGCACAAATACACATAGTCATGAATGGTTTAAGCGTTTTTCAAAAATTGTGCAAGAATTCCGTGAAGTCATTGAATTTTATCGAATGAGTGGAGATATTGACTATTTATTGCGTGTTGTTGTGCCCAACATTGAAGCTTATGATCTTTTTTATAAAAAATTAATTTCTAAAATTGACATCCGTGATGTCTCTTCTTCTTTCGCAATGGAACAGATTAAATATACAACAGAACTTCCACTTAATTATATTAAATTACACGACAAGACGCATGAACAAAGCTCTTAAGATTTTTTATATCCGTCTTATGATCTTTTAGGCATTCAAACTTTCTTGTTAAAAAACCACCATTTGTGCATGTGTTAAAACAGCAGCTTTGACAATACCAGCTGCTATAGCTGCTCCTGTCCCTTCACCAAGACGCATCCCCAAATCTAGAAGTGGTTCTTTGCCAATTTTTTTTAAAAGTTTACGATGAGCTGTCTCAGAAGAAACATGTCCAACAAGGGTATGATCAAGAGCTTTTGGATGCATTTTATAAAGAACCGCTGCTGCTGCTGTTGCCACAAAACCATCTAAAATAACGGGTATTTTTTCTATTCTTGCTGCTAAAATAGCACCAACCATAGCAGCAATCTCACGTCCTCCTAAGCGACGCATTATCTCAAAAGGATCATTAAAATAATCCTTATGCAAAGAAATGGCTGTCTTAACCGCTGCAATTTTACGCTGATAAAAATCACCTTCTGATTCCATACCATTTCCTGTCCATTCTTCCACTTCCCCTCCAAACAATGCTAAGCATAAAGCTGAAGCTATTGTTGTGTTTCCAATTCCCATTTCTCCAATACATAAAAGATCTGTCCCACCCGCAATGGATTCCATTCCAAATGCCATTGTAGCAGCTGCACTCCGCTCATCCATTGCGGCATCCTTCGTAATATTCATTGTTGGATATTCCAATGCTAAATCAAAAATTTTTAATCCAAGATCATAAGCAATACAAATTTGATTGATAGCAGCTCCACCAGAGGCAAAATTTTCTACCATTTTTTGTGTCATAGATTGTGGAAATGGTGTAATATTCTCCTCTACAATACCATGGTTTCCAGAAAAAATAGCAACCAAAGGTCGCGTTACGATAGGTTTTTCTGTACCCCTCCACCCCGCATACCAAACAGCAATATCTCCTAGTTTTCCCAATGTTCCTTGCTCTTTTGTTAAGTTTTTTTGCCATTTTTTTGCCAAAATTATAGAAAACTCATCAGCAACAGGTAAATTTGTAAGCAAAGCACGAAAATCATCAAATGGACTAGCGATCATAAGGATACCTTTTAAAATCTACAATGTTTATGAAAATCACGTCATATATACAGGATATGAATAATTTATTGTTTTTTTAACAGTGCTTTAAAAATGTTAAATACTATGAAAGCAATAATTTCTACATTCTATTTTCTACCCCAATAACAAACGTGCAAGATTCAAAATGTTATTAATATCTTATGACTACTTTACAGTGATACCCTTAAGCTATTTTTTATTTAATAGGCATAATCAGCATGCCGTTTAATATATAAATTCTAACATTCTTATTCATAATAAAAGTTATAAACTTTCAAAAACTTATAAAATTGAAGGGATCAAAATTATCGCAAAGAAATCAAAACGCAAAGGATCTCAACTTTAATATATGTTAATTGTCTGACTGTTATTAAATGAGAGCATAAAAAGCTTCTTTTAAAGTACATATATCTGCGTTTGGTTTTGTCGCATCATTTGATAGTATTTGCCGCCATCGACGTGCCCCACCCCGCCCATGAAATAAACCAATCATGTGACGCGTCACATGAGAAAGCCGTCCCCCCGATGCAATATGTCGAGCCGCATAATCACACATAACCTCAATAAGATCACTCTCACTTAGACTATTCTGCGACTCACCATAGAGTTCAAAATCAATATGTTTTAACAAAGTTGGATCATGATAAACTTGGCGACCAACCATGACAGCATCACAGAAAGTTAAGTGTTCTTTGATCTCATCAATCGATTTAATTCCACCATTTATCCCAATGAATTTATGAGGATATTGACCTTTTAATTTGTAAACCCTTTCATAATTAAGGGGCGGAATATTGCGATTTTCTTTCGGACTCAATCCTTGTAGCCATGCCTTGCGTGCATGTATCCAGAGCGCATCACATCCAGCATTCCAAACCTGATTAGCCAAAAGATCTAACGCTAACTCTTCATCTTGTTCGTCCACTCCAATCCGACATTTGACAGTTACAGGTATAGTAACCTCTCGTTTCATTGCTTCTACTGCATTTGCCACAATGTCTGGATGTAGCATCAAACAAGCTCCAAAGACCCCTGCTTGAACACGATTTGATGGGCAACCAACATTGAGATTTATTTCGTTGTAGCCAAAATCCTCAGCAATTCGTGCAGCTTCTGCTAACTTTTTCGGATCTGCCCCCCCTAATTGTAATGCAACTGGACGTTCTTTGTCGCTAAAAGCCAACAATTGTTCACGAACACCATGAATGACAGCATCTGCTACCATCATTTCCGTATAAAGGAGAGCTTTTTTCGTTAAAAGACGATAAAAAAACCTGCAATGTCGGTCTGTCCAGTCCAACATTGGTGCTACTGCAAATTTTATAGGCGATGGAAGGTTGTAAAATATCATGAGGGTATTACTCTCATGTCCCTATAGCTCTCTCTTTATACATAAAAAAATACTTACTTTTAGTTTACGGAAAATTTTATTCTCTTATACTATCATGAGTATAATAACAGCTCATTATTTCCAATTGATATCAAGGTTTACTACAATCAATCATGCCAAAACACAATATCGCATTTCTCATAGATTAGTGTTCAGGTATATAAACATGAAAAAAGAAGATTTTTACTATAATATAAAAAACTCATTTATAAGTTCTTCTTACGCTCTTCAAGCCTCTCCCCTTACATGATTTAGTACAGCGTTTAAGATAATAAATGCTAAACTAACACATTATACAATTTTTCATGATCGATTTAATTTTCTTTAGATTTTTTTAACTCATTGTGCAAATAAACGATACAGAAAGTAGCTTTATCTTCTCCTAAAGAAGAAAAAACCTTATTTCACACGAGTCTAATTATAAATTATTTTTTATCAATGAGTTCTTTTTGGTGATATTCTTAGATTTCACTTTATAAGATAGACAAATTTCATCTTAAATATTCTATCTAATTTTGCCATTTTGTGATTCTTGCAAAAAAAAAACTAAAATCAGGGTATAGACAACCATTGCCTTTTTAATATCTATAACTAATATCAGTATCTCTCGAAGGAAAATATTTTACAATATTGCAGATACAATTTGTAAAATGAAATGATCATAAACGTTGTTCAATCTCTTGTTGGCTTTGCATATAGGAAGAAAGAGTATCAACCTCTTGTTCATTAAATAGGAGCCCCAGTTTTGAACGACGCCATAACACATCTTCACATACTTTAGCCCATTCTTTTTCCATCAACCATTTTACTTCTACTTCATAAAGCCCATGTCCAAAATTTTTTCCTTTATTTGCCTTACCATGTGCAAAGATCACCAATGCTTCCGTACCGTAGGAGCGTGCAAGCCTGCGATGTGTAAAAGCATCTAAATCTGGCATTAAAAGAGCAATCCTATTTTCGATTGTATCTAATTTGTTATAGGGAAAATCACCCCCTGGAAGTACTGCCTTAGCCGTCCATGATGCTCCCTTTTTACCAAGCTCTTTTTCAACAAATTTCATCGCATCTTCAGCCAACTTACGATAAGTTGTAATCTTTCCACCATAAAGATTAAGTATCTTTGGTGTCGTTCCTGTTCCCATTTCTTTTAAAACATAATCGCGCGTAATTTTTTGTGCTTTTGAAGCTCCATCATCATAGAGTGGACGAACTCCAGAGTAAGACCAGACAATCGTTTCAGGCAACACTGGTTGTATGAAATATTCACTGGCTGCTGCACAAATATAATCAATTTCTGTATCAGTAATATGAACGTCAGCCGGATCTCCTTGATAATTACAATCTGTTGTTCCAAGTAAGGTAAACTCTTCTTGATACGGAATAGCAAATATAATACGCCCATCACCATTTTGAAAAATATAAGCACGATCATGAGTATAAAGCTTGGGAACCAAAATATGAGAACCTCTAACAAGCCGTACTGGTGGATGTTCTTTACAATCTAATATGCTTGCCAAAACATGATCAATCCAAGGTCCTGTCATATTCGCGATATAAGAAGCTGTGACACTATATTCTTTGCTACTTAACTTGTCTTGAAGAAATATACGCCATTTATTGTCTTCTTTTTTTAAAGAGAGAACTTCTGTTCGTACTTTTATATCAGCTCCCCACTTTTCTGCATCACGAGCATTGCCAATAACTAAACGCGCATCATCTACTCTTGCATCAGAATATTCAAAACCTCTCTGATATTCTTTCTTCAGTGTAGAGCAAAATTTTTGTGAAAAATTAATCGTTTTACTGCGCCACAATTTCTGATTCCAATTCCCTAAATAATCATAAATAAAAAGTCCAAAACGCAACATCCAAGCAGGGCGCAATTCTTTATGATAAGGAAGGAGAAAACGCAAAGGACGCACAATATGTGGAGCCATACGTAAAATGATCTCGCGTTCTTTCAATGCTTCACGAACAAGTTTGAACTCATAGTGTTCAAGATAACGAAGCCCACCATGAATAAGCTTTGTTGACGCACTTGAGGTCCCAGATGCAAGATCGTTCATTTCAGCCAATCCCACTTTAAATCCGCGTCCTGCTGCATCTCTTGCCAATCCACAGCCGTTTATCCCTCCTCCAATGATAAACAGCTCATAATGTGTTGTAGTTTTCATAATTTCACTTTTCATTATTTAATTTTGTTTCTCAGTATTCAATAAAGCAACAGGAAAAAATAATACAAGTGTTCTTCATTGTATTATCAACGTACTTTTTCTTAAAATAAACACGCACAAAAAGCTTTTGATATCCTTATACATCAAAACAACATTTGACAAATTAAAGAGAATTTTTTTATCTTTTACAAAACATAATCCTTGCCAAGCCAAGGTTCATCATATGAAATCTTTTTAGAGAAAAATTGATGTTTTTTCTCATTCTTAAAGATACACTATAACTAAATGCTTCATTGCACATAGATAGCACTTTTCATATAGTTCACTCAATGACACCCTAGAAAATGTGAAGGTATCCAAATGAATTATCACTCTCAAAACTCGAAAATAACACTTCTTTCAAAAATTTTAGTCATAGTTATGTCGAGTATTTTAATCTTTTTACCTTCTTTATCAAACGCAACGTCACGCTCAAAAACAGCAAATGATTTAAGCTTAGAAAAGCTTAAATCACAACTTTTAGAAGATTCTAGCTTTTTATCTAAGCTTAAAGAAAAAATGATACCACATACTGATTCTCATCATATTCAACAAATCGTCAGAGAGTATCTTCTTACTCATCCAGAAATTATGATTGAAATGCAGCTTATTCTTCAAGATAAGATGGAAAAACAGAATGAATACGAAAACCAAAAACAAACTTCAGTCATTCATTCATTAGAAAAAGAGATTTTTCATTCTCCTCATGACGCTGTTTTGGGAAACCCAAATGGTAAAAGAGTGCTTGTCAATTTTTTTGATTACAACTGTGGATATTGTAAAATTTCCTATTCAAATATAGAAGACTTGATAAAAGAATATCCAGATTTAAAGGTTATTATCAAGGACTTACCAATTTTAAGCTCTGATTCTATGGCAGCCCATACTGTTGCCTACGCATTTCGAAAACAATTTCCAGAGAAATATCCTCAGTTTCACAAAACGCTTTTAATGTATCAGGGTCGTGCAAATGAAGCTAAAGCTATTAAAGTAGCTGTTTCATTAGGAGCAGATGAAAAAAAACTACATAATGCAATACAAGATCCCACTCTGCAAAACGCTTTTAAAGAAAACATTCAAATTGCCTCTGCACTTCATATTACGGGAACACCTTCTTACATCATTGGTGATAAAATATTCATCGGCGCTGCCAAACAGGATATTCTAAAACAAGCGATAGATAATACACAGTGAATACCTGATCCGTTTTAGGAAGAATACTGTAAATGAGGTAATTTTATGCTTTCTCTTTTTTGATAACAGGCTTATAAGTGCAATTTTGCGTAAAGCAGATACAAGTTTTAAATTGCAAAGTATAATGATTTAAAGGAAATAAAAATCTTTAAAGCCTCAAAAGATGTCATCCCTAATCTAGAGATATTCGGTCATAAAATGAGATAATGACGATCTTCATTGATCAAGGAGTTAGAAATAAAATGGCAACAAAAAAAATGGATTCGGCAAAAAACGCAATTGATACGAAAATTATTCGTGATCTTGCTGAAATTTTGAATGATACAAATTTAACGAACATTGAAGTTGAACAAGGGGAGCTTCGTATTTGTGTCTCACGCCAAAATACCTTAACTTCTTCTGAGCAAGCAATCTATGCTCCTGTTTCTACTCCTACTTTTTCTGTAACATCTTCTCCAGTTCCAACAGCTGAATCTCCTATACAATCTATCCAAGAAGATAGATCAAAAAACACAATAACCTCTCCAATGGTTGGAACAGCTTATCTTGCACCTTCACCAGGCGCGCAACCTTTTGTAGAAGTAGGGCAAAATGTTTCTGAAGGGGAGACATTACTTATTATTGAAGCCATGAAAACAATGAATCAAATTTCATCACCGCGCTCAGGTACGGTAACCACTGTTCTTGTCAAAGATGGTCAACCTGTTGAATTTGGTGAACCACTTATTATTGTTGAATAAAGCGAGGGGCAACCATGATTCGAAAAATCCTCATTGCTAATCGAGGAGAAATTGCTCTTCGCGTTTTACGTGCATGTAAAGAACTTGGCATAAAAACCGTGGCTGTTCACTCTACCGCTGATGCAGATGCAATGCATGTTCGTCTTGCTGACGAAAGTGTTTGTATTGGCCCTCCTCCCGCTCGTGATTCTTATTTGAGTATTCAGCAAATTATTGCTGCTTGTGAAATTACAGGAGCGGATGCTGTTCATCCAGGTTATGGCTTTCTTTCTGAAAATGCAAAATTTGCAGATGTTCTAGAAGCCCATGATATTACATTCATAGGTCCAACAGCTACTCACATCCGAATCATGGGCGATAAAATCGAAGCAAAGAAAACCGCCAAAAAACTTGGTATTCCTGTAGTTCCCGGTTCAGACGGAGCAGTCACTGAAGAATCAGATGCTTTACGCACTGCTCGTGAAATTGGTTATCCAGTTATTATAAAAGCTTCTGCAGGTGGTGGTGGACGTGGTATGAAAGTCGTTCATTCTGAACAAGAATTTTCTATAGCTCTCAAAACAACGCGTTCAGAAGCGAAAGCTGCTTTTGGTGATGACGCTGTTTACATAGAAAAATATTTAGAAAAACCCCGTCATATTGAAATTCAAGTCATAGGTGATGGTGCGGGAAATGCTATTCATTTAGGAGAACGCGATTGTTCACTTCAACGACGGCATCAAAAAGTATGGGAAGAAGCTACATCACCTGCACTTAATGAAACTGAACGGAAAAAAATTGGAAGTATTGTTGCAAATGCCTGTGCCCAACTTGGATATCGTGGAGCTGGTACTATTGAATTTCTTTATGAAAATGGCGAATTTTATTTTATTGAAATGAATACACGTTTACAAGTTGAGCATCCTGTAACTGAAGCAATTACAGGTATAGATTTAGTCCACGAACAAATCCATATTGCATCAGGCTGTAAGCTTTCAGTGACACAAGATGAAGTCTGTTTTTCTGGTCATGCCATTGAATGCCGTATTAATGCAGAAGATCCTATTAACTTTACGCCATCACCTGGAACCATTACACATTTTCATACACCTGGAGGTTTAGGGATTCGTGTTGATTCAGGCGCTTATTCAGGTTACCGTATTCCTCCTTACTATGATAGCATGATTGGAAAGCTGATTGTTCATGGACGTACCCGTTTAGAATGTATGATGCGTTTACGGCGTGCTTTAGATGAATTTGTCGTCGATGGGATAAAAACTACACTGCCTCTTTTTCGCGATCTTATTAATAATCAAGATGTTGCTGATGGTAATTATAATATTCACTGGCTAGAAAATTACCTTGCTCATCAATCAAAGTCTTCAGATTCGTAATTCGATAGCAAAACGGTGCATTCTTATAAAAGATTCTATAAGATATCAACATAAGGATAGTTCCAACCTTGCTGTAAAAAGTGGAAAAAAGGAAATAAATTGGTTATTTTTTATATAGTTTTCTTTTAATATGCATAAAATTTAATAATTTTCTGTTTTCCTTTTTGTTAGTTTGTGCTAACTCCTACATGGTTATGCCCTTATAGCTCAGTTGGTAGAGCACCTGATTTGTAATCAGGGGGTCGGGAGTTCGAGTCTCTCTGGGGGCACCATGCTCTTTTTTATCCAAAATAATTTATTGATTTTCCATATATTTTTTACAGTGAGGGACGCGTAAATAAAAGTTAGGGAATAGGATTTTTCAACCTATCTCTATAGGACGCCTCTTTTTTTGCAAACTTTCTCAAGAAGGTCTTTTAATTCTGCTAAGTTTTGTTGTGAAAAATTCTCTAAATTTCTAACAAACTCACCAACAGCTTCACGCCTCAACGGATCAGAAGTCTTGATTGTAAAAGTTTTGCGACAAGCATAGGCTGCTTTTCTTAAGAGTAAAGCCTTCTCTTGATAAACCATAAAGCTCTATGATCTTTTCCTCCAGTCCTACAGGAACAGATTTTTTGCCAATCTCGACAGAAGATAAAAATCCTACAGATATGTCTAATTTCTTAGCCATATCTAAGAGGCGTTCGGAGTGATCAATGCGCAAAATTCCGCGCAAATTCACCATTACTAGCATCACCGGACCAATCGCCTCCTCCCAACATAACATTTACGTCTACACGTAAACTGCTTCCTTGTTCCCCTGTATGCCATTTCGTCACGGGATAACAACCAGACAAAAATTGCCACACATAACCGCAACCATCCTCACAACCGATATACGAAATCATACGACGATTTTCTGTATCAACGTGTCCTCCAGAAGTTTTGGGAGAAGGCGCTTTATTGCCTATAATACTGGTTCCCGAATTGATTCCATACATGCAAGACGCGAACTCATCACTCGTCAAAAATCTCTTATTAACAGACGAAAAATCCACGTGATGGTCAGAATAGCTACGATTGGTTGTAATCGGAACACCATAGGCAGACTTCGTATTTTCATCTGTCCCTGATTGAAGATAAATATCAACCCAAATATTCTTCCACGGATCGTAAAGCATTCCCTCTGGATCACTCCTCGGATAGTGATTTAAACACCAAACAGAATCAGGGAGAATATCCCCCGCTTGATAACCCGATACAAGATATTGATTTATAATGATAATCTAGCTCTGTTCATATTGAATTAGACCCCTGAATAACGTAAGATTCTCTCATCTTAAATCTGTGTATCTTGAATCAATCAAAATCACTTGCTTGCACGTCACAAGCGGGGTTGATGTGTGGGTAAAAACTATAGCAGAAAGGAGTAAAAATGGTTCTTATGAATCGTCTTAATGCAAGGGCTGTCGCAACATTGGGAGCTGGTAAATATAATGATGGTGCCGGCTTGTTACTTCATAAGCGTAAAGATGGAGGTGCTCAATGGATTTATCGTTATACCATTCATGGGCGCCGTCGTGAAATGGGCTTGGGGGCGTTGCGAAATGTTTCTTTAAAAAAAGCCCGTGAATTAGCAAATCAATGGCGTTCTGTTTTGCATGAGGGGCGTGATCCCATTAAAGAACGTGAGAAACAAAAGCGTGAGGCAATAAGTAATCTCCATTACCTAAAAGACATTGCCTTAGATGCTTTTGAAAGTCGTAAAGCTGAACTCAAGAATGATGGTAAAGATGGAGATTGGTTTTTACCATTACGCCTTCATATTCTCCCTAAATTAGGTTGTCTGCCGGTTTCTGAGATTACACAAACTGAGATACGCAACACTATTGCCCCTATCTGGCATACAAAAGCTGTTACAGCGCGTAGAGCTCTCATTCGTCTCAATCTTTGTCTCAAACATGCGGCTGCTTTGGGTTTAGATGTTGATTTACAAGCAGTAGAAAAAGCACGCGCTCTCTTAGGCAAACAACGCCATAAAATCAAAAACTTACCTGCAATGGATTGGAAAGATGTTCCCGCTTTTTATAAAACGCTTTGCCAAACAACAAACCCCACACAACTGGCTTTGCGTTTGCTTATCCTTACAGGGGTTCGTACCAACCCTTTGCGTCATATTCGTGAAGATCAGATTGAAGATGATGTATGGACTATTCCTGCTGAGAATAT
>NZ_JBHIRG010000008.1:0-87094 GCF_042196965.1 Bartonella sp. AA83SXKL
AAGCAAAACAGCAACGTTATAACGACGCGGCATAAAAAGAAAACCTTGTCACGTAAGGACGGACAAGGCTTTCTCAAACTCATCAACCTGGTGCTTTATTTGGTGTAAATTCAAGGTTTTCTCTGCTGAAGCAAGACTTAAGGTTTGCATTCAAGTTGTTCTGAATGCTTTTTACAATAAGGGCTATTTAAGCGCCTCTTGACACTTCCCTGTGGGATGACAGCACCTAGACGACAATTTGGAAGGTTGTCTTCTTTAAAAGTATAACACCATCCCCCTTCATGTTCATCTTTATAGTGGAATCCTGATTGAATCATGCAAGCATGGACTGTTGCCTGTGCATTAATACTCTGCTCTCTGCTTTCTGAATCCTCATCATAAGGCGTTGGCATTCCACATTCTAATAAAGCTTTTCCTATCTCAGTAAAATCTGCTCCTGGCTTCTCCCACATAATACATATACCCTGGAGCAGGCTTAAAAAAATTACACCCAGCTATACTTAACAGGATTATCCCGCTTAATAATCTTAAAATGTGTTTCATTTTTTGCTCCATGAATTAATTGAATCAATTTGTATCCGGTGAGATGAACCATAATCATGTCTACATGCTCGATCCGCATTTGCATAACAAACATGAGGACTTGGATAATCAAATAGTACTTTCTTTGCCTCTTTCACTACGTTACTACCAAGGGGCCTCTTGTCAAAAGTAGCGGGATTTTTGCCAAACACAACACCAACAAAATCATCTGCATGGTTTTCCAAGCCGACAGTGGTTTTCTTTCCATCCCTTAAGATATATAACGTATCTGCCATGTCTTGAGTATTATAAGCTGGACCAAAAAAATTAACCGTTGTTTCCTTTGCTATACCGTGAACACCATGCTTTACTAAATCATGTGATCCATTTCCTGCTGTTATGGTACCACGACTATGGGCATCATCATGCAATCCTGTATTGCCATAAAGATACATTGTATCCTGGAATTTCTTGGTTGAATTGGTCAATCCAAAAAAAAATCTACCTTCCAGAAACTTCTGAAAAATCGCTATCCCTACTTCCACTTCCCAGTCTTCAGCTTCTGGGAAGTATGTAAAATAAAGGGGACCATGATCATTGTCAGCAAACTGGACAGTATAACGCGCAGCATCATCTGGTGAGGTAAAAATACCATTGTAAAACATATGAACCTTGCCATCAGAACCTTTTTGTAAATGTTTTTCTTCTTCAGGCGTTAAATAACGATACAGAGGGACTTGTCTTCCATAACTGTCTTTGATAGGTTTTCCATTTTTATCTGTTGCATAGAGGACATTGCCATTTTCATCATGCAAAACCTCACCCTCAGGATGCTCTTTGAGATATGCGAATTCGCGTATTTTGTCCCAGTATCCCAATCCTTCATCCGATAAATCATTGATCATACCTACGCGATTATGTACTACCCCCTCAAGCGATGCGACATCTAGCTGTCCTACAGCCTGGTGGGCTGTAGCGGTGTTGCGGTTGAGTGCATCAATGATTTGTCCAGCATCTTGCCCCATCGCCCTCTGTCCAGTTGTATCAGTAAGGATGATAGTCCCATCGCTGATAGCAGATTTGGTTTCCCCTTCTGCTCCATCCTTGGCTTTGCCGTGATTTAAAACATTTTTGGCAATGTTCTTTATCGTATCATTCCCAGAAAGGCTAAACCCATGGCTGCTGGCTTTAGCATGGGCACTGTTGCTGATATCACTGGTGCTAATGCTTCCTGTGGTCAGGCTGTTTTTGTCCGCTGAGGCTGTGCTAGCAATAATGCCTCCGGTTAGGGTCGTTTTGTCTTTAACAATGATATTAAAGCCGCCATCACCCGCTTTGATGCCTGATTGTTCCACAACACTATGATAATCGCTAGAGGATTTATCCTTTTGGAAAGAGGCACTCATGGAGCCCCCACCTATTTACTAAGGAAATTAAACGTGTGTAACATCAAACATATCATCATACAGTCTGCTAAAGATGAGAGCTTTGTTTTTTACCATTGGCTATGAAAGAAAATCCTTTGAGGACTATTTCAATCAACTTATCAAAAATAATATTAAACTTTTGTATGATATTCGTAAAAATCCAATAAGCAGAAAATACGGATTTTCAAAAAGACAATTAGAGAAAGTTGTAAACAACATTGATATTGAATATATGGCATATGCCTGAACTTGGAATTGCCTCTGAAAAACGAAGAAATTTGAAAACACAAAAGATTATGATCGCCTTTTTGAAGATTATCAAAATACAACTCTCAAAGATAATTCTTGTGCAATAAACAAATTATATCAAATTTTTTTTAACAAAAAGCGCGTTGCAATCACCTGTTTTGAAGCCAATGTATGCATGTGTCATAGAGGACAACTCGCATTAGCTCTCATTCCATTGCCTGATTGGAAATATGAAATTAAGCACATCTAAAAAATAAATTTGCATATTTTTTTAAAATGGGATTGCCCATATGCCTCCCAGCCCCCTACCCATTCCTAACAACTTTTAAGTGATGCATGATTCACGCTACGGGTGAATTCTGCGCAAATCAAGGAAAAGAAATATGAACTGACCGATGAAACAATTGAGGTTGGTGGATACATTACACTTTACCGCATCCGTGCTTTGAGAGACTTTGGAGATGTAAAGGCAGGTGATCTTGGCGCTTTTACACAAAAAGAAGACAATCTAAGTCATGATGGCAATTGCTGGATAAGTGATGATGCAAAAGTCTATGGTTATGCCAAGGTTTTTGGGGATGCACATGTTTACGGTGGCACATTTATTAGTGGAAAAGCTAAAATTTATGGAAATACTAAAATTTATGACAGTCCATTGATTTCCATCAGAGCAAATATACGCTGGCTATTAAACAAGCGCAAAATGGCATCTCCAAGAAAATAAACAGACTTACAAAAGGCTCTTTCGATTGGTTATTGCATCAGTATTTACAAAGCATGCAATGGCATAATCAATTAGAATCTACTAAAAAAGTTAAATATCGAATTCTGAATAATGTTTCTAAACATATCGGTGATCGTGCATATAAAAGCATAAACAAACAACACATTCTTGAAGCCGTAGACAGAAGGCGAGAGACCCCCGCGGCGGCAAAACATTTTTTGACCTCTTTAAACGGTCTCTTTAATTGGGCGGTTGATAATGCCCTTTTAAATAGAAATCCTGCCTTTAATATAAAAGCACCAAAATCTTTAAACAGTGAGGGATTACTGCCATGGCTAGAAGAGGACATAGACAAATATTATCACCGTTGGTCACATGGTACACATGAACGCGTCTGGATTGATGTTCTTCTTTATACAGGCTTGCGTCGTGGTGATGCCGTTCGTATCGGCTGGAAAGATATCACAACAGATAATATTATTCATTTAAAAACAGAAAAGAGCCAATTTAAAACAGATGTTTTTCTTCCTATTTTATCAGAACTAGAGGAAACCCTTAAAATTGGTCCCATAGGCGATGAAACATTCATTTGTGGTAAAGGTGGAAATAAGCTTGTCAAAGAAAGTTTTGGCAACTTCTTTCATGAAGCATGTAATGCGTCGGGTATTAAAAAATCAGCGCACCGATTGCGAAAATTAGCAGCAAAACGTGCTGCCAATGCTGGTGCTACGGTTTCACAAATGAAAGCGCTTTTTGGCTGGACAGAAGATAAAATGGCATCCCTTTGTACCAGAACAGCCGATAGAAAACGACTTGCAATAGAAGCAATCAAAAAGCTACAAAAAAGTTAGAGCAATGGGCAGCAGCTAAAAAAACAAACCAAAGCACCATCAAAATTATTAACGAAATCAAAGCGGCGTTTGAGGTGTATCAGAAACAAGAAGAGAAATAGGTGGTTGTGCCTGTTGCTTTGTTTGCCATAAATTATAGTTTGTTTGCATATCCAACCAAAATTTTGCTTTACTAAAACCAGCTAATTCTAATTTAATAGCAAGCTCGGTACTTATAGAAGCATGTCCGTTAATCACTCTTGATAAAGAAGCTCTTGTCATATGGAGATGATCAGCTAATTTTTGTATTGTTATCCCCATTTCTTCTAAGAAAGCTACTTTCAGAACTTCACCCGGATGTGCGGGATTATGCATCATTTTTTTTCATTCCTCTCATCAATGGTAATCTTGATAATCAACAAGCTCCACATCTGTTCCTATAAAGCGAAAAGTAACACGCCAATTTCCATTCATCCATATAGAATAGTACCCTGTAAGTTCACCTTTAAGAGGGTGTATTTTAAAGGCAAGCGCTCTCAACATTTCAGGCGTAGTAGCACTTGTTAAAGCCGTTAAGATAACGCGTAATTTTTTACGTGATCTGGTCAAATAGCTTTTGTGGAACCTGTTGTATAAAATAATTTTAAGCCCTTATGTTTAAAACTCACAATTGCCATATACTGCCCCTTGTCGTATATCATTGCTATACGGTTAATAACAATAAGAGTCAAGCCCATGTTAGAAATATCTGATTATATATCTGGAAAAAATGGATGGGAATAAGTGATAAAAAAGCTTCAAAAAGGTTAGGGATAGACACCCAAAAAAATATAACAGAATCAATGATTATAAAATCCCTTACTCTTGTAATAAATTATTGATTTTAATTGCCTTTTTTACACTCTTTTAGTGGTGCAAAACTATAACGATGTAATCCTATAACTGGTCCATATTTATAAAGAGCTGTACGATGCGCTAGCGTTGCATAACCTACATGCTTCTCTAAACCATACCCTTTATAAACTTGTCCTGCACATTCCATCATCCGGTCACGCGTTACTTTTGCAATAATAGATGCGGCTGCAATGGAAACCGAACGCTGATCACCCTTAATCAACGCCATTGCAGGACAGGACAACTCAGAAGGAATATCACGCCCATCAACAAGGACATAGTGGACTGGAATGGCTAATCCTATAATACAGCGACGCATTGCTTCTAAAGTTGCTTTTCTAATATTGGATTGATCAATTGTACGAGCACAAAGACTGGCAACTGAAACCGCTAATGCACTTTGCAAAATTTCATGATAAAGTCTATTTCGTTGGAGAAAAGAAAGTTTTTTTGAATCATTTAACCCATTAGGAATACGATCTTTATCCAAGATAATTGCTGCTGTTACCACAGGTCCAGCGAGAGGCCCCCGTCCTACTTCATCAACACCTGCTATATGAAAAAAACCCTGTTTTTGCAAATACAATTCGCACGAAAAATTTGGTTGTAGCGGAAAATTAAACATCTTTGATAAATCACAAATACAACAAACATACATCTATTTCTGTAGACTGATCATTTTTTGCAAGCATTACAGTTTTAAATGGCTCTTCAAACATTCCGCGAATTCTTGCACAAAAAATAAAAAAACACATTTCTTTGGTTACCCTCTTTTATTATGTATAATAAAATCATGATGAAATAAAAGCTTTTATATTTATTTATCAAATATTTCCTAAAGTCATGATAGGTTTTATAAACCAATTTGGGTGCATTGATTTGATAAAAAGAGCTGCTTGTTGCGCCGTTTGTTTATTTTTAAAAATGCCAAAGCAAGTTGCTCCCGTTCCAGACATACGGGAAAAAAGAGCCCCACATTCATCTAATATAGATAACACTTCAGCTAACTGAGGTGCTATTTTTAATGCAGGAGAAAAAAGATCATTACGCGTTTCTTGTAAAACTTCAACTAATGAATCAACACTCTTTAAAGCGTCTGTATTAATTTTTAAAGAAGGATTATGACGCTTCTCTAACGCTTTAAAAACAGCTTGTGTTGAAATCTCTTGTCCATGATTAACCAATACCATTGCTAATGAACAAGTTTCTTTTAGTCGTATCATCTCTTGACCAATTCCTTTAACCAAAAGCGGCTGCTGATACTTTAATGCACAAAGGCACATGGGAACATCAGCACCAAGAACTAAGCTCATTTTTGCTAATTCTTCGTAAGAGCAATCAAGATTCCACTGCCGACGCAACATGCTGATAACCCCAGCTGCATCACCTGAGCCACCACCAATGCCTGAAGCAACAGGTAATGTTTTTACAAGCCGAAAAAAAGCAGGTTGAGCACATTCCGGAAAAGTCTTATGCATAAAGTCCCGTGCGCGAATAACCAAATTGTCTAAATGAGAAACAAGCCCTTTTGCAAACGGCCCCGTCAAAACAAACTGATTATTTTCACAAGGTGCATAGTGTAGACAATCACCGCTAAGACTAAAATAAACCAAACTTTCTATTAAATGATACCCA
This sequence comes from Bartonella sp. AA83SXKL, assembly GCF_042196965.1. Lineage (NCBI taxonomy): Bacteria > Pseudomonadati > Pseudomonadota > Alphaproteobacteria > Hyphomicrobiales > Bartonellaceae > Bartonella > Bartonella sp. AA83SXKL. The sequence goes on from NZ_JBHIRG010000008.1 coordinate 6,282, forward strand.
TCAGCACGTTGCCCCACAACATGTAGAGCTAAATTCAATTTAATAGGTGTAAATAAATAGGAATGTCTTTGGAACGAAGTTTGTACATTTGATATCATATGACGTAATATTCACTTACATAGGGTTCTTTTAAAAATTCCCCCCTTTTACCCATACTTTTAGCACGAGCCCTATAAACAGCTTGGAATATTCTTAATCGTTTTCTAAAAAAACAATAAATATAAAGAGTTCTCATACAAAATAAACGACATGTTCTCATTCATATCATTTCAAGCCTTTTTTCTTCTAGCATCTGTTTTTAGATAAAAATCTCTCTGGCTTGAATGATCCTTTCCATCACAAACCATAACGCTGCCAAAGCGCTCGCTCTTCTGCTGCCATCAATGCACTATCAACGACTGTATAAACCGTATGTGCCGTCACTCCTGAAGGCGTTTTAGGTCCTAAAAAACTTTTTGGAGGCATAATAAGTCGAAGTTTTGCATCATTACCAAAGCGCTCCTTAATAACAGAACGTACATCATTCAATCCATCAACCAGACCAAGCTCAACGCTTTGTTTTCCACTCCAAAACATTCCTGTAAAGAGATTCGAATCATCTGATAATTTTTCAGCACGCCGTTCTTTAACCAAATCGATAAAAGTTTGATGCACTTCAAGTTGGAGAGATTTCAAATGCTCAATATCCGCCTTTTTTTCTGGCTGAAATGGATCTAATGTAACTTTGTTCTTTCCTGCTGTGTATACACGCCGTTCGATACCAATTTTCTTCAAAAGTTCCGGAAAACCAAAGGAAGCTGAAACCACTCCAATGGAACCAACAATTGAAGAAGGATCTGCAAAAATTTCATCCCCTGCACAAGCAATCATATAACCACCAGATGCTGCAATATCTTCAATAAACACAAGAACCTTTTTATTTTTTTCTTCTGCCAAGTCACGAATGCGCTTGAAGATAAAACGCGATTGTACAGGTGAACCACCAGGAGAATTAATAATAAGTGCAACAGCCGGTGACTTTTTGTGTGCGAAAGCCTTCTCTAAAAGATTTGCACACCTACTGAGGGAAAGGGTACGAGATATAGATGCTGATGAATCCATAATTGCTCCTTGAAGGCGCACCACAGGAATTTCAAGTTTATCGGAAGAAAAACGGCGTGGAATAAAACTTTTAATAAAATCCATCAAAACAAAATCTCCTTATAAATTAAGAACAATTAAATAGGCAAGGACAACAAAAAGGAACAACGCTATAATATCCAAAAGCGCCAATCAATCCCCACATTACAACCAGAAATATAACTTCACCCAAAAGCTAAACCTCCCTAATGACAAAGTGTAGACTTTAAATAATAAACTAAAAAACACAAGATACTATTAGAAAAGTTCCCACAAGCTTATATATCCATTATTAATTGCATCAACTCGAGGTGAAAAAGTATGGTCATTACCTTCATGTATAACCAATGCCGGTAAAATAGATAAAGCTGCTCTGCTTCCTCGTTTTGCGTAAAATAAAAGACGAATTGCTGCTGTTTTCGCACGGGCATGCACAGGAATTATACAAATACCACCAAAACGCCCTTCTAAAGCACGCAAGATATCTGTCAGCGATTGTGGACGTGCAATGAGCCCTAAGTATCCACCTGGCTTAACAATAGCTGCTGCACTCCGCAACCAGTTATCAAACATTGCTTCAGACATAACATGTGCTTCAGATTTTTGTTTATCAGGTGTCTTACGATCGGTGGGATTATTAAAAGGTGGATTCATAATCGCAAAATCAAAGCTATTATCTATCAAACCTGCTTTTATACGGGCATTCCCTTTGAAGGTAACATCTGCTTCTAGCAAACAAATTCGGCTAGCAAATTGTTTATTTTGTTTTAGCATAAGCGTTTTTTGAGCGTAAGATACCATAAAAGCTGAACGTTCAACTAAGGTAACATGAACTTTCAGACAACGCGAAGCAACAGCCAACCCTGCAGCTCCAGCACCTGCGCCTAAATCAACAACCTTGCCCTTTAAATTACTTGGAACCAAACTAGCCAATAACATCGCATCCATTCCAGAACGATGACCATATTTATGGGGTTGAACCAAATAAAATTTTCCGCGGTGAAAACTGTCAATTGTTTCACCACTCTGATTCGTTGTTTTATCCATTTAAAAGCCTAATGTTCACCTTTATAAACTGCATTTTTGCCATTCAGCTGCTATTTTAAATTTTTTTATTATTTCATAACAACAAGATTACACTCGCTAAAGAACATTTCTTGCCAATAACATTCCAAGCTTACACTTCAAAGCGCCATCAAAAGCTTGAGTCAAAACCAAACCCCCTTTATGCTAGTAAATAAAGTAAATTTTATATATGTCCATTGCAATACTCTAGGAGTAAACACATTGAGCGCAGCTATCAAACCAGAACAAATAAGAAATAATCAAATTTCTCTTCAATCTCTTGTCAATCTTACTCAAAAAGATATGGAGCGCGTAAATCAATTTATTCTCTCTATGGCAAAATCAGAGGTTGAGATGATCCCTGAAATTTCTAACCATCTTATTTCATCAGGTGGAAAGCGATTACGCCCAATGATTACGCTCGCTTCTGCTCATATGTTCGGTTATCAAAGTGACGGACATATAAAACTCGCAACAGCTGTTGAATTTATGCATACAGCAACATTACTACACGATGATGTGATTGATGAAAGTAATTTGCGACGTGGAAAATCCACGGCACGGATGATTTGGGGGAATCAAGCAAGCGTACTTGTTGGTGATTTCCTGTTGGGTCAGGCTTTTAAAATGATGGTCGATGTCGGTTCCATAGAAGCGCTCTCTGTCCTAGCGAACGCTGCTGCAATTATTGCTGAAGGAGAAGTCATGCAACTTTCTGCTGCAAAAAATATCAAAACCAGCCCTTCAGACTATCTCAAAATCATCAATGCCAAAACAGCCGCACTTTTTTCAGCAGCCGCTGAAGTAGGACCGATTGTTGCTGGCTATGGACATAAAGAGCGTTCTTCATTACGTGAATATGGAACATCTTTAGGTTTAGCTTTCCAATTGATTGATGATGCACTTGACTATAGCGGTAGTGCTCAAAGCTTAGGAAAAAATATAGGGGATGATTTTAGAGAAGGAAAAATAACAATGCCTGTTATTATCGCATATGAACGTGGAAATATAGTAGAAAAAAATTTCTGGAAACAAGCACTTGAAGATGGCAATAACAATAATGAAGCCTTCGCATACGCGCAACACTTAATAGAAAAGTATGATAGTATCACAGATACAATAGAACAAGCACGCATCTACGGAAAACATGCAATTGATGCTCTTGTTCCCATGAACGAAAATCTTGCTTACAATGCTCTCGTTGAGACTGTTGAATTTTGTATTGCGCGCGTAAACTGAATTCTTTGCAAGAATCGCAGTATTTCTCAATAAAGTAATGAGATATGATCTATAAACAACACTATCGATTGATTATCTTGAAAAGGATTAGCTCCATGTGCTCTGCAACGGTATCCCGAATTTTTACCCTCTTTATCGTGGGTATCATGCTGATGCCATTCCCCACCTACAGTAAAATAAGCACCGCAATTCATACAAGCTCATTTACAGGTGCTTATTTAGCTGGAAGGGTTGCAAATCATGAAAATAAAACAGAACTTGCTATCAATTACTTTAAACAAGCACTCATTTATCAACCTGATAACATTGAAACACAAAAAGAGCTCCTTGAAGCTATGCTCTCGGTCGGAAACTTTAAAGAAGCTGTCCAACAAGCCCAAAAACTCAAAGAGCAAGATGTTATAACTCCCTTTGTTTCCTTAACTTTGTCAGTAGAAAGTCTCATCAAAAAAGACTATAAGAATGCCAATTTTCTTCTACAATCAAAAGAACCTCCGAAATCCAATAATCCAATACCTGAACTCATCGGTGCTTGGATTAAATTTGGATCTGGACAAAAATCTCAAGCAATCACTGATCTTAAGAAACTCAAAGGTCCTGTCTGGTATGACCTTTTTATATCTTATCATCTAGCACTTATGAGCGACCTTGCAGAACAGCCAAAGGATGCAAAAAAATATTTCATTAAAGCACTTAGTAACAAACAGGGGACTCTTATCGCTCCTAATACTTATGAGCGTATTATCATAGCCTATGCCTCATTCCAATTGCGCCATAATATGCGTAACCAAGCTCTTCAAACAATCCAACATGGTGAACAAATGTTGTCAGGTCGAGAAGTCCTTAAAAACTTTCGAGAAAAAATTGAAAAAAAATCTTTCTTAGAGAGAGTTATTAAAACACCTCAACAAGGAGCCGCCGAGGTATTATATAATTTTGGAACAGCCCTCAACCACAAAAACTCAGGGCGAATTGCACGTATTTTTAAGCAATTATCTTTCGCCTTATACCCTCAAAATGACGCAATACTGTTTCAGCTCGCACACATTTCTGCTAAATTGAACGATCCACATCAAGCAATTAAACTTTATCGCGCTTTATCCCCTAAATCTCCTTATTATAAAGATGGACAACTTCATCTTGCATTCCTTCTTGCCAATAACAACAATTACAAAGAAGCAATAAAATTACTCACATTGTTAAATAAAAAATTTCCCAATGATCGTAATATTTTGATAACGCTCGTTGCTTTTTATATGCAGGACAATAAATTTCTTGAGGCCATTAAAACTCTAGACTACGCTATTACAAAGATAAAAAACTTTCAGCAGGACGATTGGAAACTCTTTTATCAGCGTGGTATTGCTTTTGAACGTTTAAAGCAATGGCCAAAAGCAGAACTTGACTTGCGAAAATCACTTGAATTTTTCCCAAATCAACCGCAGGTTCTTAATTATTTAGCCTATTCCCTTGTGGAACGTGGTGAGAAGCTTGAAGAATCGCTCCGTATGCTACAAAAAGCCTCTGCTTTACAAGCTCACAACAGTCATATTCTCGATTCTTTAGGGTGGGCTTATTATAAACTAAAAGAATATAATAAAGCAGTGCAAATATTAGAAAATGCTGTCAGATTACAACCTGAGGACCCAACACTAAATGATCATTTAGGGGATGCCTATTGGAAAGTTGGGCGTAAACGTGAAGCAATCTTTCAATGGAACCACGCAATTGACGGAAAACCAGAAAATTCTGAACAAATTCAAGAAAAGTTGAAATTTGGTTTGCAATAAACGATGCTTAACCATAAACCACATGAATAATAAATAGAGAAACTAAAATTACTTTGGTTTTTTGTTTAGTCCAATATAAAGAGTATAAAGCGTGAAACTGCCTGAACATCTTAACCCAAAACGTTCTTTTCAGGGACTAATCTTAACTTTGCAAAATTATTGGGCACACTATGGATGTGCAATTTTGCAACCTTACGATATGGAAGTCGGAGCTGGGACTTTTCATCCAGCAACAACATTACGCTCTCTAGGACCACGCCCTTGGAAAGTTGCTTATGTCCAACCCTCTCGACGTCCAACAGATGGCCGATATGGTAAGAATCCAAATCGTTTACAACACTATTATCAATTCCAAGTGCTTCTCAAACCCTCTCCGCTCAATCTACAAAAACTTTATATAAAGTCGCTACAAGCTATCGGGCTTGATACAAAACTGCATGATATTCGCTTTGTTGAAGATAATTGGGAAAGTCCCACTCTTGGTGCTTGGGGGCTTGGATGGGAATGTTGGTGCGATGGAATGGAAGTCTCTCAATTTACTTATTTTCAACAAGTGTGCGGCATTGAATGCGCTCCTGTTTCAGGGGAACTCACATACGGTCTTGAGCGTCTAGCGATGTATATCCAAGGGGTTGATAACGTCTATGACCTTAACTTTAATGGTTTGGAGGGAGAAAACAAAATAAGTTATAGAGATATTTTTTTACAAGCAGAACAGGAATACTCATATTATAACTTCGAATTTGCTGATACAAAACTGCTCCATCAGCACTTTATCGATGCAGAACGCGAATGCAGCGCACTTCTTGATGCTGGAAAACCAAATAAAGAAAATGTATTCCATCGCTGTGTTTTTCCTGCCTATGATCAATGTATTAAAGCGAGCCATATCTTTAATCTTTTGCAAGCACGTGGCGTTATTTCTGTAACCGAACGACAAAATTACATTCTTCGCGTTCGTAATCTCGCCCGCCGTTGTGGGGAAGCCTTCTTACTCACAGAAGCTGGACAAATATATACTGGAGAAGCCTAATGTCTGATCTTCTTCTTGAACTTTTCAGTGAAGAAATCCCTGCACGTATGCAACGAAAAGCTGCTGCTGCTCTTAAAAAATCTGTTACAGATCAACTTGTGAATGCTGGATTGATCTATGAAGCTGCTCGTGAATATTGGACACCTCGTCGGCTCACATTGGACATACGCGGACTTTCCATACGCTCCAAAGATATCCATGAAGAACGCAAAGGTCCCAGTATAAAATCACCACAGCATGTAATTGATGGTTTTCTACGTGCAACAGGATTAAACGATATTTCTGAAGCGCATATTGGACATGATGATAAAAAAGGTCATTTTTATATTGCTAAAATTGTTAAAAAAGGTCGAGCTGCAGAAGAAATTATTGCCGATATTTTACCGGATATTATCCGCAACTTTCCGTGGCCGAAATCTATGCGTTGGGGAAAAGATTCAGCACAAAGTGGTACTCTGAAATGGATTAGACCTTTACAAAACATTCTTTGCATCTTCGGACCAGAAATTGGTGAAACACATGTTATTCCGTTTACAATTGGTTCTCTTAAAAGCAATAATTTAACTTATGGTCATCGTTTCTTAAGTGATGGAAAGCCATTTCAAGTGCGCCGCTTTGATGACTATGTTACTCAACTTGAAACCCATAAAGTCATTCTGGATGCCGAAAGACGAAAGAATATTATTTTAGCTGATGCCCAAAATCTCTGCTTTGCAAACGGTTTAGAACTGGTTCAAGACAATCCCCTCCTAGAAGAAGTTGCTGGTCTTGTTGAATGGCCTGTTATCTTGATGGGTGATTTTGACCAATCATTTCTTGATATTCCTCCAGAAATTATTCGCTTGACCATTCGAGCCAATCAAAAATGTTTTGTCACCCGCAAACAAGGAGAAAAAGTAAAACTTTCTCATCATTTTATTCTCGTTTCTAATATTCTTGCAAATGATGAAGGCAAAGAAATTTCGAAAGGAAATAGTAAGGTTGTCCGTGCCCGTCTTTCTGATGCACTTCATTTTTGGCAAACCGATCAGCGTGATTTGCCTGATCTTCAACAATTGGAATCTTCTATAAAAAAATTTCAACTTGATATAAAAAAGCCTCTCGATCAAAGAATGGCACGACTTGATCATTTGAATGTAACTTTTCATGCTAAATTAGGTACACAAGGAGCAAGGGTAGAACGCATTGCTACACTCGCACAAGAAATTGCCCCTTTGATACAAACAGATCCTCTTTTAGCAAAACGTGCAGCCATCCTTGCAAAAGCTGATTTGCAAACAGAAATTGTCGGAGAATTTCCTGAACTACAAGGTGTTATGGGGCAAAAATACGCCCTTCTTCAAGGGGAAGATCCTCGCATAGCTGTAGCAATCGAAGACCATTATAAACCTCAAGGACCAACAGATCGTCTTCCACAAGAACCACTTGCTATAACCGTTATGCTCTCCGACAAAATTGACATGCTCGTTGGCTTTTGGCTCATTAATGAAAAACCAACGGGCTCAAAAGATCCCTATGCGTTAAGACGAGCAGCATTGGGAATTATTAGGCTTGTACTTTCGCGAGATTGGAAAATCAATCTTATGCCACTGTTTCAGTTAGCAATGAATCTTTTCTTACAACAAAAAAATAAATATGAAATCTCTCAAAGAGAAAATTCACAATTGATGAATCTGCTTCCAGAAAAAAATGAATATATTTTATCAGACCTGTTATTCTTTTTTCATGACCGTTTGAAAATCTATCTAAAAGAGGAAGGTGCTCGTTACGATGCCCTTGAAGCCGTTTTAAATAAAGATTCTGATGATTTTTTATTGGTTGCACGTCGTGTCGAATCGCTTATCGCTTTTATCAATACCCATGATGGAATGAACTTTGTAGCCTCTGTAAAACGTACTGCCAATATTCTTGAAAATGAATTTCAAAAAAGCACAACAATAGCGAATGAAATTAATCCTGAGCTCTTTGTCGAGAAAGAAGAAAAGCAGCTCTATCATGCAATCTGTGAAGTAGAAAGAAAGGTTCTTGCCCCCATCAATGCAACAAATTTATCATTTGCCCTCAGTGTGCTAGCGCCACTTGGAAAATTGATTGATATATTTTTTGAAAAAGTATTGGTGAATGATAAAAAACCTGATATTCGTGCTAACCGTCTTGCTCTTCTCAAACGCACTTACATTGTGACACAATCGGTTGCAGACTTCTCAAAACTTGTCATTTAAAATCAAAATACCCTATTAACTGATAAAAACAATGAAGATAATTTTTTCTTTTTTATGACTTTTATTAATTAATATTGAGAAAATTATGCAACCAAAGAGAGTGTTCTTTATCTCTCAAATATCATTAATTAAGATATGTTTTCATTTTGATAAATGATTCTTTCTCAAGAGACTCTTTGATAAGTTCATCAGCCTTGTTAGAATCTATTTCCCTTGCAATAAGGGTACGTGCTGTAGAAATTGCCAAATCAATCGCCGATGAAGAAACCATGCGTATTGCATCGGCTTCTGCTTGGGCAATTTTTTGTTCTGCCAATTTATTGCGGTTTTTTACATATTCTTCTGCTTTTGCACGGGCCTCAGCAATAACAGATTCAACTTCATGCTTTGCTGCTGCAATAATTTCTTGCGCATCTTTTTCTGCTTCTGCATGTTTGCGTTGATATTCAGCCAATATTTCCTGTGCCTCTTCACGAAAACGCAGCGCCTCATCCAGTTCATCTTTGATACGTTTCGCGCGTGCATCAAGATGGTGTATAACCCTCTGTGGAATTTGGAAATAGACTAAAAGAGCCAAAAAAAGAACTAACCCAACAAATGCCCAAAAAGTATCAGTCATCTTTGTCTTCCTCCATAATCCGCAGTTTTAACAACTGAACGAACAGCCTCTTTGCTGATATCAACGTCAATCAATTTTTTCACAATTTCAAGAGCTACTTCTTCAGCGATAGAACCAACATTTTGCATCGCTTTATCCCGAATTTTTGTTATCTGTTTTTCAGCATCTGCGAGTTTTTTCTCTAGACTCTCTTCAATTTCTTTCCGTTCAAGCTCTGCCTTTTCTTTTAATTCTTCACTAGCTACCTGCGCTATAGCCTGCGCATTCAAACGCGCTTCCGCTAATTTCCGCTCATAAGTTTCAACAACAATGTCTGCTTCTTGCTTCATGCGCATTGCCTGATCTAAATCAGATGCTATTCGATCTCGCCGTGTTTCAATAACACCGCCAATACGTGGTACAATTACACGGGAGATAAAAAGATAAAAAAGTACGAAAGAAATTGCCAACCAGAAAAAATGCGAACCAAAATGCACAAAATCAAAAGGCGGAAACACACGATTTGCATGCTCTGCCACCTTTTTAATATGTTCTATCGACGTTTCAGTGTTCTGTGCATAAGCGCTTGAAACAAACATCTTCTTTCATCCTTTAAATAGCTTATTAAAGCCCTCTATAACCGATGATAACTGACTAACATCTCTCTGGCATCTCTCTGGTTAAGAGCCTAAAAGGGTAAATCTTTCCTCATGCAAGAACAGATATACCCTTTTGATGATGATTAAACCCCAAAAAGAAGTAATAAAGCAATGAGCAATGAAAAAATTCCCAAAGCTTCTGTTACAGCAAAACCAAAGACGAGACGTCCAAACTGACTATCTGCTGCTGATGGATTTCGTAATGCACCAGAAAGATAGCTACCAAAAATATTACCAAGTCCTAAAGCTGTTCCAGCCATACCAAAGCAAGCAAGACCAGCACCAATATATTTTGCTGCAAGCACCATTTCCATGTTATTCTCCTTTAAAGCGAAATTGCATTATTCGACGGAAAACCGCCAGTTCTATTAATGTCCTGGATGAATTGCATCATTAAGATACATACAAGTTAAAACCGTAAAGACGTAAGCCTGAAGAAATGCGACCAAAAACTCAAGAGCAGTAATTGCTACAGTCATAATAAGCGGTAAAATCGAACCACCCACACCTACGAGTCCTACCCCAATCATTGAAACAACAAACCCAGAAAACACTTTAAGCGTAATATGACCAGCAAGCATATTCGCAAAAAGACGAAGAGAAAGACTAATTGGACGGGAGAGAAAAGAAATAACCTCAATCATTGTCACCAGAGGTAAAACCACAACAGGAACTCCACTGGGAACGAACAGTTTCAAAAAACTGACCCCATGCTTATAAAAGCCATAACCAATCACCGTCAAGATTACCACCATTGCTAACGAAAACGTGATCATGATTTGAGACGTAACCGTATAAAAATAAGGAAAGAGACCAATAAAGTTAGCAACCAAAATAAAAGTAAACAGAGAAAAAACTAAAGGGAAAAACTGCATTCCCTGCACACCAGATGATTCCCGCAGAGTCGATGCTACAAATTCATATGCCATTTCCGAAAGAGACTGCATCCGCGTTGGAACCAATCCACGACTCGATGATGAAATAAAGAGAAAAATAGAAGTTACAACAACCGTGAGGACTGTAAACAATGATACATTTGTAAACGATAAATCCATATTTCCTATGGAAATCTTAATCAGCCTTGAAACCTCAAACTGATGAATAGGATCTGGAGCGTGTGCTGTCACTTCAACCTCATTTATCGGACCTCTCATTGGCCCCTTTATCTTGTTTATCTTGGCGCAATACGCCTTTTTTTCCTAATTGACTGGAGGAAACATACCCCACAGACCGAAGAATACTCAATACACCCGCAGCAAATCCAAAGAAGAGAAAAAATACCAATCCCCAAGGCCATGAACTTGCTAACTTATCAAACCCCAACCCCAAAACAATACCAACTATAATACTTGCCAGAAACTCACTGGAAAGCTTAATTGCACCTGCCATCCTTCCTTGTGATTTTTCCCGCTTACTCTTATACTCCCGCTTCTTTAATGCTTGCTTGCGCACTAAAGCTACGCTTAAGTTCCTACTACGACATTCCAAATCCTCTGAATGAAGACACTCTCCTTGCTTTTTCTCTTCAGCCTCCTTACGGCTCATAACGGGTTTCTCGCCCATTGCCATCATTGGCTCCTTAATTAAAAAGCAACGTAAGAATACATTTCATAAAACCGTGTGCATCATATTGTTCCCGAATTTATTCGTCAAGATACTAAAAGAAATCTATCACAAGTTATCGTATAAATTTCATTGCAGAAATAACGTATTTTTCAATTTACATGCTTTCTTAAAAAGATATTCTAAGCACCTAAACCGATTTCACGACAGCACCCGTGAATGTATAACGAAAAGTTCCCGTGAATAATATAAAACTTATAGAACAACCATTTTACGCTTAACGAAAGGTGTAAACTAATACCATCTTATTTTCCGGCTCCCAATGTTATATCAGTCCTAGTTTTGAAAGAGAACATAGAAAACTAAAAACAGTATGAGAACGTTGGTTTTCTCCTTTTATTCGAATAAACTTGCACTTTTCATTTTATGAAAATGATAATAATCAATGGTTTCTGTATGATCCTATTCGCAAAGTATTTTATATACACCATTACAAGCCTCATCACGAAATGAGCTTGAGGGTATTAAGAGAAGCTCCTTTAAATACAAGATATTAATAAATCAAAAATTTCAAATAGATTAAGCCAATAGAACACAATAAAATTTAAATATGATTACCATACCACTTTATACAATTTTAATCTACTTTTATAAACTTCGCTCCTTACAATTGAATATCTGTGGATTCAGCAAATATTTTTGCTTTTTATTCAGACAAACAAGCAAAAGCGCTTATTCATAAGCTTTATTTTTATGAAACGATAATCTAATGCTGCTTTTCAAACAAGCATCATAATTATATTCCCCTACCCTCATATTGTGCATCTATTCTTGCACTTAAATAACCCATTAAGAGGATTATGTACTCTTTCTTAAATACTCCCTATTAAACTCTTCTCATGACATGCAAATAAATGATCTTTATCAAGATGAGAGAGCTCTATTCAATAGCGCTCATGATAAATGATTATCAATAAAATTAAAACTTTAGCAAATAAAACTTTTTCTTTTATGAAAAGAAAGATCATTAAAAAACTTATTTTTAAGATTCTTAAGTATAGATTTCATTCACTTAAAAAATTAAAGAGTTATCATTTCTTCTTGGAACGTGTCGCAAAAGGATTATCAGAAGCTCGTAATGATATGCGAACGGGTATACCAGACATATCAAATGTTTCACGTAACCCATTGACAAGATAACGCAAATACGACTGGGGCATACTTTTGGGGCGCGAGCAGGAAATCATAAATCCAGGAGGACGTGTCTTAACCTGTGTGATGTATTTAACCTTAAGTCGACGTCCAGAAACCGCAGGAGGTGGATGATGTGCCACAACAGTTCCAAGCCATTGGTTCAATTTAGCCGTCGAAATGCGACGATTCCATACACGGTGCATCATCATGACATTTTCCATCAGTTTATCAATCCCTTGACCATATTGTCCTGATAAAGGAACAGCTCTCAAACCACGAACTTGAGGAAGAAATCGCGCACCTTTTTCATGCAAATCAATCAATGTGGTCTGACTGTTTTCAATAAGGTCCCACTTATTGAAAGCAATAACTGGAACACGCCCTTCACGAATCACAAGATCAGCAATTTGTAAATCCTGCTTTTCAAAAGGTATCGTTGCATCAAAAACAATGACCACCACTTCTGCAAAACGAATAGCACGTAAAGTATCTGCAACAGATAGTTTTTCTAATTTTTCTTGAATTCTCGATTTTCGACGTAAACCTGCAGTATCAAAAAGTTTAATATGACGACCACGCCATTCCCAATCTACAGAAATAGAATCACGCGTGAGTCCTGCTTCTGGTCCTGTTAACAATCGCTCTTGTTTCAACATACTATTGATAAGAGTGGATTTTCCTGTATTGGGACGCCCCGCAATTGCAATCCTAATGGGCTTACTTTCATCGTAAATAAGCTCCTCTTCTTCCAAATCCTTTACATCATCACCAACAGATGCAGGTTGTATCATTCTATCTTCTTCTTTGTTGTTGCCAAAAGCATGCTCTGACCCAACAGCATCTATAATTGCATCACGCAGATCACTAAGTCCCAAACCATGTTCAGCCGATATTGGGCACGGCTCCCCCAAACCTAATGACCACGCCTCATACTCTCCTCCTGTTGCCGCTCTTGACTCAGACTTATTGGCAACAAGCACAATTGGCTTTCCTGATTTGCGAACCAATGAAGAAAAATTTAAATCACTCGGTGTTATTCCGCTCTTTGCATCAAATACAAATAAAATAAGATCCGCTTCATCAATTGCAACTTTTGTATGAGAACGCATACGCCCCTCAAGTGTATGATCACCTGCTTCTTCCAGCCCAGCGGTATCAATCACATCAAAACGTAGATCTTGAAGTTTTGCCGCATGAATACGCCGATCACGTGTTACACCAGGCTTATCATCAACCAAAGCCAATTTTTGCCCAACCAAACGATTAAATAGTGTTGACTTCCCAACATTGGGACGACCAACGATAGCAATGGTAAGGCTCATCGATTTATTCCTTATTTGCCTTGCCCTCAGCTTGTATAAGCTCAAGCATCATTCGAGCCCGATCTGTTATTTTTAAACCCAAAGAACCTTCTTCAGAAATTTTCTTAAAATAATAAACCGCCTCATCCATTTTATCCGCCTTATAAGCAGCTAAGCCTAAAGCTTCTCTTGCAGACATACGCATAGGATCGGTATCACTTGCCATATCTTTGATGCGCTTTTCAACATCAGTTAATGTCCCTGTATCAACCAGAATATAAGCCGCCCGAATTTTTGCAACTTTCTGCAAAATCTGCGGTGCTTTCTCATCCACTGCAACAGAATCAAAGATCTCCACTGACTTAATAATATCACCTTTCTCCATGAGTAAAGAAGCCTCACGTAAACGAGCAAGAAAAGGATACCCCCCAAAATGAGAGGTTTTAACCGTTTCTAATTGCTTTATCGCTTTATCAAAATCACGTGTATCCGCAAGATCAAGACTCTTTACAAATGCATCACCAATATAACCAGCTTTCTTTATTTGTGTATGATGATAAACTTGATAAGCAACTATCATGAATATAAAAAGAATAGCTGCTCCAATAATTGAAAAACCATACCGTCTCCAAAAAGCAAGCGCCTTTTCCTGACGAAATTCTGCATTCACTTCAGCAATAAAACTATCATACGACATATATCATACCTTGAAAAAAGTTACTTCACCTATGCTTTTACGCATAAATGGATAAAGATGGTAGCCCTAATTAACTAAAAATCTTTAAATTGCTCGTTTATTTATTTTAAATCAACATGTAGCCAATTCAATCAGATTTTTGCAACAGTCTTAATCGAAAATGATGTAAGCACCCTGTTTGTTCACATTACAGCTTTTACATATATTGAGTCTTATGAAAAATTCACTGCCTTAATATTTATCATGATTGCCTATCATCTCAAGCGAACTTTCTCCCCATTATATAGAGGGATAATCTTTTGAAGTCTTCAACCGCAATCGTTGGTTGTATTGGATTATACAATTATAATAGAAAAACCAATTCTTGAAAAAACTTGAATAAACAGTAAATTTCCACGAATACCTACTAAAACCAAATAGATAAATCTTATCTGTATCAAAAATACCGAAGCGCTATGATTAAAGTGTGGTATAATTCCAAATCTTCAGTTAAAGTTCTATATACAAAGTGTATCCCTTCAGCTTATCTTCATGCGATTAACAACTTTTTATAATTGATCCTTAAAGTTTTTTAAAATATCCTATTGTAAGGGCCAAACCCACATAAGCATTGGAACAGCAATAATAACGATCAACACCGCCAATGGAGCACCCAAACGTGGATAATCACTAAAACGATATCCTCCTGGCGCCATCACGAGCATATTACTTTGATGTCCAATAGGTGTAAGAAACTCACAACCCGCACCAATTGCAACAGCCATCAAAAAAGCTTCAGGCTTATAATGAAGGGAATAAGCAAAACTTGACGCAATTGGTGCTACCATCATCACTGTTGCTGCATTATTCAAAAATGGCGTGACCAACATAGCTGTCACCAACATAAGTGCTAAGGCACCAGATGGTGGGAAAAATATTGCCAATTGGCTCAGCCATTGACCAATGAGATCCGTACATCCTGTTTTCTCTAACGCTTCACTCACTGGAATAAGAGCCGCTAATAGTACTAATATTTGGCCATCTAATGCCTGATACAGATCACGCGCGGGCAAAACGCGAAAGATAACCATTGCAGCAGCAGCAGAAAAAAAAGAAAACGCAACGGGAACAATATGAAAAGCTGTAAAAATAATTGCTATAAATAAAACAGCTAAAGAGATGAAACCATGTCGTAAATTTCCAAACACAATATTTCGTTTTGCTAGGGGCAGGCATTTCAATTCTCTTAACAAATTTGGAATAACTGCATCCTGTCCTTGCAAAACAATCACATCGCCAAGATGGAAAATAATATCATCAAGTCTTCCCCGCACCCTTTCATGTTGACGACTTAACGCAAGCAAATTTACATTATAGTGATCAAATAGGGAAAACTCTTTCGCACTAATACCAATAAGAGGTGAATTATGGGTGATGACTGCTTCAATAATATCGATGTCACTGTCCTTATCACCTGCAGCAATAGTTCGCCCCTTAGAAAACTCTAAACGAGCAGAGTTCATCACGCTATCTAACCCTGTATGCGACCCTTCCAGCAAAATAATATCATTTTCAGACAAAACAAAATCTGGTAATGGTGAAATAGATACTTTGTTTCTGATGATTTGAATCACCATAACATCACCACTTGATGGCTTAACCAAATCAACAATATTTTTTCCCACAATCGGTGAATTTATTGGAATATGCACTTCTGCAACATAATTACGAATATCAATGGCATCATCAAACGATACACCTGAACGCACACGCACAGGCAAAAGCCAATAAAAAAGAACCAAATATAAAACACCAGCCGTCGCAATAACCGCACCAACTGGTGTAAAATCAAACATAGTAAAAGGTGTTCCGGCTAAACGTTCTTGCATCGCTGAAATAACAACATTGGGAGATGTTCCTATCTGTGTCATAAGCCCCCCCAACAAAGAACCAAAGGCCATGGGCATCAAAAAGACAGAAGGAGAAACCTGAGAACGACGTGCAAACTGAAAAGCTATCGGAAGCATAATAGCCAAAGCACCAATATTTTTAACAAACATTGATAATACGACAACAGAAAGAACTAAAAAGGCTAATTGAAGACGCACAGATTTCACGTCTGGCCATATCCGTTGAATAATAAACTCCATTATACCAGAGCGCGATACAGCCGTACTGACAACAAACACACTCCCCACGATAATAACGATATCATTACTAAAACCGCTAAAAGCTTCCTTCGGACTGACAAGACCAAGGGCACAAGCTATTAATAATGTACAAATAGCAACAAGATCATAACGAAATCGATCCCAAATAAAAACAACCATCATGAGACCAATGATCGAAAAAGCCATTATTTGATTTTCTGTCATAACACTTACCTCTCCCCATTAAATTATAATGAACAAGAACATATTTTTTATGTTTTAAATATTCCTATAAACAGCAGCAAGATAAAAGCAGACATCGGAATATTTTAGGATAATTTTAAAGTGATAAAAAATTATGATGCGCATAAACTTACCTCTCCTTATTATGCGTTCTTTTCTATAAAGAGCTAAACTCAAAGAAAATTGATAAAAGTTGATAAAGCTATATTGCAAAAAAGATGAGAATAACTCTAATATAGAGAGTAGATAATTGTTGAAACTGGTACACGCTATATTTAAACCTTTGTCGTTGCTTAAAAGAATTTATCTTCACTCTCAATTCAAAGAGTGATAAAAATGAAAGAAGAAAGAATGGTCAATCTTAATAGTGGGTATCAAAGTAACCTCAGATATTGGCTCACTTGTATTATTGGATTTGTTGCTATCTTGGCAATTATAATTGTTGGTGGATTTTATATCGCAAAACCCTATCTTGACAGTTTTGTAAAACAAGAAATAGCCCGTCGTGGTATAAAAGCCCGAACATCTGAAGTAAGCATTCTAGGTAAAATCAATTTGAAGAATGTGACATTACCTGTTCCAGCTGGTACATCACTTAGAATTGGTGCCATTTCTGCCCGTCCTCCCCTTTCCTTTATTCCCGGAACTTTTACATTTTATAATGTTGATTTAAAGCATAATAATATTCATGTGCAAATTCCCCAAATTTCTCTTCGGAGTGTATCCTTAAAAGAAAAAGATAGAACGATAACATCACGGCTTTTACAATCAATGATGCGTATTGAGCTTTCCTCAATTATTGCTCCCAATATACAACTTTCTATAGAAAATAAAAATAACCGAATAGAAACGGTTGAAGTCAAGAATTTCCAGCTTTCTGATTTTAGAAATAACCATATCCATTCAGTTAGTATCAAAAATATGGATCTTAAAACGGTCGTAGCAAATGGTGCCAAACAGATGCAACTTATGGCTAAAAGTGATACAATAAAAGCCCATGATATCGACATCAACTATGCCTACTCTATCATTTTTGGAAAAAACAATGCTCTCAATCAAGGTAAAACCGTTACTGGCCCCATTTCTTTGAATAATATAAGTGTCGATATTTTTGAAGAAGCAGAAAAAAACAGCTCTTTCTTCCTTGGGCAGTTTAAAACATCTGGTTTAAAGATGAAACCGCTTGAGCAACCTCCTGAAAAATTAATCAAAGCTTATCTTAATGCAAGAAAAGAGAATAATAAAATCGCCGAAAAAGTAGCACAAAATGGTCTTCTTATAAACATACTGTTCGCCATTACCTCAGCGGATGCCAAAGTTGATAATATCACCGTTGATATACCGCAGTTGAAAGCAACGCTCGAATCATTCCAATTCAAACCAAGTTTGTGGAAACAACCTATCCCTAAAAAGCTTTTTCTTTCTCTCAATAACCTTTCCGTTTTACCTAAAAAAATGAATGAAAAAGACTTAGATTTCTTCAAAAATCTGAACTTTGAGCGCTTTAATGTTTCAGGAAAAATTGATATTTCTTACGATGAAAAAAAACGTATACTCTTTCTTGATACAATGTCTTTCAATATGAAAAACGTTGGATCTGGGAACATATCGGCTAAGGTTATTGATGTTGATGAAAAGCTTTTTTCTGGTCAGAAAAATATAATGATTGCTGCGTCTCAAGACCTTGGCATCAATGAAATTGATATACAATATACGGATGCAGGTTTCATTGATAAGCTTTTTTCTTATCTTGCGCAAAATCTTAATGACAGCCAACATGATCTAAAAAAGGAACTTTATGACGATTTCTATCTAATGATGACGCAGACCCCAAAAATTCTGCTAAAAAATCATGACGAAGCAGAAAAAATTTCAAAATCCTTAGGAGAATTTGCTAAAAATCCACAAACATTGATCGTTAAAATTAAAGCAAACGATAATAAAGGTCTCGCAATAGTTGATCTCGAATCTGCTCTACAAAATGATCTATCTAAGGCTTTAAGCAAAGTACATCTCACTATTAAAAATGAAGCGTCGCGTTAAACATTTTGTGCTTTAAACATGATGATCTTGTCTATAAATTAAGAACTTTATTCCTCTTTTTTCTTTTGTATGATACAGAAGGTATCATACAAAGTCATTTATACAGAGAGTATAGAATCTAAAATTGACGATGCTTGGAGTTGTTCATGTCTGATTTATCTTCAAATCGCCTGCCTAATCGCGTTT
Source organism: Bartonella sp. AA83SXKL (assembly GCF_042196965.1). NCBI lineage: Bacteria > Pseudomonadati > Pseudomonadota > Alphaproteobacteria > Hyphomicrobiales > Bartonellaceae > Bartonella > Bartonella sp. AA83SXKL. The sequence goes on from NZ_JBHIRG010000008.1 coordinate 25,363, forward strand.
CTCGTGTCACTAATCAAGCGCTTTCTGCTATCGAGCGTTTTCTCCATATTGAAGCTCTTAGTGGTGTTGTTCTTTTATTAGCTGCTGCTGCTGCACTTATTTTTGCCAATTCTAAATATGCTGCTTTCTATGAATCTTTTTGGCATACACCTCTTGGCTTTAATTTGGGTCATTTCACTCTTTCATGGGATTTACATTTCTGGGTTAATGATGCTCTTATGACTATTTTCTTTCTCGTCGCTGGAATGGAAATTCGACGCGAAATTCATGAAGGTGCTCTTGCCGATTTTAAACAAGCAATCTTACCAATTGTTGCTGCAATAGGGGGCGTTTGTGTTCCTGCAATTATTTACTTTATCTTCAATTTTAACGAAGGACATATCCGCGGTTGGGCTGTGCCAACAGCAACAGATATTGCCTTTGCTCTAGGTATTCTTGCTCTTCTAGGAAAAAAAATTCCTTCTAATCTTCATATTATTCTTCTATCATTAGCAATTATTGACGATATTATCGCTGTTCTTATTATTGCTTTTTTCTACTCAACAAACATTGATCCTAGCGGTTTAATGATTGCAGGAGCGGGTATTGCTTTGGTACTATTTTTTCAGTGGATCGGGCTTGCATCAGCATGGCTTTACATTTTACCTGGTGCAATCATTTGGTGGGGTTTAATGGTAACAGGCGTTCACCCATCGCTTGCTGGCGTAATCTTAGGGATGATGACTCCCGTTCTTCCTACCCGTACTCTTGTAGCGCCACTCACCATGCTCAGTAACGCTATGCAAATTCTTCAAGAAAAAAATACAAAAACAGATCTGCATCATATTTCAACAGCATTGAAAAAGATGCGCAAAGGACAACGGGCCATGATCGCCCCAGTAACACGTGTTCAAAAAGCATTGCATCCATGGGTTGCATACGGTATCATGCCAGTTTTTGCCTTCGCAAATGCAGGAGTAAGTTTTGCAAACTTTGATCTTTCTTCTGACAAATCATTCTTGATTGTTCTGGGTGTTGTCATTGGTCTTTTCATCGGTAAGCCTCTTGGTATTATCACTGCCAGTTATATAGCTGTAAAATCAGGGCTATGCCGCCTCCCCCCTCATATGACCTGGACAGGCGTTTTACTCATTGGTTTTTTAGCAGGAATTGGCTTTACAATGTCTATTTTTGTTTCAATGCTCGCTTTTAAAGATATTATTCTGCTTGATGCGGCAAAAATTGGGGTCCTCTGTGGCTCTGGTTTATCTGCTCTTATTGGTCTGGGATATGGATTTATTTATATTAAGCGCAATAAAGGAATTTCTCATAGTTCCTAACAAACTAACTGAAAATACATTTTTATGCAGAACTTTTAAAAAGCGATTTCGCTCATTTGTTGGGTTCGGACGATATTTAATGTAAAAGCTGTTGTCTCGCCTCATCTTTACACTTATAAAGGAGAAAACTAACATCATCATACTATTTACGAGCTTCTAATGTTGAAACACCTTTGACTCTTAAGAAGTCTTATAAGAGATATTTTATTCCTTTCTTCAATATTCTTTTACTCATGCACCAGCTCCACTCATGTTGTGCACAGAAATAATTTTAATTGTTTCAATATAAAAGGCTTCGTGGTTTCATAAAAGCTGCCTTTCGTCGAGACTATTATTCACTATAAAGAAAAAATTAATTATTATGAATCAATATCTTATGTTTAATTATACGAAACAGATAAGAATAAGCAAAGTTCAATAATCAGTTAAGTAATTCCATGGTTTATTTTTTTCCAATAAACCACCCTCCTCGTTACTGATTTTATTGCCGGTATTCTAAACAACTTTAATTTTATCTTCTTAAAAAGCACATTATTTTTGGGTAAAAATATTTAATTTATCATTATAAATCTTGAATGAAATTCAAATATCGTATGATTTTTTCATTTCAAATCTGTACATGATGAATCAATCAAGACTATTCGCTTACACGTCACAAGCCGAAGAGAAATATGGATTATTGAGGAAAGAAATAAGAATGCTTCATCATATCCATACAAGAGCTGTTCAACACGAAAACTAAAAATTAAATGATGACGACCAACTGACACCTTTGATCTAAGAAGGAGATGGGGCCCCAATAAATTTTACGCTACACCATCCACAAACGCCGTAATGGGCTTGGGGAGAAATATTTCTTTAAAACAAGCGCGTAAATTGGCACTATAATAGCGTTTTTTTTACGTGAAAGGCATATATGATTTAATAACGCAATAAACAAAAACGTGAACCAATGTGTAATATCCATTATTTAAAAGATATTGCTGTCAACCCCTTTGAAAGTTGTAAAGCAGAATTAAAAGGAAGTTGTAAAATGGAAGTTGGTTTTCACTTTTATGGCTTCATATTCTCCCCCAATTAGGTTTTATCTCCATTTCAGAAATTACCCCAACAGGTATACGCAACATCCTTGTTCCTATCTGGCATACAAAAACAGGAGTTTCTCGTAGTCCCCTTACCCATCTCAATATATATCGTCAAACATGCATCTACGCTGATACTAGATATTGATACAGGTAACAAAAAACAAAAGATTTTTTTGGAATAACAACGTCATAACATTACTACTAGATTGACAATGGAGTGGAAAAATATTCCCGTTTTTTATCATCGACACATCGCTTGTCTCACTCCATGAAAGAATTAAACTTGAAGCATGCTTCCATAGGGAGCACTCTAGTTTACGTAATTAACTCGCGGGAAAAAAGAAAATCCTAGTCATTTAGACTATTCTAAAACATATGATTGGTGGAAAAATAGAGCATATATATCGTTGTTCTCCCCTTTTTCCGCTCTTATTTGATATTTATTTTCTTTTTGTTTAAAGAGCTCGCTCTATATTTCTTGATACCATAAAATACTCTTCATAGATAATTTAAAAAGCAATATTTTCGAGACTTTCAAATTATACAACGCCACATAAAATACAAGAAGAGTAAAATAATATGGCTATATTTCTCACAAGAAGAGTTTTGCTTACAAAGACCACCATTTGCAAAATATGTAAATATGATAAGAAACTAGCACAATATACTGCAAAAACGAAAGAATGTATTTCATGTGTGATTGGCAGTATGACACAGAAAATACTTATAATAGAGTAGTTAAGGGCAGAAAGTTAACCTAAAGAACATATGGAGGTATCAAAACTTTGAAAATCTTAATCATAATTCAAAAAAGAGAAATAGACATGAAAAAAAATTTAATTAATAAAATCATAAAAGCAACACACTGTAACATTATCATTAATTTTGATCTATATTTACATGATTTTATGAAAAGTACTTCTGAATAAGCTATAAACGCATAAGATATGGTAATTTTATAACTTATAGTGCAACATAAATATTGTCTATAAAGATATATTTTTTTATTGCCTCATAATATGGAAAAATTAAATTTTCAAGATATACATAAAGTCATAAACAATCATTTGATGACAAACTAAACATCTCTAGAAAATACATCATCAATTCTATTTTTGGTAATTCCGTCACTAATCCAATGAGCGCCCATTTCTCTAAGATTTATAATATTAAATCTGTATTCACGAGGCTGTCCCTCATGTAACATGCATTCTTTGAATAAACGCAGTGCATTGTTCCTTAGTTCTATTAAGGCTTATCGTATAAGTCTTCTCCATCCCACTCTATAGGTTCTAAAACGTTTATAGACGGCATATTTTATATCCCTTCTTAAACAGAGTTTTTTACCTAAACATCTTTCTCTTGTAATATATAAGTGACCATTTTAAATTCATCATGAACAAGTTTAAAATAAGAGAGTTCTGCTGTATTAAATATTCCATTTAAGTTTAAAATATAAATTATCCTTAACAAAAATTATTAATTATATATTAAAGCTTTACGTTATTGAAACTCTGTTGAAACTAAAAAATACTTATCCCTTATCAAGTGCATAAACAGCATGTAATGTTCTAACCGCAAGTTCAGTGTAAGCACTATCAATCAAAATAGAAATTTTAATTTCTGAGGTCGTAATTGCTTGAATATTAATACCCTTTTCAGCCAAAGCCTTAAATGCTGTAGCGGCAACACCTGCATGACTACGCATTCCAATACCAATCACAGATACCTTGGCGAGATCGCTTTCAAATTGGAGAACATCAAATCCAATTTCTTTGCGATTCTTCTCAAGAAGTGTAACGGCTTTTTCTACATCTGATGATGGTACCGTAAAAGTCATATCAGTTTTTGAGCCATCTTCAGAAATATTTTGCACAATCATATCAACATTAATGCGTTCTTCAGCCAAGGGACCAAAAATTGCTGCCGAAATCCCTGGACGATCAGCAAGCCGCCGAAGGGAAATTTGTGCTTCATCCTTAGCAAAAGCAATACCAGTAACATTTTGTTGTTCCACAATTTCATCCTCATCGCAAATAAGTGTTCCAGAAGAACTCATTGGATCCTCCATGCCTAACGCATCAGGATCCTCAAAACTTGAACGCACAAAGGTACGAACCTTATGAACCATTGCCAATTCAACAGAACGAACCTGTAAAACCTTTGCACCAAGAGAAGCCATTTCTAGCATTTCTTCAAAAGCTACTTTTGGTAAACGACGCGCTTTCGGCTCTATACGTGGATCCGTTGTATACACACCATCCACATCTGTATAAATATCACAGCGATCAGCTTGTACAGCAGCGGCTATAGCAACAGCACTTGTATCTGATCCCCCACGCCCTAAGGTAGAAATCCGGTTATCCGGAGATAACCCCTGAAAACCAGCAATAACGGCAACCTGACCTTCCTGAAAACACTCGATTAAAAAAGATCCATCAATATTAGTAATACGTGCACGGCCATGCGCATTGTCTGTATGAATAGGAATTTGCCAACCAAGCCATGAACGTGCATTCACCCCCATTTCTTGAAGTGTCAAAGCCAACAAACCTGAAGTAACCTGTTCACCAGAAGCAACCACAACATCATATTCACGAGCATCTCTATGCATAGAGGAAGCATCACTTGTCCACTGAACAAGTTCATTTGTTTTACCAGCCATCGCAGATACGACAACGGCTACCTCATTGCCTGCATCAACCTCTCTTTTGACATGCCGTGCAACATTATGAATACATTCAATGTTTGCTACAGATGTTCCACCAAATTTCATGACAATGCGCGCCATTAATAACACTCTTACCTTTACATCTCTTATTTCAAACAGTAATGAGAATTAGATGCTGTATCAATTAACCATTTTCTCGACATAGCGAATATCTATCATTTGTGCAAGTTTCATTATGATTATATTAATTTCTCTTGACTTTGTATAAAATCTACTTGACCTGATCATTAAAAATAAAAGGAAGGCAACATGATCGATGAAACACAAACAACTATTGATCAAAGTGAAATTGATCATTTTTCACGTATTGCTACAGAATGGTGGAATCCACAAGGAAAATTTCGACCTCTTCACCAATTTAACCCAACACGCCTTGCTTACATCAGAGAAAAAATCTGTTTAGAGTTTAATCGTGACCCTTCTTCACTTACGCCCTTTGACAATTTGAAAATTCTTGATATTGGCTGTGGAGGAGGCTTGTTATGTGAACCAATGGCACGTCTTGGTGCTATGGTTGTAGGCGTTGATGCTGCACAAACAAATATTGAAGTCGCAAAAACCCATGCAGCTCAAAATGACCTTTCCATTGATTACCGCACGACGACAGCAGAAGTACTTGCCAATGAAGGAGAAAAATTTGATATCATCCTTAATATGGAAGTTGTTGAACATGTCGCTGACGTTAATCTCTTCATAGCAGCTACAGCAAAAATGTTGAAACCACAAGGGTTGATGTTTGTCTCAACACTCAACCGCACATGGAAAGCATGGGGGCTTGCTATTGTAGGCGCTGAATATATTCTACGTTGGCTTCCTAAAGGAACCCATGATTATAAAAAATTCCTAAAACCTCTAGAACTTAAAAATTTCTTATCAAAAAACGCTCTGACTGTCATTGATGAGATAGGTATTACTTATAACCCATTAAACGACAGCTGGAATCGCTCAAAAGACATGGGCGTTAACTATCTCCTTCTTGCAAAACGGTCTTAAGAATATGTAATTTACAAATATTATATGCCTTGTAATAGAGAATTCAGCTTTCCCTCAGCCTCTAAAGCATAAAGATCATCACAACCGCCAACGTGATAATCACCTATGAAAATTTGTGGAAATGTATTACGTCCATTTGCACGCTGTACCATTTCTTGGCGAAGGGATGTGGAAGCATCAATATCTGTATACTTTACGCCTTTTTTATTAAGCAAATCACGTGCTTTTGTACAATAAGGACAACCAGGACGTGTATAAATTATTATCTCTTTCATAGTATTATCCTCCAATATTTTTTAATAATATTCATTTTAAATTCCTCTTAAGAAGAGGGAAAAATAGAATCTTCTTTGAGAACACGCGAAAATGTTAGCACATCAACCTGTCGTGCACCTGCATCTTTTAATGCAGCAGCTGCTGCTGTAACTGTTGCACCCGTTGTAAATACATCATCAATCAGCAAAACAGAACATCCTTTGAGATATTTTTTAACTTTATGCGAAACCTTAAAAGCATTTTTTACGTTAAGTTTTCTCTCTCTCGAAGAAAGACTAACCTGCGGACGGGTATGCCGACAACGAACAAGCCAACTCGGTTTTAAAAGCTTTTTTTGTGATGCTGCAATATAACGTGCAAGCTCAGCAGATTGATTATAACGCCTCTCCCAAAAACGACGAAAATGCAATGGAATGGGAATAATAACATCACAATCATCAATAACCTCGCGTCCAGCAAACATCATCCAATTGGCCATAAATGATGCCAATTCTATATGATCACCATATTTTAAGCGCGTTACTAAAGTTCGTGCAAGCCCTTTATGAACAATGACTGAGCGAACACGTGAAAAAGGATGAGTATTACGGAGTGCTTCACCACTAAGAAAACCTTCCCCCATATCACAAACAAAAGGAGTCCCCATAACAGGACAATAAGGTTTCGTGATAAATTGAAGTTCTTTCCAACATTCGGAGCAAATCGTACCATAAGTAGAAACATTTTGCTTACATCCAGGACAAATTGGTGGATAAAGCATCGTTTTCAAGCGTTCAACGAACTTACTTAGTATATCTCCGCTATTTAACGCCGCTTCTCGAAAATACAACATTATAAATTTAGGCTTTTACAAGTTTCCCTTAGAACAAAAGTTCCTTTGTATTTCCTCAATTTATAATTTTAATTCCTTTAAAAACTCTTACCTTCTATAAATTTATTTCTTTCATATTATAAACTTGACAGAGCTTGTACAAATAATGAACCTTTTCAAAATATATTCTTTCATAGATCGAAAGTGTTCTACAATATGTCGCATCCTTTAATTTTTGATCATAACCGCATTGAACAATTCCGAAAACGTGCCTTTCAAAAAGCAAAAAAAGGATGTGACTTTTTACTCTCTCACATGGCAGAAGATCTCTATAAACGCCTTAGCACTGTTGATCGCCTCTTTACATTAGCTCTCGATTTACACAGCCATACAGACCTTGCTGCGCAAGCTTTAATGAAATCTGGAAAAGTTTGTTCTATAGAACGCATTGAGACCGATCCGCTTTATCAAAGCCATGATAAAAAATTTCATTTACGTCATCGAGAATTTCTTGATTTACCTCAAAGTTACTGTGACCTTATTGTTTCACTTCTTTCATTACAATTGACCAATGATACCCCTGGTGTTCTAAGCCAGATAAAAAATACCCTTAAACCAGATGGCTTATTTCTTGCTGTTATGGCAGGAGCTGGCACATTAAGAGAATTGCGCGAAAGCCTGCTGCAAGCTGAAAGTGAAATTTATGATGGAGCAAGCCCTAGGGTCTACCCTTTTGCCGACATTCGTGATGCAGGCGCTCTTTTACAGCGTATTGGCTTTGCCCTTCCTGTAGCAGACGTTGAAGATATCACAATACGTTATAATACAATGTTCGACCTTATGCACGATCTTAAAGCTATGGGAATGCAAAATGCACTCATAAATCGTTCACGACGCCCTGTATCCAAACGTTTTTTTCTCCGCGCAGCTGAAATCTATGCACAACGATTTAGTGATCCTGATGGACGTATTCGTGCACATTTTTCTTTCATCTGGCTCTCTGGTTGGGCTCCTCATCCCAATCAACAAAAACCGCTCCAGCCTGGTTCAGCGCAAATATCTCTTACAGATGTTTTACAGCCCCAAAAAATATAATCTAAAATTATTTTTTAAAAATACTTTTATCTGTTGTCCGTAATATTTGACTGGTGACCGTTCCAGCTATCATTGAATCGCTCACGTTTAGAGCAGTACGTCCCATATCAATTAGCGGTTCAATAGAGATAAGTACAGCAACCAAAGTAACAGGAAGCCCCATAATTGGTAACACAATCAATGCAGCGAAAATAGCACCTCCCCCCACACCAGCAACACCAATAGAACTCAACGTTACAACACCAATAAGCGTAGCAATCCAAGTAGGATCAAGAGGATTAATCCCCATAGAGGGTGCAATCATGGTCGCAAGCATCGCTGGATAAAGACCAGCACAACCATTTTGTCCAATTGTTGCCCCAAAAGAAGCTGCAAAACTCGCAATGGATTGTGGTACACCTATCCACTGTGTTTGCGCTTCAATATTCAAAGGAATACTTGCAGCACTTGAACGACTGCTAAAAGCAAATGTTAAAACCGGTAAAACCTTTTTGAAAAAACGAAAGGGATTAATCCCAGAAATACCAAGCAATACACCATGAATTCCAAAAATTAAAATAATACCGACATAAGAGGCAATGATAAAAACCAGTAAATTTAAAATATCTGTAATACGCGATATTGCTCCTACTTTCGTCATAAGTGCAAAAATACCATAAGGCGTCAAAGCAATCACAATACGGACTAACCGCATAATCCAAGCTTGTGCCACTTGAATAAATAAAAGCGCTTTTTCTCCTTTTTCTGGCTCATCTTTCTTTAAAAGAAGAACCGATGCACCTAAAAATGACGCAAAAATCACAACACTAATAATTGACGTACGTTTAGCTCCACTCAACTCAGCAAATGGATTTTTAGGAATCATAGACAAAATCATCTTTGGTATATTCATATCTCCAAGTTTAGAAATATGACCTTCAAGAAGAGCAGAAACATTTTGCCCTTCATGCACCAAACCATCGGTTGTTAATCCAAAAAAATTAACCACAAGCACACCAACCAATGCTGAAAGAGCCGTTGTAAAAAGCAATATTGAAATTGTTATTATACTCATCTTTCCAACAGCATAAACAGAATGTAAATGAGCAACTGCTGAAACGATAGAGATAAAAACCAGTGGCATAACAATCATTTGCAACAATAAAATATAGCCCTCACCGACAATGTTAAACCATTCAACGGATTTCAATAAAGTGCTTTCACCCTCTCCATAAATAAACTGCAAAACACTTCCAAAAATCAAGCCAAGGATAAGCCATAGCATAACACGTAGTGAAAGACTCCATTGCATTTTCTTACTTTGAGAAACCAACAATAAAAAAATAACAAATAGAAATAAATTGACGAAAAAATTAAATGTCATTGTCTATGCTCACTATTATTATGGTTGACATAAATAATCTGCATAATTCAAAATCAATGCATGATATTTAAAATTAACCTATAAAGCTTACAAGGCTTTTACAAAATCATTATTTTTTTAATTTATAGATTAAAAGAGAATTTTTTATCTACTAATAAATGTTTAAAGAAAATAAATAAAATTATTTTCTTATTATTTAAATTTTCACTCTCATAAAATAGTTAAAAAAGAGAAATATAAGCAACATTCATTGCATCTTAATACTGAATAATTCCAGCATATCTTATCCTATAAATCTCTTTACCTCTCTCTTTTTCTATTTGAACTGAAGCGAGCTTTCCAAGCAAGGATGAATTAACAATCGAACATTCATGATTTTTCTAGAAAATACACCAACAAGCTACTTCTGCTCATTTTATGGACTGCACTCTCAATAGCTTTGATCAGCACTTCAAATATAATTATTTTATTGAAAATACTTTTTATACATTCTTTCTTTGCTCTCAATGAAAGCTTTTTTATTTTTCAAAACTCTTTTTATAGTCATAAAAAGGCTTTGAAAGACAAGATGTTGATTTATAATGATAATTTACTGTTTTGCATATTAAATGAGAGTCCCGAATAACGTAAGATTCTCTCATTTCAAACCTGTTTATCTTGAATCAATCAAAATCATTTGCTTGCACGTCACAAGCAGGGCTAGCCGTATGGGTAAAAATGTATAAGAAAGGAGTAGAAATACCTCTGATGAAACATCTTAGTGCAAGAGCTGTCGCAACATTGGAGAGCGGAGCTTGAGCAGCAAATATAAATAATATGATTGCTTTTTATAATAGCGCAGTAAAACGTTTTAACGATACCTATTCATATGCTGATCGAACAACACGTGCACGTGCTGTAGATAATTTTGTCACTTTAGATATAAAAAAGATAAGTTGGAGTTATAATGTTACGCAAGAACTAATAAGAAGAAAGGTTTTGAATTTGAAGAGGCATGCCTCACTCAGAGTTCATATCATCCTTTTACGCAACAGTGGTTTTATTATAATCGGAATCTCAACGATGGAATTTACCAAATGCCTCGTATAGTCCTGATAGGACAAAAAGTTGAAAATAGGATGATACAAATTACAGGCATAGGAGCACGAAGCGTTTTTTCTGTATTGATAGCTAAGAATTTGCCTAATCTAGATGCAATAGATACAGGTCAATGCTTTCCACTGTATCTTTATAAAAACGTTGAATCTCTGTAACTGTTCATGATGAAAAACAATCCCATTTATTTGCAAATTCAATAAAGGAAAGAAAAACATCTGGTTTACAGAGGCGTGATGCCATTACGGATGAAGGACGAGCACATTTTAAAGCTGCTTATCCTAGTGGAGCATAACAAAGACGATTACAAATTTCTAGATAATGAAAACAATGGAAAAGACTGAGGATATATGATTACAATGAGAGGCTTTAAGCCTACAAATATTATAAATTTTATGAATAGTACAGTTTAAAGCATTAAAAGCAGTCTTACAGTAGATTTACAATGTATGGGGATAATTAATTGCCTATAATAAGTTGCGCTCATACTGATAAAGATTATTCTGCTATAGAAATGTTGTGCTTTTTTGAATTTTTGTGCGTATTCAAACACTCATTCGTTACAAGCTCAATCTCTTTATCTCGTGCCTCTTTATCAAGAATAATAGTATTTTAATATAATACCCCTTTGCATACAAATAGTTATTTCTTATCTATGAATAGCTTATAATTTCATATAACTCTATGAAGATAATATTTTTTATTTATCAATATTTAATGATGTAATTAACACATTCATTATATATAATAATCTTTATTTCTATCTATTTACATAATATATTTCTTTTTTTTATAAAAATAAAATTGAGTTATACATACATAGATCTATCGGTATTTTTTCTACTGTCTTTTTAGCGCACTGAAAGATTGATATCGTAATTTTTGTATAATAAAATACTCTTTCATATAAGCATTGTATATTGAATTATAATAATTGACTATTAACCGCAAATTATATTTTTTTATCCCTTTTAAAAGTGAAAAATATTATTTTCAGACCTATTCATAAGTAGATGAGCCAAGTGAATAAAAAATGTTTGATAATAAGCTTTATCTCTTATGAACTATCTTTTGTACAAAGGGACAACATTACGATTACGGAAATATCGTGATATTATTGGGTATAAAAATCACACTGCCCAAGAGATTTTTGTATTGTATCCTTTCCGTTATGAGAAATGTTAAAAGCAAGGTAGGATATGCTCTCTAGAGCAAATGAGTGAATGAACCACCACGGTGATATGCATTTTTAAAAAAGTAGGAAGTATCTTTGCTTCAAATTTAATAGGCACATTCTAAAAATAAAGGTTCTACCGACTCATTCCAAATAGAATAGTAATGGGACAAAAATTTTTCAGCATCTGTTTGTCCCATTGCAACAACCTCTTCTAGAGGATTAAGAAAATTTGTTTCATCAAAACCATTCGTATCATACTGTTTGCGATTTTTTAAGCCTTTGCGAGCAATAGCGAGAGCTTGACGTGCTAACTCTAAAAGAATAGTTTGACGAAAAGGAGTTCTTAGCCCTTCTTTAGGAACGCGTTGGCGCAACTCTAAAACTTCTTCAAAACACCAATCTTTTGTCAAAGCCTCTGCCTCATTAAGTGCTTCCCTATCATAAAGAAGCCCAACCCAAAAAGCCGACAACGCACAAATGCGCTTCCAAGAACCACAATCAGCTCCCCTCATTTCTAAAAATCTTTTTAAGCGGACTTCAGGAAATAACGTTGATAAGTGATTAATCCAATCTCCCATGTTTGGAATTGAATTTGCAACTTGTCCTTTTAATGCTCCATTCATAAACTGACGAAACGTTATGTGTGTACAATCATAATAACGACCATCACGCACAACAAAATACATTGGAACATCAAGGGCCCATTCAACATAATCAGCAAAACCAAAACGCTCAGAAAATACAAAGGGCAGAACGCCTGTCCTCTGATTATCCGTATTACGCCAAATTTCAGAACGCCACGATAAAAAGCCATTTGGGCGCCCTTCTGTAAAGGGCGAACTTGCAAATAATGCCGTTGCAATGGACTGTAACTTCATGGATACTTGCATTTTTCGCCGCATATCACTTTCAGATGAAAAATCAAGATTAACCTGAACTGTTGATGTGCGATACATCATATTAAGACCATTATACCCCACTTTAGGCATATAATCAGTCATAATCTGATAACGTGATTTAGGCATTCGCGGCGTTTCAGCTAAAGTCCACTTTGGACTAGCTCCAAGACCTAAAAAACCTATACCTAATGGTTCTGCAATTTTTTTGAGAAGAGTTAAATGCTCCATCAACTCGTAATATGTATGGCTTACTGATTTTAATGGTGCACCAGATAATTCAAATTGTCCCCCAGGTTCCAAAGAAATGGCTCCCTGATCAACTGATCCTACGAGCCCAATAATATTCTCTTCATCTAAAATAGGTTTCCATCCTAAGGCGCTTTGCATCCTCTCTAAAAGCGCTCGGATTCCCCTCTCTCCTTCATAAGGAACAGGGTGAAAACCATCTCTATAAAACGGAAATTTTTCATGTTCTGTACCAATGCGCCAATCATCTTCTGCTTTATACCCCCCTTGGAAATAGCTAACCAAAGAATCTAAGTCATAAATTTCACTTTCATCAGTTATATCAAGCGCCATAACTTACCGTATCCTATAATTGGTATCATCATCTTAAATAAATTGTTTAGAATGATTTTACAGATTTCTCAATCCATTGCCCAATCCCCCACGGTAGCATTAAGAAGAGCCAAAGCAGCAACAGCGGCAGTGTCAGCGCGTAAAATACGCGGACCTAGTGATATTGGAACCACAAAAGGATGTTTTTTTAAAAAGCTCCGCTCTTCTTCACTAAAGCCACCTTCCGGTCCAATAAGAATACCAGGTGTTGTAACGCCACGCTTTTTAAAAGAAGGTAATGGATTATGCGATTTATGCTCTTCATCACAAAAGAATAAAGGCTGTGTCTCATCCCACTGTGCTAAAAGTTCTGCTAATGATAGAGCCGATACGCATTCAGGAAGAGATAAAATTCCACACTGTTCAGAAGCTTCAATAACATTGGCTTCCATACGCGCCATATTGATACGCTTAACCTGCGTATGATGCGTTATAACAGGCTGCAAAATCGATACCCCCATTTCAACAGCTTTCTGCACCATATAATCCAACCGCGCATTTTTGAGTGGAGCAAAGCAATAAATAAGATTGGAATGCGTCGTTTGTAATCTTTCTTGATGGATAAGCTGAACCACAACAAATTTTTTCTTAACAGTGATAAGTTTAGCAAGCCACTCACCATCCTGTCCATTAAAAAGTAAAATTTCTGCTCCTTCTTTCATACGCAAAACATGCATAAGATAAGAAGCTTGTGCCCCCTCTATCTTTATTTCTTCATTCAAAGCCAATGTCTGTCGGATAAATAATCTTTTAAGTTTATAATTTATGCGCATAAAAATTTTGCCAATGCTCACTATCGTCATCGAGAAAATGAAGAAAAATATATAGCAAAAAGAAAAAATTATATCTATAGAACTATAATATATTAAAGAATTATAGAGTTTTTTTAGCTTTATGAGATAATAATAGGAACTTATAGATCCTTAAGTGATTCTGCTTTCATAAAAGTTTAAATAATGCACCATTCATCTTTGCATTCAGTCATTGATGCATCCGTGGAGGAAAAATATGTCTGCTAAAAAAGCTACAATTATTACGATTACAACCCTCTTAGCCTTTATTTTGATTACAGTGGGAATTGGTTCTGTTGGAGCCGACGGGAAGCATACAATTACCAAAGATGGCTATGGTATTTCTTCTGCGATTCAATAAGCACTGGCCAACATCCTCCTTAAAATTTTAATGTTTTTTAGCAATTTTTATAAGATTAGCACCGATATTATGAATCTCTTGTATTTGAAAGATTCCATAAGAAGGTTTTTTATTCCTCTCTTCAGTCATTTATCTATACCAACCTCACTTATTATGACGGTGAGGATGGTTTTTACTGCTTCACGACGAACGGATTTAAAATGAGAGAATCTTCCGATAATGGGAGCTCTGATTTAAATTTAAAAGACAATTTTAAGTTGTAAAAAGACGAATTACCATTATAGGATAGAATATTATACAGATGAAAAACGATACTCAATCTGCGTTAATATCTTTTGTAACCCAAAAATCACCATGATTTTGTCCTTTAGAGCTTAGAGAAAATGTAAAAGGCCATGCAAGGCTATTAGCAAGACATTGGACATCTTTACATAAAGTTTCTGATCTATAGTTTTTGCGTAGTTGTGCCTGTAATATCAGTTCATTTTCCTTCCCTTGCGCAATAGCAGTTGCAATGATTCCTTGAATGGATAAGCTCAAGTCTGCTGTACGCATTAATGACTCTGTTACCTTCATCATACCTTCTGAAAAGCTTGTCTGAATATCCCAGTGATCAAATGTTGTTGAAAAAGTATCATTATTCATTAAAAGAAATTGTTGTTTATTTGAAAGTCTTGTTTGTAATTCATTCAGATCATACCCTAATAGCCGACCAGAAGACATCTTCAGTGTTAACTCACCCTGCATTTTCGTAAAAATTTCTGGCCAAGAATCAGCAAGTGTTCGTACCGTTGCAGTAAAATTCGTTTTGCTTTGTATAAATGGAATAAATCCCAAGATTTCTAAAGTCTCCTGCATATCAATAGAAGCACCTGAAATATTTCCTCCAATACGCACTTTCTGTCCAGCTGAGGTAACTTCAATATTACTTTGCACAGATCCACCAAAAATATTCGCATGTCCAAGATCAAAAATACCATGACCATCTCTTATTTGTATTGCAGCAGCTAAATTTGTGAGTGAAATATTTCCTATTTTAGCTTGTGGCGCAGAAAGTCGTATATCCACGCCAATACAATCAAAAGTTCTAATGTCAAAGCAGGCATTTTTCTTTTTACCTGAAAAAAACATTGAACCCAAGAGGCTAAGGTCTAGATTATCAAAGGCTAAAGAGCCCATGACATTTGGTACATAATCTTGAAAATCGAGTTTTAAAGCTCCTCGCGCATTGGCTTTCCCCATCGTAAATGTAACATTGTTCATTTGGATATGCATTGGCTGCGCTAAAAAATGAGATTCCCATACAATGGGTATTTTTAATTTATGTCCCCAAAACTGATTTCCACCAACCCAAGACAATGTCTGATTCCATCCAGGAGAACGCATTGACACTTTTCCGTCAAAAATATAATATTCAGATAATCGAGCCTTTCCTGTAAAAGTTATTCCCCCACGTACAGAATTGAGACTTGCCCTAATATGACTTTTGCCTCCAGCAAAAAGCAGTAATGCTTGAGAAGCATCAAGTGATAATTTTGTAAACTCTCCGCGCCAACGCGCATCTGCACGTAACCGTACTTCCTGAGTTGATTCCGGCCAATCTAAAGTTGCATTTAATCCTGTTATTTTTTCTGCTACTCCTGAAAAACTATCGTGATACACAAGAACACCATTTTTAATGACAATCCGTCCAAAAGGTTGTTTTAAAAGGTGCTCTATCTCTGGATGCTCAGGATTATGTTTTAATATTTCACGCGTATTACGTATTGCCACCCCTAATGCACCTTGTGAGCGAGAAAACCGATCAAAAAAATCTGCTATTGTTTTAACAGGCTTTTCCATAACAAATTGAGGATGCATAATCCGCGTCTCTGAAAAAGAAATATGTCCCCAAAGAAGATCGACGACAGAAAGATCAACTTCTATTGATTCAGCTTCCATTAATGGCGCAACATCATCCATTTTTGATGTTAAAGTAACGCCAGAAAGAAATGCTTTAGGATAAGGAAAAAGATGTAACCGCGGTGGATCACGCAATTGCACATTGTAACCCGTCCATGCACTTAAATCCTGCGCTAAACGAATACGAATCGCATCTGTAGAAATAAGATAAGGTAAAACGAGAATCCCCACTCCAAATAAAAAGATAATTGTAATAAAAACTCCGCTCAAAAATTTTATTATTCTGATGCGCACATTATCCCTCTATACTTATCCCCCTATAACAGATTAAAAACAAACTTAAATGATCATAAAAAGTTTTTATAACCCTATAATTCACTATATCCACTTTGTATCTTCATTATTTTTGTTCTTTATCCAAAATTTATTCAAACAGCAATGTTGCTGCTTCTTTATAAAGCAATTATTTAAAAGTCTTCAAAACTATAAATCCACAACATTATAAAACCATTCTTACTGTTCTCATATGAATATTGCTATAAAACTCTATCGTATTATTAGAAAATGCTTTACAAAAAAAACAAACAGCCTTACCGAAAGGATCTCTGAATGAATAATATTATCGACGGAAAAAAACTTGCTGAAGAGATTATTGTGAAAGTTAAGGCCGAAACAGCAAAGCTCCGCCATCACTATAATATACAACCTAGTATCGCTGTTATTATCGTTGGAGATGATCCTGCAAGTCAAGTATATGTCACCTCAAAAAATAAAAAAGCCGAAGAATGTGGGTTTCTTTCAATCAAACATGTCGTTTCCAAAGAAACGCAAGAAAAAGAACTCCTTCAACTTATTGCAACATTAAATTCTGATCCCAAAATTCATGGTATTTTGGTACAGCTGCCTCTCCCTGCTCATATGAATACAAATCGCATAACACAAGCCGTTGCTTTCCAAAAAGATGTTGATGGTTTTCATTATATTAATGTAGGAAAACTCGCAGCAAACGCACTTGAAGATGCGATGATTCCCTGCACTCCAGCTGGAGCCATGATGATGATTGAACAACACTGTGGGCAAGATTTATCTGGACTTGATGCTGTCGTTGTTGGACGCTCTAATATTGTTGGAAAACCTATGGCTGCCCTTTTAACAGCAGCCAATGCCACTGTGACAATTGCCCATAGTCGTACCCGTGACCTTGATGATGTGTGTCGAAGCGCTGATATTCTAGTAGCAGCTGTAGGCCGCCCACAAATGATTAAAAAAGACTGGATAAAAGATGGTGCAATTGTTATTGATGTCGGTATTAACCGCGTTGCTGCACCAGAAAAAGGTATAGGGAAAACACGTCTTGTTGGTGATGTCGATTTTGAAAACGTAAAAGAAAAAGCTGCTGCGATCACCCCTGTTCCAGGAGGCGTTGGACCAATGACAATTGCCATGCTTATGGTTAATACACTCAAAGCAGCTGCGCGATCACACAATCTGCCTATACCAAAATTCTAAAAATTGTAACAATTCCTTGTATATGGTTTCATTGTATATGGTTCAGCTTATTTATTTTTGCATTTTTCATGTCATAAAAACAGATGCCCCTTGATCTGCACGATTAACGAATTGACGAAAAACATGAAAAAGTTCGCGTCCAACACCATGTTCGTTTTTTGAAAGATCCGGAGGTATGATTTTTCGCGCGTTAAATTTTGCTAAATCCTCCAAAAGAGTTAATTTACCCTCATGAGCATCAAGAAAAACAATATCACCATCCTGCAAACGTGCAATGGGGCCATTATCCACTGCTTCTGGTGTCACATGGAGAGCAGCAGGAATTTTTCCTGACGCTCCTGACATACGCCCATCGGTTATCAATGCTACCTTTTGACCGCGATCTTGTAAAACGCCTAAAATGGTCGTTAATTTATGAAGCTCTGGCATACCATTGGCTTTTGGTCCTTGATAGCGAATGACAGCGATAAAGTCTTTATTATGCAACACTCCAGATTTAAAAGATTTTTGTAGTTCCTCTTGATCATTAAAAACAAAGACTGGTGCTTTAATCTGCCAATACTCTGGTTTAACAGAGGAAACTTTTATAATAGCTGTTCCCAAATCTCCTGATAAAACACGAAGACCACCATCAAGCTGAAATGGCTTTCTCCACCCCGCTAACACCTTATGATCACCACTTTCCTTAAGAGCCGCTTCACGTACCACATGACCATCAGCAGAAAGCTTTGCTTCAATTGCATAAGCATTGAGATCTTTACCAAAAACCGTAGAGACATCTTCATGTACCAAACCTGCCTCGATAAGCTCGCGAATAATAAATCCCATTCCCCCCGCAGCATAAAAATGATTAATATCTGCTAAACCGTTAGGATAAATGCGCGCTAAAAGAGGCACAACGGATGAAATTTCTGCAATATCATGCCATGTCAATTTAATACCGCAAACAGCAGCCATAGCAATCAAATGAATCGTATGATTGGTAGAACCTCCTGTTGCATTTAATCCTACAATGGCATTCACAAAAGAACGCTCATCAATGATCATACCAAGTGGACTATAATGATCACCAAGATCTGTCATTTCAAGTACACGTTTCGTAGCTTCTTTTGTTAAAGCATCACGCAATGGTGTATTCGCATTAATAAAAGAAGCTCCCGGCATATGAAGCCCCATCATCTCCAGTATCACCTGATTAGAGTTAGCTGTTCCATAAAATGTACATGTTCCTGGCCCATGATAAGAACGTGCTTCTGATGCTAAAAGTGTTTGGCGATCTATTTTATTTTCCGCGTAAAGTTGACGTATCTTCGCTTTTTCATCATTACCTTGACCACTTGTCATGGGACCAGCTGCTATAAAAATTCCTGGTAAATGACCAAATGTTAGTGCACCAATCAATAAACCTGGTACAATTTTATCACACACCCCAAGATACAATGCTGCATCAAAGACATCGTGTGATAAGCTTATAGCTGTCGCCATTGCAATTACTTCACGCGAAAAAAGGGAAAGCTCCATCCCCGCATTTCCCTGTGTAACACCATCGCACATCGCGGGAACACCACCTGCAACCTGTGCAACACCACCAACCATACGGGCCGACTCTTTAATTAAGTGAGGAAACTTTTCAAAAGGTTGATGCGCTGAAAGTATATCGTTATATGCCGTGATAATGCCAATATTCCCAACGATATTTCCCTTCAAACGCTCTTTATCTATTGCACTACAAGCAGCAAAGCCATGAGCCTGATTGGCACATCCTAAAAAACTCCGTTTGGGGCGATGAACTTGTGCTTTTGCAATACGATCTAAGTAAATTTCTCGTGTTGATCGAGAACGTTCATAAATCCTTCGTGTAACTGTGGCAATTGTCTTGGAAAGTGCCATATTTCTCTCCCCCTTCATTGTTTCTTCCCCTCATTCATTGAGAGAGATTACGTTTTATTCACCTTGTGTCGCATACTTTGATTCACTTATTTCATTTTCTGCAGGCGACCAATAAACCTGAACGAGATGAGGGGAATTACGCAAAATTGCCCGAATAGGCATTTCTATTTCAAACCCGTCTTGACAAGCTTCTTCAAAACAATCGCGTTTCTGAAAACCTTCGAAATGGAGAATAATACAACGAGATTGCATAATAACTGGCAAAGTTAGTGAGATTCTTGGCTCAACAGCACTCTTAGCATGAAGGGGTAAAACAAGTGCTTGTGTTCGTAAATCAAGCGCTTGCTTTAAACGATCAGCATCAGGAAAAAAAGATGCCGTATGTCCATCCTCCCCCATTCCTAAAACAACAACATCAAAGGGTTTAGGCAAAGTATTAACACGACTCGCCGCTGAAAAAGCAGCAAGTTCAGCAGTAATTGCTTTATGATAAAGCCCTACAAAACGTGCTTTTTCGGCAAAATTTTGTAACAAATGACACCGTACCATATATTCATTTGAACGTTCATCGTGTGTAGGGACAAAACGTTCATCGACCAAAGTGATAATGATCTTTTGCCAATCAATATCCGCTTTTGACAAATAATGAAAAAACAATTCTGGTGTTTTACCACCAGACACCGCTAAAACTGCTCTCTTGCGCTCAAGAACAGATACACTAAGCTCTGCGGCTACTCGATCTGCTAATGCCAAGGCTAAAGTCTGAGGGGTTTCAAAATCTAAACGGTCAATATTCATTCTATACATACTTATTGCTCTAAACTAAATTGTTCCATATACGCCCATCACGTTCCATGAGGCTCATCGAAGCAGACGGCCCCCACGAACCAGCGTTATAACTGTGAACAGGCTGTTTTATTGCTTCCCATCCCTCAATGATTGGATCAATCCAACGCCAAGCAGCCTCAACTTCATCACGACGCATAAACAGTGTTTGATCTCCACGAATAACATCCATTAATAAACGTTCATAAGCATCAGGATTACGTTCAGAAAATGCGGAAGCAAAACTCATGTCTAATGGAATGTGACGAAACCGCATACCGCCATAACTTGGATCCTTAATCATCAACCATTGTTTTACACCTTCATCAGGTTGGAGACGAATTACAAGCCGATTAGAAAAAATTTCATCTAAATCCACATTAAAAATATTATGAGGAATAGGTTTAAAAACAACAACAATTTCAGACATTCGCGTGAACATACGCTTACCTGTCCGTAAATAAAAAGGCGTATTAGCCCAACGCCAGTTATCAATCTTAACCTTAAGTGCTACAAAGGTTTCACTCTTACTCACTCTTCCCAGATCATCAAAATAGGACTCTACCGATATACCATTTGATAGACCAGAAAGATACTGCCCACGTACAGTATGCTGCCCTACATTATGGACATCAAGCGGTGTTAAAGAATGTAAAACTTTAAGTTTTTCATCGCGCACAGCATTAGCACTGTTAGTAAATGGTATTTCCATCGCAACCAAACAAAGTAATTGTAGCATATGGTTTTGAACCATATCGCGTAGAGCACCAGTGCTTTCATAATATTCTGTACGCCCCTCTAACCCTAAAGATTCAGCAACGGTTATTTGAACATGATCAATATAATTGGAGTTCCATAGCGGTTCATAAAGTGTATTAACAAACCGCAATGCCATTAAATTTTGAACAGTTTCCTTCCCAAGATAATGATCAATACGAAAGATCTGCTCTTCATTAAAGGCGCTTGCAAATACATCATTAAGTGAAACCGCTGTTTTTACATCGCAACCAATTGGTTTTTCAATAATAATCCGTGTTTGTGGTGTCACCAAATCATTTTTTTCCAACTTCATCGCAATATCAGCAAAAAGTAACGAACCAACAGCCAAATAAAAAGCTCGAATATCCGCTGAATCTTGTGACAGAAGGAAGGCTAAATCCTCCCACCCTCGATTTGAGGAAACATCAACAGAAACGTAAGTTAAACGTGCAAGAAAACGATTGAGTTCTGTTGAATTTAGATCTTTTGGATGGATATGTTTTTCTAAAGAAATGCGGACAAAATTTTGATATTCTTCACGACTTAAGGAAGTGCGCGAAACCCCAATAATACGTGTTGGCTCACTGAATTGCCCAGCACACTGACAATGATACAAAGCCGGCAAAAGCTTGCGCAACGCCAGATCACCATTGCCACCAAAAACAATACAATCAAAGGAAGAAACTGGAATAATTTTACGCACCATGAACTTGTTTATTTTTCTATTCGATTATGAAATCCCATATCACTTATAAAAGCTTTCATCATTAAAGCAGACAGATACTAAATAAGCCATTAATTTTCTTCATTTCAAGCAATGTTTCCATTAAAGGCGATCCAATAAAGAAAACCAACGCATTGCTAAAAATATAAGCGGATAACGCAAAACTCTTCCTCCCGGAAAAGATGAAATCTTTAAGTCTTGGAAATAGGAAAAACGTTCATATTTTCCAGTTAACCATTCTGCGTATAATTTTCCCACGAAAGGAGCCAGCATAACGCCATGCCCTGAATAACCACCACAATAAGTCATCCTTGAAAAAATTTGGCGAACATAGGGCATGCGTTCAACTGTGATGGCAACCGTTGCTCCCCACCGATGGCTTAAATTGATAGAATGTAATTGAGGATAAATTTCAACAATTTGCCGTTTTATACGTTCATCTAAATTTAGAGGATGCTTATTATCATAACTTTCTACACCACCAAATAAGAGACGATTATCAATGCTTTTGCGAAAATAGCGAACCATAAAACGGGAATCATCAACCGATTCCCCCCCTATAAGAATTGAACTATGCTTTGGTAATGGGTCCGTTGCTCCAATATAAGAGCGAATAGAAACAATATTTTTTTCAATAAAACGCTCCAGACCAAATTTATACCCATTTGTTGCAAGTAAAACATGCTCTGCTGTTACACTGCCTTTTTCTGTTATTACTTTCCAATGTGCTCCCTTGCGCCTTACGGTCGTTACCTGTGACTTCTCATAAAGCTTAGCACCAGCATCTTGGGCTCTTTTTGCCAACCCAATAATCAATTTTAAGGGATTTATATGACCGGTATCCGCATCATAAATACCACCACAATAAAAAGTTGATCCAAGTCGCTCAAATGTTTCAGCCTTATCCATAAAAGTAAGCGCGTGATAGCCATAACGCTGCATCGCCTCAATATGCCGTTGATAAGAGAGAAGCTCACGCCTTTTATGGGTTACAGAAAGCTGTCCTCCTATCAAATCACAAGGACAATTAGGCATTGCGCATAAAGATAAAATATCTCTTTTAGCTTCTTCTGCTAAATCAAACAGAGCCTTACTTCGCTTAAAACCATACTTTTTTTCTAATGTTTCTACCCATTGCCGTTGCCCTGTTCCCAGCTGTCCACCATTGCGCCCTGAAGCACCATCACCAAAACGTGATGCTTCAAATAAAACAACATCTACTCCAGCCTTGGCTAAATGATAAGCAGCCGAAAGACCCGTAAATCCGCCTCCAATAATGACCACATCACACTGTCTGTTTTCACAAAAAGAAGGATAAGAGGGACGTTCTCTTAAAGCATCTTCATACCAAGAAATTCCTGGAGAAATTGAATTATAATCAATCATCGTCATAAAATTTAAACATTCAGCAGGAGATATTCACGCTCCCACGGACTGATTACTTCCATAAAAGTTTCAAACTCTTGTCGTTTGATTGCAGCATAAGTACTGACAAACACATCCCCTAAAATAGCACGTATCACTGTATCTTGTTCAAACAAATTGACTGCCTCAATGAGCCCACGCGGTAACTCAATATTATCAGCGTTTACATTATTTATCGCTGGCTCATCCGGCTCAATTTTTTGTTGCAAACCAATAAGACCACACGCTAAAGAAGCCGCAAGGGCTAAATAAGGATTCGCATCTGATGAAGGAAGCCTATTCTCAACACGTCGCGCTTGAGGAGCAGAACGGGGAACTCGAAAAGCTGTAGTACGATTATCATATCCCCACCGCAAATTAACAGGAGCCGAATTATCAGGGACAAGACGTCGATAAGAATTCACATAAGGCGCAAGCATCACAAGTACGCCTGGCATATGTTTTTGCAATCCACCAATAAAATGGCGAAAACAGATACTTTCTTCACCATTTTCCTGTGTAAAAATATTCATACCGGTTTTCTTATCAACAACCGATTGGTGAATATGCATAGCAGAACCCGGCTGCCCTTGAATGGGTTTTGCCATAAAAGTTGCATACATATTATGTTTTAGTGCTGCTTCACGAATTGTTCGTTTAAACATAAAAACTTGATCCGCTAATTCAATAGGATCACCATGACGTAAATTTATTTCAAACTGTCCTGCTCCTTCTTCATGAATGAGGGTATCAATTTCCAATCCTTGTGCCTCTGAAAATTGATAAATATCATCAATCAAATCATCGAATTCATTAACACCAGCAATGGAATACCCCTGTCCACCACCAATTGAACGCCCAGAACGACCAACCGGTGGAACTAACGGATAATCAGGATCGGGATTTTTTTGTACCAAATAAAACTCAATTTCTGGTGCCACAACAGGGCTTAAACCCATTTTTGTGTAAAAATGAACCACTGTTCGTAAAACATTGCGTGGTGTGTAATCCACAACCTGACCATTTTGATACACAAGATCACAAATCACCTGTGCCGTAGGAGCATCTTCCCATGGAACAATGCTTAACGTAGAAAGATCAGGCTCAAGGCGTAAATCACCATCTGCTTTAGGATATTCAAAACCATGACCATCTTCCGGATAATCCCCTGAAATTGTTGCCATAAAAACTGCTGAAGGCAATGCCAATGATGTTTCCGATGTAAATTTTTTAGAAAGCATCATCTTGCCCCGTGGTACCCCTGCTTGATCAGGCGTAATACATTCAATATCCTCTACCTTACGAAAAGCAAGCCATTGTAAAACTTGTTCCCAATTGCGCACACCACGTAAACTTTTGAGAAAACGAGAAACAGGTTTAAAATTCTTACTTTTCGTTTGTTTACCATTTTTTACAGCCATAACATACCAACTTTAAAAACAATCAAGTCCTATTCTTATTGTATCAGCCCATGCATAAACGACACGAAAAAAATTTATCAACTGATATTTTTGAAGAATACTATAAGATCCATCAAGGTAAAAGAACTTTACGCTCAAAAAGCTATCCTATCACCATAGTGAAAAAATTGATATTGCACCCAATACATCGGTGCGAACCTTCTCCTTATATAAAACAGCGAGAAATACCATATTGTACGTAACCTAATTCCGATTCAAATAATCATATATAAGCAAACATTGACGAGAATAATAAAGGCGAGATATTTAATTTCCTTTTGGTTGTAGCAATGCTTCATATTAAAAGAAAAGAAACTTTTCTTTTAATATGAAGCAAGTTTTGTAACTCTATTGTTATCCACATAGAAGTAAACACCCTAGGATGGTGAGTAGCCTTTACAGCTAGTGCTTACAAACACTCATCCCGCCATAATATGCGTAAATGTATTTTCAGTATAAGTCATACGCTCAGCATTTCCGACATGAAACTTAACCATCGTCTGCATAACAGAGCTATCAACCTTGTTCTGAGCGGATGGTACAGACTCTGCACTTATATCAATTCCCACCGCTTGACATTGCACTTCGCACACAATATTTAGAGCTGAGAATCTAGTAGAGCATACCAAATCCAATAGATAGGATTTTTTGCTAATTGCGCCATGCGTGATCCAACATTTGATAGTTTCCAGCCCACTAGGAGGTGTGTTATTTATATCTAAAAAGCCAAAAAATGAGGATATGAGAACACAATAATATCAATTTCCTTTGAACTAACGTCCTTTACGTCGATCTTTCACTATCGTAAAATCTTTTTTGTATCAGTTGCTTTCACATACTTTGACTTATGATCTAGTGATACTGTGCAGATTGAGCACACATCCCCAGAGCCCAGATTATAATTAAGTTCGTACCATTCTGTTCTTTTATAGAGCTAATATTTGAGAATAAATAACCATAATCTTTAGATATAATACGCCTAGGTTTAATAATTACCGTAAGCTTATGTAAATCACAACCCAATTGTGATAATGCCTCATAAATTTTACGAGGGTATTCGTCATTGACCGTCACGGCATCGCAAAATGCTGTGGAAGTCGGATATCCTCCGCCTAGACTGATAAAACTTTTTTGATCCTTCAATGCGTAAATATCCTTTCCAGCCTTAGTTAAGGTGGATACTATTAACTCAGTCGAATTCAAATTAGAGCTCACATGCAAAGGCACCCCATTAAGCCTAATCCTATTGGATTCTAGCAAAGATAATGCGGCACGTAACTTCGCCGCAGTCATACCAAAACACGATCTATCCCCGTTTGCCAGTACATGGCACAATCTCAATGAGATTTTAGGTAATATGTCAAAATGGCGTGCAAGAGTGATGATGTCATGTAATTCGATAATATTATCACACTGGATATTTATATGTTTTCTAATAGATAATTTTATCTCTTCTCGAAGTTTTACAGGGATATTAAAAAATGTATCTCTACCTTTAAAACCATCTTTTTGCGCTAATGATATTTCATAACCAGACGCAAATTCCAAGTCGCAGCAACATAACAATGATGCCCCGCACGTCCATTAAAATACCCTGCTTTTTCTCGCCCTAGGCATTCATAGCCCGACCACGTAAAACAGGATACCAATTACAATATCAGACCATAAGGCTGCAAGAGAAAGTTCTTTTATATTTTTATCTTTACATTGCCTCTTAAACAAGCTCATCTGTTCATATAATGAGTTATATGTATAATACATATAACTTCTACAAAAGGAGGATTCATTATGTTCCGTAAAAATCTTTGGTAATACACTCGGATGATTGGATCACCTGTCGCCCGTCAATAATATAGTGCGAGTTAAGAAATTGGGGGAGGTAAGCTATGCAACTCGTGGATCATCCTTTTGTGAAGTTCGATCAACTCAAGCCGATTTACAACTTCACATATCCGTTATTTCGCACTATTTCAAATGAATTTTACGATTACCTAGACTTTAATAAACTAGCGCAAAGTAAGCAGATTCCACAAGCGCGTACCATTTCTCTTTATTTGCATATTCCCTTTTGCGAAACCATCTGTTCCTTCTGTCCCTTTCAGAAAGGGGCCTACAAGCATGTTAAACAAATCGAATCTTATATTTCAGCGCTTACCACAGAGATCAGAAACAAAGGAAATTTCATTCGCTCGCTTAGAGGGACCATCCGCATCATCTATATAGGGGGCGGCACACCGTCGCTTTTGTCTGCAGATAATATCCGACACATCGGAAAAGTATTGCATACCGAATTTGAGCTCTCTTCCTTAACCGAATTTACACTGGAAAGCGAACCGAAGAGCGTCACACGTGATAAACTTTATGCTGCCCGTGAGATCGGCGTTAACCGGATCAGCTTCGGTATACAGAGTTTCATTGAGCGTTTCCGATCATTGTTTAACCTCACCTCAACACGTGAACAAATCAACAATACCGTGGCTTGGTCACAAGAGATCATTGGACATGTCGGTTTCGACCTACTATATGGCATGCACAGCCAGCAAGCCGAAGAACTATTATACGATTTGAAGCAAGCCAGCGAGCTTCACCCTGAAACCATCAACCTCTATGCAATCAACAATCTGGCTATCACGTCGCAACTGCATAAGTCTTACGCACAAAAAGGGCTAAAGCCATCCAGCCTACAGCATCGACAGATGCTTCGATTATTTAGCGATATCGTTATGCGCAGCTGCGGCTATGCGCCGTGTAATGGGCATTCCTATATCAAAATTGCCAATAACACTCCTCTAACGCTCGCTAAAACGAGTTCAGCTAATCATTTCCGCTATCACAAATATTTGCATGGTTATCATGACGATTATGTCGTTGGCTTTGGGGCGTCAGCAATGTCGATTCTCGGCTCACTCGTCACACGAGCCAATCCCAGTCGAAGCGGATACATTACCGACATACAACTTAAAGGCAAATCCAAAGTATACTACAATTGGGTATCAGCAGAGCAACAAGCCTCCAAGGCTTTGTGTATGAGGCTACCTTATAACGGTTATGCCAAAAAAGAAAGAATTGACTGGACCGCACTCCCCTCTTTCGTTTACAATAACCTACAACAGCTCATAGATGCAGGTCTCATCGCAGAAAGTGATAACGATCTCCAGCTGACTCAGCGTGGTTGGCAATGGTATTCCAACCTTATGTATTTTCTTCTACCTCAGGCGGATAGGAATATCTTGGACGGCTATGTCTCAAACATGCTGAATACAACCGCCGTACTTGATGGAACAGTGGAAACCTGTGTGGCATCTTAAGGAGAACAGAATGTTCACGCTTTTTTCCAACAAGAACATACGCTATTTTTGCCTAACCGTTAGTCTTCTCGCCTTACTCAGCGGTGCTTTGCGCACTGCCATCCCGCTATTAGCAAGACAATCTGGATATGGCGTAGTCGGAGTAAGTTGGGCGCAAGGTCTCTTTTCATTAGCGTGGCCAATTTTCGGCATCCTTGCAGGCGCTTTACTTGATCGCTGCGACAAAATAAAACTTGCTACCACAGCTCTCCTCATCTTCATGCTACTGCATATTGTCCTGTTCATACTACTTATGATACAGATTGCTCCAGCCGAACAAATTTTCTTCTATGCAACCATTGCTGGATTCATCGTCGTTTCTGCCGAAGCTTATATAATGACGATTCCACCACTTATCATGGAGGGAGAGCGATTGATGACCTTCTACTCTATTGTCTTGTTTTTAGATTTCGGGGTCTCCTATTTTCTTGCCCCTGTCATAACAAGCAGCATTTTAGCGCATAGCACACTGCTATTTCTCGGCCTGTTAATCGTGCTTTTTATCGCATTGATTTTTACCGCTCGCCATGCTGTTCCGACATCGCCAACACCTGATAAAGAAAACATCACTTTCCGTTATATCATTGCCGGCTTTCGTTTCATTTTTTCAAATCGGCATCTTACTCCCTTACATTACTCACATTCTTTCTATCGGTGGTATTTGGAGCATTCCTAACCTCATTCATCTTCTTCGTTACCGACAGTCGGTATCTGGGCCTACATAGCAGCCAATATGGCGTGATGTTTGCAGCCTACGCGCTTGGAACAATGGCAGGAGCCCTATTTGCGCCGCGTATACGCTATGCACCGGTGCGCCTAGCTGTTCTCACTGACGGTTTGAACGGTTGTCTTGCTGCTGATTCCAGCCTTTTCAAAAAGTGCTGTCGTCGTATGGGGCGTCACCTTTATTGCTGGCGTTGGAGCAAGCTTATGGTTTATTGGTGTTACCGCCTTCAGGCAGCGCCTCACACCAAAGCAACTTCTCGGGCGAGCTAATTCTGCTTTTCGGGTGATAGGCTATGCTGGAACGCCGGTCGGAAGCTTTTTGGTCGGCGTCCTTGGTTCTTTTATATCATTGCAGTTTGCTGCCACCTTTATCGCTGGACTACTATTGGTAGCTATCGCGATAACGCTTCCATTTCTTTGGCAGGCTGATCATATAGACACCCCCAACCCTGCCACGAGGTAACAGCTGCTTTTAAAAAAAGACACGGTCGAAAAAGGCACACATACCCTATTACGCAATCAATTGATCTATTCTTTGGACGAGAAAATTATCACCATAATGGCTGATAGAGCCAGCGGCGCTATAGAAGCAGCCAAACAAACGCTAAAGACAAAACAGCCCCTTTACGTTGCATTGGGCGATGATCCAACGCCTATATGAAGGATGCAGAGAGCTTATAGCGTACGAAGTGCAATTCTTAACTAAAAACTCCGCCCTAGCAATGCCTACTTATACTCCAGTTAATCCGTCACCCACTGGACATCAAATGCCTCACCCCTTCTGCTCCTCAAAATACATTTTGCTTCACTTACGCGCCGTATTCTTCCTTTGTAATTAAAAGAGCAGCCCTCCTTTCCTAGTTTAGGATCTTTGCCTACACAACGCAGCAACAGATGCGACCATATATGCAATCACGCCTTAGGGCCTGCATAGTAGAAAGCTTAGTTCGAGAGATTCATAAAGCCTATATCCCAATAAATTTTCCACCCAATCCACCTTTTAAAAGGGCGGCTTTATATAAACCGTTAGAGTAAGCTATGAAATCCTTAGGTGTATTAGAAATAATTGACGGTTTTTACCTCAGACCAATGTTGATTGACTTTTACTCGTACATATACGCAAGCGGTGCTACTCTTTTCTTAGATAGAAAGGACATAATCGTTACCATCTGACCTATTATTGTTTGAAAATAAAGAAAAAGTATCAGTGCAACTGATGATATTGAAGAGCTATCTCATTATGTAGCTGTACCTAATTACGGCATTGGGAAGCTAGACACGCAATCACCCATTTCTGCGTGCCTTCTGCATGATATTCATAAGATTTTATTACGCGGTAAACGCGGTACGTCCAAAAGCCTTAGCGAATTTCGCAAAGCACAAAATTAGCTTGGCGGTACGCAACTAAAGACAGCGTCATTCGTGCCGCCCACTCTTACCACAGCCCCCACTCTCTCTACCACCATCCCCGCTTAGAATCGCGCCAACTCATCACCGGTGCCTCGTTAAACACCACACCAGTCTCAAGAGCGGTAAAATGCGCCTTGCTGCATTTAATCTTCAGCATTTCTTTAAGGCACAAATCAAACTCGCTATTCGTTCCTTTTGTTTCCAGTACAAAATAAAGCTTTTGCGCGCCATCTCACTCTAAAAAACCGCCCAATCAGGCGTATAAGAACCAATGGGAATGGTTATTTTAAATTTCTTGGCAGTTTAAAAAACAATCTTACATCAGAGTCATTATCGAGATTTTGCGCAAACTCTTTCTCAATACGGCTCTCACAAATCTCATGATCATAAACACTTTTCTCATTGACCACCGTTGGCCCTATGATCGCCTTTTCCGACCTAATTTTACAGATGTAGAATCAATCTTATTATGATGCGCACATCCAGAGATTATTTTATCCTCTGCATTAGAACCAAAAACATGAACAATACGCAAGCAGCTTCGGTAAGAAGACCAACCGCTCAATCTCAACCTACACGAAAATGCATGTGCAGGCGAATGCCCCCCATAATATGCAATATTTCAAGCCCGTCTATAGTGGTATCCCTTTTTAAAATTGTGCCTATGGCTTATAATAATCTCCAAAATATACATTTAGCCCTTGTCTGAAATAACTCAATTTTGGATTGATGAGAACGAAAACGCGCTGCGATAATCACGTTGTTCAGCCCTAATAACCGGCACAAGAGAGCCAATATTCCTGCACCACCAACGACTAAATAACGGTATTTCCTATCAATTTTGATCATATCCTCCACCCTTATTGTACATTTCATCAACAAGATGTGCGCAGCGAGCCCATACATTTACACTGTTCAGTCTCCATGTACGGTTTTCATTCTCAAACGCAAAATCATCTTTAGCTGAAGCAACTTGATATTGCAGAGCTTGCCCATAAAGCATATGCACAATTAGTACCAAATATACACATGGCAGTGCGCATTTTTGCTTATATTGTCATGAGAGAGAAGACCAAAAGCTTTATCCAAAAAGCATCATAATCTAAATTATCAAGAGCATTCTTCAATTCCTCTGAATAAGATCCGTGATAAATAGGACTTGCAAGAATAACACCGTCGCGGCTGCGATTGTTTTAACAAATGCATACACTTTAGCATCGCAATGGTAATAACTTATAAAAACAACAACTTTTTTAAATGCCTCCTCAACGGCGTATGAATATAAGCACGTTTTTTCTCGTCATTTTTTAAGGTATTAAACTCTTCCAATCTACCGAGCTTACTCTTAAATTAAAGCCGAATGATTTTAATAAATCCATATTATTTTAAAATTCAATAAAGAATATTAAGGCTACAATCAAAGGCACTTCTTTTCAATATTAAGCAAGTTTTGTAAGCTATATTGTTATCTCTATAGAAGTAAAACAGCCTCTATGGACGGTGAGTAGCTAAGCCTTCACAGCTAGTGCTTTACAAGCGCTTTATAACACTCACTCTGCCCCAAACATAGGATTGCATTTTATTAAATAACCCACGCGCATATAATTAAAGATAGAAACGATTAAGCTTGCACCAATCATGCCAAGCCAATAGCCAATAAAGTCATATTCAAAAAAATGCGTCATTAGCGCTCCCCCAAATAGGCCTAACCCCCAATAACTTATTGCTACAACAATTGTTGACCAAAACGTATCAAGCAAACCCACAAGTATGCCATTGAGCATAGCTCCTAAAGTGCAAAAAGCAAAAGACAATAAGATGAACGGAAGCAACTTCCAAGAGAAAACAACAACGCTGTCTTCAGAAATATTAAAGATGGTTGTAAGGATAAATTCATAAGAGAGATAAACAACCACTGATAAAAATAAGACATAAGCTACAGCAAAAACTGTGACACTCATACGCAATTGTTTTAGAGCCATATTATTCCTATCTGCTCTATACCACGCTGCTATTGTCGCGGCTGCGCTGGAAATCCCCAAAGCCACCACAGAAATAAGCATATCGAGTCGCATCCCTATCGTATGTGCGGCCAAAGATTCGATCCCATAAGCCGTAATCATGAATGCAATGACAGAAGGAAAGCCCTCCGCAATAAGAATACGTATACCAATAGGTAGCCCTACTCGCAGCAATTTTATTATTCGTGAAATCTCTAACTTTGGTCTCAAATAATTAAAGCGAAAAGAATGAAAAGCAGAATTGCGGGACAAAATTATTGCTGCTGCAATAACAATTAAAATACGGATCAAACTGCTCGCAATTCCTGCACCAAAGACACCTAATCCGCTTGCAGAACCTATACCAAAAATAAGCAGCCAAGAGATAAGAAAATTCACAAGGATAGCCGCAAGCATAACCCAGGTTAAGGGCTTTGGATTACCAATTGCTGACAGTAATCCCCGGCTATTTACATAAAGATAAAAAAACACCACCCCTATAGCAGCGCCACGATTATATTCTTGCGCTATAGTAGCAATTGCCTCATCTTGTCCGAGAAGACACAAAATATTCCTCGTGTTGAGTAAAATGATCGCACTCATCATTCCAATCAAAAGGGAAAGCCATATTCCTTGATCAAACCATGCCTTTAATGCATATCTATCTTGTCTGCGAAAACTTTCCGCAAGTTTTGGTGCAACCGCGGTAATAATACCTAGCCCAAGCAACATAACAAAACTAAATATACTCAGAGCTAACATTGTACCACTCAAGGCTTGCACGCCTAAATGCGCTACAAGCGCTGCATCTGTGAAGGAAATCATCATCTGAGAGATAAACCCTATAGCCAGTGGCATGCCAAGAGATAGCAATTGCTTCATCACAACAAACATTGTGAAATACCCTTCCATATTGAAAGGTGTATTAAGATCGGATCTTTTAAACAAAACACATTGATTTTTTCCGTAAAGCCTTTCCATCGCAAGTCTTGCCTAAAGGATGCATAATGAGAACGCATTACGGTAAGAGGAGATGCCCAGTTCTTAAAAGAGAAGCGCAATGCGCCTTTATTGGTTTTTTGGACTTTATGCCATGCGTTTTTTTTGTACAATATTATGCCCCCAAGCAACTACAGTCATTGATAAAAGATCCTCAGCGAGCCGTTTGTTCGTCTTGTATATCCATTTTTAGTATTTTTAATCAAACTTTTTGGTACTGCAAGTAATACACCTGTGCTAACCTTTGCTTATTCGCTGCTTACATACGTAAAAAACAAAGCCGACCAAGTTGTCAAAAAACACAGGCATTAGCATTTTTACAATCCATTGTGCCTATACACCGATTAAAACAGCTATTAATTTCGACTAAATCCATATAAGATGACCCACACACTATTTTTTCCTGTGTCTTTATGTAAGTCATAGGCAAGTCCCTATTCAACTGTATCTTCACTCTCAAACCTCCTCGTCTTTATTAACTTTTTATCAGTATAAAGCCAAGCCAAATTAAGCGGGATAATTAAACATATACAAACCAAGGCGAAACAAAAAGCTGCTTCTATACAAACATTGTTTGCCAACCAACCAATCAGCACAAGCGCTAAAATACCAAAAATACGAGCAAGAAAACTAACAATGGATAAAACCGTATTTGCATTCTTTTGTTGAATATGTTTAAAAAATTCTGCTTCAAACTGCGTTACGGGGACAGAAAAAAACTGTGAAATACGGTGAATAAAATAATGGGGGCCCAACTGTTTGCAACGAGAAGCAGAGCAAGCATAACAACAGCACTCAGGACTAGTGAATACAAAGTTATCGCCATAGGAGCGTATTTTTGCATAAAATATTTAATTACAAAGCGATTAAATAAGTATTTTACGAGAGTATAAGACACAAAGCACAGGCCAAGAATAAGAATTTTAGTCTTTCCTGTTGCATTGTCTAATACTCCTGTTTGTCCAAAAATAAAAGGTTGCCAAAAATGAAATACTGGCTGCAATGCAGCAACAATAAAACCACATATCAATATATAATATAACCCGATCTTTGAGGTAACTAAATAAGCAAAAGCTTCTGTTGCATGCAACAAAGAACCTGAGTCTATTGGCTGACTATCCGAAACGGATGCAATAGCTATCCCCGTCACCCGACTAAACAAGAATACAAGCACGAGAAACCCGAAAGAACAAAAATAATATGCTGACTGATAATTATCCATACACAAAACAATAAGAACACCTAGCGCACCAGCAACCATATTCATGAATGCCGCTAGTTCCCGTTTATAGGCGTTTACTTGGTGGTAGATCAAATTACCCTTGTAACCACCGCCGTCGATTAAGCCTTTAATCCATGTGCTATCAGCGCCAGAACATAAAGCAAAGCCTAAAGCATAAATAATTTCTGCCAGAATTAAGACAAAAAGATTAGGCGCGTAGATACATAAAAAGAAAAAGAGCGAAAAAAAGAAACATGATAAGATAACATTTTTTTTAACGCCAATTTTATCTCCTAAAATCCCACAAGGCACTTCAAAAATACAAATAGCTGCGCTAAACACAATTTGTAATAAAGCTAACTGTGTTATACTAACGCCCATAGACAAGAAAAAAAGCATGGAAAGAATCTGTAATCAGCCGACCCCCACTCATTGCCGCACAGCCATAGAGCAACTTTTTAACTTCATAATCTATCGTCATTAATATATCCAAAAGCTATAAAGCTGGCGTTTTTTCTGCCGCCAGCTTTATATATTTTAAAATCTCAATTCAGAAGGGCACATCGAGCAGCCATTTTCTGCTCACTTACTCGGGCTTTGAGCGTAGCAACATCAACACGCTTAATTTTAATTTTTTTCAGTGGATTATACATATTTTTAGTTTTCATAACTTTACCCCCCGTATTAAATGAAAACAATTAAATTTAACATGAAGTTTACATTATAGCTACCTTTTGTCAATTTATTATCTTGATATAAAAAGCTTTGCTCTCCCCCTCACCCACGTTAAGTATTTCATGCACCAATCATTCTGCAACAACCACCGCAGCACTTGGAAACTCATGCGCCCCTTCGGGCAAAGTACGCTTATATTCACGCCAATTTATCACCGGCTGGTCGTTAAACGCAACGCTCGTTTGCAGTGCAGCAAAATGCGCTTTACCGCATTTAATCTTCAGTAATTCTTTAAGGCGCAAATCAAACTCGCTATTCGTTCCTTTTGTTTCCAGTACAAAATAAAGCTTTTGCGCGCCATCTCACTCTAAAAAACCGCCCAATCAGGCGTATAAGAACCAATGGGAGTGGCTATTTTTAAATTTCTTGGCAGTTTAAAAAACAATCTTACATCAGAGTCATTATCGAGATTTTGCGCAAACTCTTTCTCCACACTGCTTTCATAAACCACATGATCATACACACTCTTCTCACTCACAACAGCTGTACGCTCTAAATTTGCCACAAGCTCTTCACTGGTAAAAAGCTCTTGCACACTATATTCTTGCCCGACCAGCTTTAAATATTTAATGCCATCAATTGTAAGATTAACATAGGTTTTATTGAGTATTTCTTCTATGCACTCTAAAAAAGCTTGTGGATTTTTCACAAACTCATGCTCACGACCACTCTTTGTCAAAATACCAATAATTGTCTTTGCGGTTAATTTCAGCTTTAAGGTCAAATAATGTACAATGTTCGGCAGTGCACAAAAACTATAATCAAGCGCACTCTGCTTTAATAACTGCTCTTCATAGGTCACACCAGCACTATCCAGTTCTATCTCTGCTGTCTGATAAACCAAATGCGCTGGCGCAACTGGTGCCATTTTTTCCACTGCATCCACTGCTTTGGCAACAAACTCTGTGCGATCAAGCTTTGCACGATAAGTGGTCTTTTTATTGATCTTCTCCCACAAGGACAAAAACTCTGGCGAATCCACTGTTTGCTTTTTAAGCTTAACCCGCACTTCGCACGTAGCATTACGAATAATCGGCATGGCTTGGCTCGCTTCTAGCGCCTGCAGCACAGCCTGCTTTTGCCCTTTACTAAAACGTTCACTTAAATCTAACGTCCCAGTCGCCCATTGCGCTTTTAATGTATCTGTGATTTTTCCTGCTGATGTAAGCAAGGCTTTTTCACGCAACTCAACCAATATATCAGCAGCCTCTTGCGAAGACAGAATCTTTGCTTCCGTCACAGCTGTCATATAAATCAGATCTTGCAGTATCTCAACATTAATAAGCGCGCCCGCATCAGTTTTTTTCACAATTTCTTGACGCAATTCGCGTGGCATTTCCTCCGCGCCTATAGCATCAAATTCGCTCGCTACTAAATTTTGATCTACTTTAACGACACCCGCCTCATCAATAAAATCTTTTGCAACAAGTATTTTAACAATTTTTTGTGCTTGCGATACTTCCACTTTAGCAGCCACATATTTTACATCTTCATAAATACGGACAACCAAATGCTCCATCTGCAATGTACCAAGTTTATAACCAATATCCGCCTCTAATTCTTTTTGCAATGTACTCACAAACTCAGCAAAGCTTTCATTCACCATGACATGCAGCACATTTATATCTTTATTTTCTACCGGTTCACCTTGTTGGTTTACGCATAAGCGCAAACCGCGACCAATCTTTTGCCGTGCGGTAAAATTCGATTTTTGTTCAATCAACATACACACTTGAAACACATTCGGATTATCCCAGCCTTCTCTCAAGGACGAATGCGAAAAGATAAAACGCAAGGGGCATGCAAAAGATAATAACCACTCCTTATCGCGCATAATCGTGTTATAAGTGTCATCATCAGCTTGGCTGTCGCCCTTTGTATCCTTATACACGCCTTTCTTGTCTTGCGAGAAATAACCGCCGTGCACGTTTCGAATATTTTGCGCAAACTTAGTTCGCAAGGAGGCATATTTCTTTTTCGCCAACAGCTCTTCATAACATTCTTCAAACATACGCTCATAAAGTGCTGGCTCTTCATCAGAGCTACGATATTTAGCCACCTCATCAATAAAAAAAGTGATAAAACTTTAATCCCTAAAGGCACAAGCCGCAATTCCTTATCTAAATGTGTTTCTATAGTGCGATAAATTTGTGCGCGTTTAAGCTCTATTGTATTCACATCACCAAGTGCGTGGCCAAATTTGACAATTTCAGTATCAGAAAACTCAACAGCTTCATCCCCCGCCATGCAATTGATACCCGAAACAATATAGCCCTTATAAAGCTCACGTCCGCCCGTAACGCGATACAGATCATCGCCGTCTCACTGTAACTGTTTTGCGGCTCACCGTGCCATTCTTTCCCGCAATATCCAACTCTAAGCGCGCCTTAAAGCCATGTTTGTGTGATACGGATTTCAAGGCAATATAGGAACGGTTAAAATCTTGCTCTATCTGATTAGAAGAAACACAAATTTGCTTTACCAGTCCTTTTTGATAAGCATCAACAGGTGTTAAACGATATAAAAGATTAATCTCATCTTTATGCGTGGCACTATAGCGGAAAACACAAAGCGGGTTAAGGCTCGCAATAGCCTCCTTCGCTTTTGCTGTATTATCCACCGATTGCGGTTCATCTATGATCACAATCGGTTTTGTGTCTTGGATATAGCGCATAGCGCTTTCGCCATTCAGTCTATCTTGCGGAAGGTTGATAATATTTTCTGCTTTTTAAATGCATCAATATTGATAATCATAATTTCAATATTGCTAGAGCTTGCAAATTGGCGAATTTGCGAAAGATCTTTTGAATTATAAATAAAATAACGATAGGGCAGATTATCAAACTCTGCTTGAAAATGCTCCCTTGTTACCTGAAGTGATTTATATACCCCTTCGCGAATAGCAACACTTGGTACGACAATAATAAATTTGGTAAAGCCATAGCGTTGATTTAACTCAAAAATCGTCTTGCTATAGACATAAATTTTGCCTGTTCCCGTTTCCATCTCAATAGAAAACTGCTTTTGCTCTAGCGTCTAACTCGCCAAGAGTTTATTGTTCTGTTGCACCTCTCGTAAATTTGCTAATATGCTTTCATCACTGATCAATAATTGATTACCATAACCAAATTCATTTAACGCTAATTGTCCTTGTTCTGAATGCAAAGAAAAAGAAGAATTCCGTTGTGGCTGGCCTTTAAACAAATCAATGACGCTTTTAACCGCATCATTTTGAAATTCTTGTTGTTTAAATTTAAGTCTCATATCGCCGCCTCAAGATTCCCATCTTCAATCTCATGGAGGATAATAGAAAGGAAAACACTAGAAAGTTACATGATAGCATATTTGCAAACTCCCATATGCACGTGGACAGTGGCACACCCTCCCCCCAATTAGTGCAGAAATGACGTCGCTCTTGGTACTGGACGCGTTACGTCGGTGCTAACCTTCTCTATTTTTTTGCAGAACAGAAAGCGCGTATCAGGCTCTCTAGCCATACTTAGAGTACGCAAAATTATTCATCACTCTACAACACTTTAAGCGCGCAATTTTATGTTTTGTATTAAAGGATTTTTGCTTTCAAAATATATGAACAACATCACACAAAGTAGAATAAACAAGCTGCCCCCAACATTAAACCAAACCTTCTCTGTAACCAGCACTGTTGCACCGAAACAGTTAGCAATAGCGTGGACAAAAAAAGGCGCACACGCATAAAATTTAGAGCGCGTAACAACACCACGATACGCCAAGCATGTATTGAAAATATGCATAAGTATGACGCTCATTAAAGCACACAAAAAAATACTCGCTTGCGTCCAGGAATAAAAAATTACATACTCATTGGCTAATAACCTAGATCGAATAGGCCAGCCATTATAAACAAGGAAAGGCCCTAGCGCCTTATAAACTAATTCGCATAAACCCCAGCCTATGCCAATATTCAGCGGCAAACGCCACAACAAACTAGGCGAGCACCGATAAAACTTAGTAACTAACCAACGACGCATAGCTTCTTCTGCTACAACAAAAAAAACCGAAAATGTTAAAAATAAAAAAACAAGCGCCAGCCCCTGCTCTGCACGACTCTTGGTTTCAACAATACTCATCATATAAAGCGTTTTTATTACAGATTGCTCCCAAAAAGCAATAAACCCGCCAGCAATGCAGCTAGCAACAAACCATCCCACAGCACCAGCGACAACCAATTTGAACTTCAGAAAATGATGAAACACACATAGAAGAAAAACAACGCCAAGCACTTGCAGTAAACGTAAGGCATCAAGTTTATGTTCTGTTTCCGAGTAACGCCATACTAACAGAACAATCACCCCAAAAACTATGCCGCTCAACAGCACATTTATCCAACTAAATGTAGAGCGAAAAAAATTATAAATGACAGCGCCATAAATAAGGACTGCGAGAAGCGAAGTAATAAATAAAACCAACATTATTATGCCCCCTCATTTACTACAGCGTAACTGCTATTTTTCTTCATGGATAATCTGTCTTGCACAAAATCATAAATTTGCCGCATAAGAGCAAACATAAGAATAGTAGCGATTGTATAATGCCCAATTGCAAGAAGTTCTGGCTCAGCGGCCCGCCATGAAAAGCGCGCCCAAGCCGCCAAGCATTGTAAAAGCAAGATAAGAACAAAAAAACGCCATTTCTTGTCAAGGAAAACCACAAGCATTAAGAAAGTTGATAAAAGACTCAGAGCTATAATAAACGCATAATATATTACCGTCTCAAGTAAAAAAAGTAAGGCGTCCCTATCAAGACTAAAGGCTCCTTTTAGGATCTTCACAGCTTCTGGTAGAGATGTAAGCAGTGCAAGCCCTATAGCAGCCCCCCAAATCCCCATTCCCACGCCCAGTGCTGCCTCTACACCATTGCCATTATCTTCTGCCACCCAATGAGAGAGCAAAAAAAACTGCATAATCGCCATGCCTATAGGGAATAGACCAACAGCAAAAACAATATTAGGCGTACTATAAGCAGAAAAATCAAAAATTAAACTACCTATCATACGCATAAAGCCGTATAGAAAAAAAATCAAAAGCACATAACAACCAGCGCTTGCCCCAATAATCGCCTTCGTGCCTTTAAACGCTTTAACCAAAGAGAGTAACCAGCGGTACCCCAATATAAGCGAAAGCGCCAAAACATAATAAGGAAAATAACTCACAGCGCCATAAACATAAAGAAAAACAAGACACAAAACAACGAGCAAGAAAACCAAATGTTCAACCAATGTTTTTTTCTTCATCAAAGGAAAAATAATCAGCACCAGACAAAAAACGGCGCCGATAACAGATAATGTCAATTTGTCAAGCATTATGGTAAGCCTCAGAAATAGAATTTATTAATATTGCGTAGTCTGAAGAAATGCCAAACATAGACAAAAGATCAACCGCAAAATGAATTACAAAAGGCAGATAGAAATAGGCCTTGCGCTTATCTTGGAAACCAAGATACATAAAGCGCGTATTTACACCATGCATCAATACAATCATGCCCGCGGCAATAAGATAGCTGATCGCTTGTGGACAAGATTCAAATGCGACATAGCCCGCCATTTGTGGCGCCCTATCAACACGGTAATTCAAGTAAAGAAAAAGAGCTGGGAGGGTCTTATAGCATAAGTCTAGAACACCCCAGCCCAGCCCGAAATAAAGGACCTCACGCGCAGCTAATTCTGGCTTATATACGCGAAGCAACCACAAACGCAAAAGCTCCGCAGTTAAAACTGATATCAAAAGGATAAAAAAGGGATAGTTTGCAGCAACCCCACTCATGTAATGCACCACCTGCTGCTGGCTATTATTAGCAGCAGACAAAGCAGGCAATGGCAACAAAGAGCTCAAATATACAAAACCTGCCCCAATACACAAGGCAGCAACTGCACCACAGAATCCAAGAACTAAATATTTATATGAGTAGCGCTCGTGCAGAATTAAAAGCACGCCAAGATAACATACCAAAAGCAAAAAAGATAAGTCTGAAAGCCCACTTTCACTATGTGGATAAGCGAAGATGATAGCGCAGGAAAGGCCAGCTAGCCCCCCCAAAATGACGCGCTCGCCCAACAAGCCATTGTTTTTAAGGAGACGAGGGCTGAAACTTATCCCAAAACTAAGCAGCATTCCAAAAATTAAGTCAGACATATAATTTCCTTAAAGCGCCTTGCCCTCCCAAGCATACCAAGATATTATTGCGGGAGAAAAACTCCCTGCTAAGAGGCTGATAGCGTACCCCTTAGCAAGGACTTTACCTTGTTAAAAAAGCCAGGTCAAACAATAATTTCACCACTTAGAGCGAGCACAATTCCAACCAGCTTTAGCAATACCCGCGGCTGCGCCACGGGACCCTGCCTACTATTGCTCCAGAAACTGCCCCTCCTGGGTTGGCTGCTCTAGGCTTTAGGATAACCCAAAGAACTATAGCCTTCTGTCTTCTCACTCAGTTTTCTTTTTAAACGGGTTAATCACGCTAAGCTTCACATTCTTTGATTTAATGTAACGCGCGTACACATAAACAACAAACATCAAACAAATCCAATTTCTAACCATTCTATAGTCATCATCTGTATGAACAAACGCTACATAATAAGAAACAAAGAGGCTAAAAAACAGCTCTGCAAGAACATCAAGGACCAACCAATAATATTTCTTTGTAGTAACAAAGAGAACCATCAAAAATGTCAAAAAAACTTGGCCCGTTAGAATAGCAAAACCAAACACCGCATAATCAAACATTTTTTTCACTGCCTCCCTGTTTGCAAAACCTATCTGTTGATAGATTTCTCGAAGGTCTGATAAAAGCAGTGATGACACAAAAAAGACGCCTATGGCAAACCCACAGCCAATGCAAATGCTTAAATCTAGCACTGACATAGATTTTTCCTTCAAAGCTTTAGCAATTAGGACATAGCGAGCCCCCTCTATCATCAACGGAATAATGAAAAGCAGATAAATATAGCTCGAAAGCTGCAGATCAAAAAAATCTAACAGAAGGTCATCACTCATAACAATAAAACCAGCTGCGATGAAAAAAATGGGGCAACTTGCGATAATGGACAAACTAAAGCATTTTATATTGTTTACTATATTGGGTATAAATTCAATGCAAAAAGAAAGAAAGAACATAATTATAGCAACATGAGAAGATGTTATCGACACATGCCAAACCACAGACAAAAATAAGCGAGCACTAAACCAAACGCGCCCATAGCTCCTCCTGTGTAATATTCCAAACATAAAGGTGGCACCTTTTACAGTACCACCATTCTAGGCTTTAGGATAACCCAAAGAACTACATCAAAAGTGCATCAACATCCCACCACCTGAATTAGCAATAGATTGACCCAAAAACTGTGTGCCACACTGGACAGCAGCCACACCATAACCACCATAACCGCCTATGGTGTCTCCGAATTCATTGCCTACAATTTGCCCAAAGCTTGCTGAGGCCATGGTAGTAGCAGGATTACGCGATGCCACTGCTCCTAAGAAAA
This sequence comes from Bartonella sp. AA83SXKL, assembly GCF_042196965.1. Classification (NCBI taxonomy): domain Bacteria; kingdom Pseudomonadati; phylum Pseudomonadota; class Alphaproteobacteria; order Hyphomicrobiales; family Bartonellaceae; genus Bartonella; species Bartonella sp. AA83SXKL. The sequence continues at coordinate 68,408 of NZ_JBHIRG010000008.1, forward strand.
GACCACCCAGGAAGCCAACCTTACTACCATACTTGCTACCAAACGCAGTACCAGAGTTATATTTGCTACTAAAATTATCGGCACTGCAATAATCGTGCGAACCACTTGAACTTCCCATTTATTTTCCCCAATTTATTGTATAAATAAATCCCCCAAGGTTACTTATGTTCCCGCGCCAGAATGGCTTACCCATAATTAACCACCGAAACACCCCTGGAGATATGAATGCACTTTCATGCAAGTTCATATTTATAATATATAGTTGACAAAATTAAGGGCATTGTGTCAAAAATATGGCATATTTTAGTAAATTTATGCTTACTTATTTTATGTGTTTAAACTTAATGGTTTATATTATGAGCAATAATAATGAAAGTAAAATAGGATTCTCTTGGTTTACAAAATATACTAAAAGTATATAAATATACTGATAGAGATATTTATTATTGCAATTGCAATCAGAATTATAGATTTAGTTAACCCGTTTATATTTCAAGCGATTATTGATCGTATCATTCCGTTTTGGACAAAATTTGAGAAAAATCATCCGCGCAAGGTCTCTGCTCCGTGACGGCTCACACGCAAAAAAGCCCGCCAAGCACGGCTTTTAACCGCCTCACAAAACGCCAAAAATAAGAATTAGAAAAGTTGTAACAAGACAAATGGTACGGTTGGTGGGATTTGAACCTACGACCTCTGGTGCCACAAACCAGCGCTCTAACCAACTGAGCTACAACCGCATAAAAAGCAAATGTATCATAACTGTTCACGATTTCGTAAACATTTATTCTTCGCTTATGTGACATAAGGAAAATCAACAAAGTTTGCAAGCCCCTTTAAAAAAATCTCGCAATTTTTTGTGAAGAAAAAAGCGTTTTTTACAAAGGAAATTTTGCCCAATGCTCAAGACTATGATCACGATAGTCTTTTATGTTATCAACACCGTCTTGTTGCATCATCTGCAAAATCTCTTGCAGAATAGTTATGACAAGATTTGGACCTTCATAAACCATCCCACTATATAATTGAATTAAATCTGCACCAGCTTTTACTTTTTCCAAAGCGGTTTGTGCATCCTTTACACCGCCAACACCAATAATGGCAATCTCCTTCCCTAACTTTTGACGCATTTTTGCAAGCACAATAGTAGAACGTTCAAAAAGTGGACGTCCAGAAAGCCCTCCCTTTTCATTGCTGAGGTGGCTATTGCTAAGACCTTGGCGTGAAAGAGTCGTATTGGAAACAATGAGTCCATCAAAATCAGAAAGTTTTATTTCTTCAGCAATATCATCCAATTCTTTCTCTGATAAATCGGGAGCAATCTTTAAAAAAATGGGAATGGAGAATCCATGCTTTTTCTCTTGCTCATTTCGCGCTTGCGAAACTGCACTCAACAAAAGATGCAAACTGTTACGGGCCTGTAAATCACGTAAACCTGGTGTATTAGGAGAAGAAATATTAACCGTAAAATAATCAGCAACATCATAAAAATGAGCAATACCAACAGTATAATCATCAATCTTATCGACCGTATCCTTATTGGCTCCAATGTTGACTCCTACAACACCAGTTTTTTTACGCGCACGCAATCTGTTGTAAACAACTTGATGTCCATCATTATTAAAACCCATTCTATTAATAATCGCTTCATCTTCTTTTAAACGAAAAAGCCGTGGTTTAGGATTTCCAATCTGAGGCTTTGGTGTCACTGTCCCAATTTCAGTAAAACCAAATCCTAACCGAAAAATACCATCTACAACCTCTGCATTTTTATCAAACCCCGCTGCGAGACCAATAAATTTTTCAAACTCAAGTCCTGCAATAGTTACACACAATCGTTTATCGACAACCTTTTGACAACCATTTAATCCACTTTTCAGCCCGAGAATCGCTAAACCGTGTGCTTGCTCTGGATCCAACATAAATAAGGCAGAACGGCCAATACAACGAAAAAAACTCATCAATCCTTCTCCACAACATAAAAATGATCCATCGCACCTCACCTATATCTTTTAACACAAAAGATTACCAATCAAAGAGAGCATATTATCCAAATAATATTCCTCTTCTAAAAGAAAACTCATCACATAATAGCCATACATGTTTATATTGATGTATACTGTGTAAAAAACTTTTTATTCTAAAAAATGTTTCTCTTTTTCGACATTTGTTAAAGATTAAAATATGAATCCTAATCTTATAAAATGCAGCATAAATTGAAACATCAAAGGCTCTTCACCATAGTCATGGTTTTGTAACGTCTCATGCAGGCAAATTATCTCTATTCCCAAAGTTCCTTTGTGTAATATCGTTTCCAATAGAAACAGAGCTTGCTTTATAAAGCTATTTTTTCCTAGCATTTATAGAATACATGGTTCATAAAGTCATCTAAATTCATACTATTGTTGCACCATTTATTAGTAACAGAATGTTCAATCAATTTATACTCTATTGATAAAATTTTGAGAAATCTGCGTTGTTTCCTTTGCCATTTCTGATGCGTTAAATACAATTCTGCATCTATTAAGTGCTCTGTCTAACATATGTTTCAAGTAATGACAGTTGATCATTGAACTCACACATCATACCAACGACTTTCAAACCAAAATGATCTTGCAAACCCTATAGCTCTGCTATTTATAAACTGATACAATCTTCCAGCAGATGAAATGTGTTTCTTCCATCGGAATTATCGCCATTTTAGCTCATGCAACCCAATACAAATAGCTTTTAGATAAGCCATAATGCCCTCCTAATTGCTATTATCGCTTACTGAATTAAGAGGAATTAAATTATAAGTTTTACTTCTGTCTCATTTATCTATTTCTTCTATCAGCGCTGAAATATATTTTTTATTCCTAAATTTTCTTTTTATAATAAAATGTTATGCCAATATATGCACTTCATTTGAGAAGCTTTCTGATAGCTCAGCTTTCAACACTGCCCATTTTGTGGTATTGTGTAAAAATCTCTCTTTTTAATGTTAAAATAAAAATCTTGAGGCAATTATATAAATTAAGCTACAGTTTTCTACTTTCTGTTGAAAAAGCAAATATAGTTTTTATCAAAAAAGCTTTTTTCTAGGAAATATTCTATGTACATTCAAATAGAGCCCTAAAGCTCTTTATTAAACCTTATAAAGTTCTTTGAAAATAATATTAATATCGTAATATAATCCTAAAAATAAAATCTGCCCTTTCCTTTTTCATCAAAAGCGGTAAGTAAATTACCGTATATCGCTTATATAAAGGGGAAAACGCAATGCTTAAAGAATTCAAAGAATTTGCCCTAAAAGGTAATATGATTGATCTTGCTATCGGTGTGATTATAGGGGGTGCTTTTGGTAGCTTGGTCAACTCAATTGTCAATGATATTTTTATGCCAATCATTGGGCTGATTACGGGTGGAATTGATTTTTCTAATATGTTTATTCAACTTGCTGGCGAAAAACAAGCAACATTGAGTGCCGCCAAAGCAGCTGGAGCAACCATTAGCTATGGACACTTTATTACTTTACTTATCAATTTTCTCATTATTGCTTGGGTTCTTTTTTTATTCGTTAAAGCTATGAATAAAATTCGTAGAAAAGAAGAAGAAAGCCCAAAAAAAACGTCTTCAGAAGAACAACTTTTAACAGAAATTAGAGATCTTTTGGCTAAGAAAAAATAATTTTATGCAAGATTTACATCATGGAACACGAGGAAAAAACATTTCCACAGTTGTTCCATGATTGGGTTTTGAGAACAGTAAAAATTGTCCCCCTCTTTCTTCCACCATTGCTTTACACATTGGAAGGCCTAAACCTGTTCCCATAAAAGCGCTATCACCAGATCGGCCATCTTTGCGCTCTACTTGACCATAAGGTTGCAGTGCCTGTATAATTTCTTCTTCGTTCATCCCTATACCATTATCACTCACTGAAATTTTTACACGTTCTTTTCTATAAGAAACGTGAACAATAATCTGTCCACCCAAAGGTGTAAAACGAATAGCATTGGAAAGAAGATTCCATATAATCTGGCGAAACACTTGTTGTGATACAGGAATAAATGGAACGTGAGGTGGAGCAACAATACGCATGATAATGCCGTTCTGATTGGCTTGAGTTTCAAGAAAAGCTATCGTTGCACGTAAACAAGATATTACATCAAATGTTTCATAAGTAAGGGAAGAATCAATCTGATTATCGGAACCAGAATAATTTATCTTCGAGCACTCTAGTAATTGATTAATCAGCAATAATATATGTTTTCCAGAGGAAATAATATCGCGTAAATATCCATGATAGCGCTCATTTTCTATCGAACCAAAACGGCCTTCTCTCATAATTTCTGCAAAACCAATAAGAGCATTCAAAGGTGTTCGTATTTCATGAACAACTCCAACGATTTTATCCTCTTCTGCTTTTTTTTCTCCTGATGGAACTGTTTGTGTCCTATCACGCAACATAACAGCATAATTGCCTTGCTTTGCCAAAAATACAATCGTTATCAAAACGGTTATATTTTTATGATTTTTTGTCATTAAATCAGCGGTTTCACTGCGATTTAAAACCTGATTTTTTCCCTCCATACGGATTGATTTAAAATATTTTTCAACCAAAAGTCGGCTTTGCAAAGTAAATAATGAAGAGAATAGCTGTCCTCGTAGTTCATTTATTTCATAACCCATTAATGCTAAAGCTGCCCTACTCGCCGATTGAATAAAGCCCTCTTCATCCAACCATAAAACACCATCTGTTGCTGTATCCAACAATGATAAAACTGCAGCGGGCTCTTTTACGAGAGCTTGTTCTATAGCATTTACCGACAATGTTTGTGCATATGGTAACTGAATAGCTGTTTCTTCAACTAAATTTTCTTCTTTTACCGATGAATTCAATTCATCACGCAATTGCTCTGCAATTTCACGAAAAGCTGAGCGTTCTATCTCCGTAAGACATAGCATTTCTGTTTCTAGCTTTTCATTTCTTTTTTCTTGGACTTTTTTTTGTATTTTTAAAACACCAAAGCCACGAAACCCCTTAAGCTGCTTTGTAACATCAAAAATTGGCAAAGCCGACAATTCAACATCAAGCCATTGTAAGCAACCATCAATAGGCCATTGAACAATCTCTTTACTCCAAGGCATAGCCGCTTCAATAAAATGACTGAGAACCAGATATCGATCATCATTAAATTGATGAGCAAGCTCATGAAAACTACACCCTAAAATAGAAGAAGAGAGAGGACCAACAACTTCAGCTAGCTCTTTTGAGACTTCACAAAACAAACCATTGTGATCGATTTCCCACGTAAAAGGCCGTGGCAAAAGCTCTGGTGTAAAACGAAAAGCTTCTTGCTGACATTTTAATTCATTTGTATTTAACTTTAACTCATCTGCTTTTAATGGCATAACTAAAACTAAAAAGTGTTGGATTTACTCTCAAATGAATAATGCTAATTTGTTTACAATTATCTGTTCTGGTTATAATAACTTGATATCTCATATCAATTGTCTGTAGCAAAATTTTGACTGTTTCATCAACAAAACAAGAATAAAAAGAAGCTTCCAGCTCTGGTTGCTTATTCACCCATTATTGTAATAAATCTTGTTACAATAATGATAACATCTCCCTCGCATAAATAGTACTCAAAAAGAATACACTTATTTTACGCATTCATGCGCCTGTTTTGAAAAAATATCTCCTAAGATCCCCAAGCTTATTTTACGACAGCATCCGTAAATGGTGTAATGTAAAGGTCCCTATAGAGGATATCAAGGCATTGTGCATTACCATTTTTATGCTTATAAAAGAGCTGGTTAGCACCATCATTATACTAATTTCAGCCCCTAATGTCACCAATAGTTCTTAGCATTTGAAGGCATTCATAAGCAGCATTTTTAACTTTTTTACTCCTACATTATTATGATACGCAAGGAAATGGTTTTAATTGTTTCAACAGAAACAGATTTGAAATGAGAAAATCTTACAATGTTTGAGACTTTTATTCACTGTGAATAATGATAAATTACTATCAATCAATATACTGCATTATAAAAATCTCTTTTTCAAATAAAGCTTCTCGTAAGAACACCTTTCTTGAGCCAATAATATCAAATGATAATAAATTCAGCGTAGCGCTTTAAAGTACCCCATGCAACAGAACTTGCATATTGGGCATTTTTTATGATGCTCTCAATAATCTTCCAAAGATCTTTCTTTCATTAGAATCGCTACAAAAGAAAAAAAATATGCCACCGCACTATTTTATTAAAAAATTCTCTGTAAAAAAGAGAACACAAATCATATGTCCTCATATAAAGATTTGTTTAATTTCTTTATATTCCAGATCATTTAGAAATGTTAAAAATATCTCATAATCTCCTTTGATATCAGCTTGTTTACCTCATCAGAAGTCTTAATACAAAAGATCGCTTTTTCTTTATTACTCTCCATTTAAATTTTTAATATTATATAAAAAAATAAAACAAGCACATTTAAATAATGACTGTCAGATATTTAAAAAATTGCATATTTTTAAATGTGTTTGTTTATTTTCCTTCATTGAGTAAAATTTCACGTTTTCCAACATGATTAGCGGCTCCAACAATGCCTTTTTCTTCCATCCGCTCGACGAGAGAAGCTGCTTTATTATAGCCGATTGAAAGTCGGCGCTGAATATAAGATGTTGAACATTTTTTATCACGCATAACAATTTTTACAGCTTGGTTATAAAGTTCCTCACCCTCTTCATCAAAATTTTCTTCCTCAGAAATTCCAGCAGCTGAATCAGCAGAATTATCCTCTTTGTTATCGTCTTCATTATCTGTTACCGTTGCTAAATAATCAGGTTTACCTTGCATTTTTAGATGTGCAACGATGGATTCAACTTCTTCATCAGAAACAAAAGGTCCATGAACGCGCACAATGCGTCCACCACCTGCCATATGAAGCATATCCCCCTGACCTAAAAGTGTTTCAGCACCTTGTTCACCCAAGATCGTACGACTATCAATTTTTGATGTTACTTGAAAAGAAATGCGGGTAGGAAAGTTCGCTTTAATTGTACCTGTGATAACATCAACAGAAGGACGTTGCGTTGCCATAATAAGATGAATACCTGCCGCACGCGCCATTTGCGCTAAGCGCTGAATGGCATTCTCTATCTCTTTCCCTGCCACCATCATAAGATCAGCCATCTCATCAACAATCACAACAATATAAGGAAGCTGCGTGAGATCCATGGCTTCTTCATGATAAAGCATTTCCCCTGTTTCCTTATCAAAACCCGACTGAACAGTACACATGATCGTTTCGCCTTTTTGAGCTGCAAGTGCAACGCGTGCATTAAAACCATCAATATTACGCACACCCAACTTAGCCATTTTGCGATAACGCTCTTCCATTTCACGAACCGCCCATTTTAAAGCTGTTACTGCTTTTTTGGGATCTGTGACAACGGGTGTTAAAAGATGTGGAATGCCATCATAAACAGAGAGCTCTAACATTTTAGGATCAACCATGATCAAACGACACTGCTTTGGTGTCATACGATAAAGAATCGACAAAATCATTGTATTAATTGCAACAGACTTGCCTGATCCTGTTGTTCCTGCAACCAATAAATGAGGCATTTTTGCTAATTCTGCAATGACAGGTTCACCATTAATCCCTTTCCCCAAAGCAAGAGCAAGTTTAAATTCACTTTCACGAAAAGAACGTGTTTGGATTAATTCCCGTAAATAAACAGTTTCACGAACCGCATTGGGTAACTCAATCCCGATAACATTACGTCCAGGAATTACAGCAACGCGTGTAGAAATAGCAGACATAGAACGCGCAATATCATCAGAAAGATTAATAACGCGCGATGACTTTACACCCGCAGCGGGTTCAAATTCATACATTGTTACCACTGGCCCTGGATGAACATGGATAACTTCACCCTTAATGCCAAAATCTTCCAAAACACTTTCCAAAAGTCCAGCACCACGTTCTAATGTTTCTTGAGGAATCATCGTACCTTCGTGAAAAACAGGTTCCTGTAATAAGTTGATCGGAGGAAATTCATAAACATCACAGTCAATAGATTGAATATTTTGCATAAAAGCAGAATCATAATTACCTAATGGCATACGAGTAGATTGCAATGTTTTAGTTTTACTGTTTGCTTGCATCACAGAAAAATCTTTTGAATTCTTTGTGACGGCTTTGTTTATACAATCAACAGTATTATTGGCGACAATATTATTGGTATTTTCAGTCTCTATACTAACCCCTGCATCACTTAACGCCCCTGTATTACTTAACGTATGAGCAGAATCTTCAACAGAAAGCTTAGAATGACACTCTTTATTTGTATGCATTAAATCAGAAATTTTCTCAACACCTCGCATTCTTTCCGCTGGAGATTCTGATGTAATTGAATCATAGAGTTGTGGAAAGCGGTATTCAAGAACACGGTAAAGAGCAGTTATTGACTCATCAAAGGCTGTGGGGATATCAGGTGTGAGTTCATTTGTCTTGTCAATTGATGTTCCATCCTCTTTTGAAGTTTGAGTCTCCACATGTTCAAATATCAAAGATTCACACTCAAAAAAAGCATCATCGGAAAGATGCAACGCAGGTTTTATTTTTTGTAGCACATTTTCCACTTGTAATTTATGTTCTTGTTTATCCTCCTCAAGTGGAATATTTGCTGACGGCATATGAATAGCTTGTCGTGATAACTGCTTCAAAACCGTTGAATGACAAACTGATGTTTTATTCTCTATTGATTGAGGATTAATGACTTTTTTTGTCGAAAGAATATTTGTTGTTTTCTTGTTACAACGTACAATACCTGTATCTGTAATTTTTTTTTGATCTTGCTTCGTAAAAATTTTAAACTGTTTTGCAAAAACTGGATCTGTTTCTATACGACGACGCAAAATCTCAACTTCTGGGGTTCTCGTGAAACGGACGTTTTTTCCGAGGGCAAATGCCTTTTTCCACACTTCCGGATAAGGAAATATCTCAGTAATCTTAACAGATAAATCTTCTCTTGATGCACCTTTTGTACCATCATCAGAAAAAGAAGACGTAGAAATAGATTTTGTTTTCGAATTATGCATGGCGCCCAACAAATTTATAGCAATGAGAAAAATAACCTTTTCAAAAAGAATTCGTAGAAACTATCATACGAAGGTTAATAACCTTTTGCTGATGGTTACTTTTAAATGAAAAAAATAGTGCCATAATGCATATTCATAATCTGCCTTTTGCATATTTACGATATAAATTGCCTAGTTTATGGTGTCATAGAGCTCGTATTTCATTTGTTTTGAAGAAAACTTCATGATAAAAAAGCTTCAAGAAAATTGTCTATGCCTCTCTTTCTCTCCCTTTTCATAAAAGAAACTAGTTTCAATAATACAATAAGCATTGCTCTATTGAATTCTCCATGATCAATTATCACAATATAATCTAATTTCTCGCGTTTTTATAAGATTACCCTTGTTATCCTCGTTTAAAAAGGCTTAGACTAAGACAATCATAATTACATAAATACAAATAGAAAAAAGGGAGTGAATTATGTTTAATAAACGGAAATTTTATATCAATGGTCTATGGGATGAGCCAAGCACTCCTCACGATTTTGACGTCATTAATCCATCAACAGAGGAGACTTGTGCTGTCATTAGCCTTGGAAGTACAAAAGATGCCGATAAAGCAATTAATGCGGCTAAAGAAGCCTTTCAAAAATGGAAAACAACATCACCAAATGAGCGTCTTGGATTTGTTGAGAAAATTCTAGAGATCTACGAAAAACGTTCCAAAGACATGGCAAAAACCATTTCAATGGAAATGGGGGCACCAATTGATATGGCGCTTAATGCGCAAACTGCAACTGGCAGTTCCCATATTCGCAATTTTATCGAAGCTTATAAAGAGTTTTCGTTCCAAAAAACTTTAATAAAGGGAAATGAGCAAGCAATCCTTCACTACGATCCTATCGGCGTCGTAGGATTAATTACGCCATGGAATTGGCCCATGAATCAAGTAACTCTTAAAGTTATTCCTGCTCTCTTGGCTGGCTGTACCATGGTGTTAAAGCCCTCTGAAATTGCGCCTCTTTCTGCTATGCTTTTTGCTGAATTTTTAGATGAAGCCGCACTTCCAGCCGGTGTTTTTAATTTAATCAATGGTGATGGTGCAACTGTCGGCTCTTACCTCTCTGCACATCCAGATTTAGAAATGATCAGCTTTACTGGTTCAACTAGAGCAGGAAAAGATATTTCTAAAAATGCCAGCGCTACTTTAAAAAGAGTCTGTCTGGAACTTGGGGGAAAAGGAGCGAATATTATCTTTGCTGATGCCGACTCAGATGCTGTTCAACGTGGTGCACGACATTGCTTTTATAATAGTGGACAAAGTTGTAATGCACCAACTCGTATGCTTGTGGAACAGAGCATCTATGACAAAGCCGTGAAAATAGCCAAAGATATTGCAGAAACAACAAAAGTAGGACCAAACTGCCAAGAAGGAAATCATATTGGGCCCATTGTTTCAAAAAAACAATATGATAAAATTCAAGATCTTATCCAATCGGGAATTGATGAAGGTGCAACTCTTGTTGCAGGCGGGACTGGTTTACCAAACGGAATGGAACGCGGTTATTATGTCCGTCCAACAGTCTTTGCTGATGTAAAACCTCATATGCGTATTTTTAAAGAAGAAATCTTTGGTCCAGTTCTCTCGATTCTTTCTTTTAGTACAGAAGAAGAAGCCGTCGCTTTAGCGAATGAGACTGAGTATGGTCTTACAAACTATATTCAATCGCAAGATCGCAACAAATGTCGTCGTATTGCGGCACAAGTACGCTCTGGTATGGTAGAAGTTAATGGACATGGATTACCCAGTGGAAGCTACTTTGGAGGTGTAAAATTTTCTGGGCGCGCTCGTGAAGGAGGACATTGGGGAATTAAAGAATTTCTCGATAGTAAAGCAATTTCGTACTGGTAAAATCTTATTAAAAACTTAATAGGAATCGTATGGTAATACAGAAAATAACGGATGAAGGTGCTCTTGGGCAACGTCTTGATCAGTGGCTCGCAAAACAATATCATGACGTGCTCTCACGTTCGCGTTTGCAAACCCTCATCCGTGAAGGCTGTCTTAAAATTGATGGTCAATTCATAAAGGAACCAAAAACAAAATTAAAACCTAACCAAATAATTGAATTGGAAATGCCGGACCTTCGTGATGCAGAACCTAGCGCTGAAGCCATTGCATTGGACATTCTTTTTGAAGATGATCATATCATTGTTATTAACAAACCAGCTGGTCTTGTTGTTCATCCTGGGAATGGAAATTGGACCGGTACATTGGTTAATGCCCTTATTTACCACTGTGGGAATAGTTTATCTGGTATAGGTGGTGTTAAACGCCCTGGCATTGTCCATCGTCTTGATAAAAATACAAGCGGTGTTATGGTTGTTGCAAAAAATGATCTAGCTCATAAAAGTCTCAGTGCTCAATTTTCTGATCATGGACGTACCTGCGCATTAGATCGACGCTACCATGCCTTGATTTGGGGAACACCTCAGCGCAATGTCTGGACAATTGATGCATCACTTGGCCGTTCGCCCCATAACCGGACAAAGCAAGCTGTCATCCATAACCAAAACCTTTATGCTCGTCATGCTGTTACACATGTTTCTCTGCTTGAAAAATATGGCTCTCATGCAGACTCAACATCTTTTGCTAGCCTTCTGGAATGTCGCTTAGAAACTGGACGCACCCATCAAATCCGTGTTCATATGACTCATATGGGGCACCCACTCATAGGCGATACAGTTTATGGAAACGCTTTTAAAACAAAATCAAACACATTCAACCCCACTATTAGAAATGCAATCGATCAATTCAACCGACATGCACTCCATGCTGCAAGTCTTACTTTTGAACATCCTTCTACCGGTAAAGTTATGTCGTTTTCCGCACCACTGCCTCAAGATATGGCTAAACTTATTAAGCTTTTTAAAAAAATGAATTGAAACTTTTCCCCTTCTCAAGATTTCACAATAAAATATCTTTTTTTGAACAAAATTGAAAAATATGCTAGAGTGAGGTTATGAGGATAGTTAGCTATCTAAAACATAGAATTTGCCTTATCAGGGAATTCAGATGAAAGGAGGGTGCTATATGGCCCATATGAATTTATTATCAGTAATGACAGGTGATGGTGGTTTAAACCGTTACTTGGAAGAAGTGCGTCGTTTTCCAATGCTTGAGCCAAAAGAAGAATATATGTTAGCTCAGCGTTACCGTGAGCATAATGATCTAAAAGCTGCGCATAGGCTAGTAACCAGCCATTTGCGTCTCGTAGCTAAAATCGCGATGGGATATCGGGGCTACGGACTTCCCATTGGGGAAGTCATTTCAGAAGGCAATGTTGGACTCATGCAAGCTGTTAAACGTTTCGAACCAGAGCGGGGTTTTCGTCTTGCAACCTATGCAATATGGTGGATTAAAGCGTCAATCCAAGAATATGTATTGCGCTCTTGGAGTTTGGTGAAAATGGGGACAACAGCTAATCAAAAGCGCTTGTTTTTCAACCTTCGTAAGTTAAAAAGTAAACTTCAAGCACTTGATAGTGGCGATCTCAATGCAGAACAAGTGAAAGAAATTGCAACCCAGTTGAATGTCACAGAAGATGAAGTTGTATCAATGAATCGTAGGCTTGGTGGTGACACTTCACTCAACGCACCAATTCGGACAAAAGAAGGAGAAAACAGCGAGTTACAAGATTGGTTGGTGGATGAATCTAACGATCAAGAACAAATTTTAATTGAAAAAAGTGAATTAGAAAATCGCCGTTCCATGCTCATAAATGCCATGGACAATCTCAATGAACGCGAAAAACGTATATTCAAAGCGCGTCGTTTAAATGATGTACCACTAACCCTAGAAGAACTCTCTGGTGAATTTAATATTAGTCGAGAACGAGTAAGACAAATTGAAATGCGTGCATTTGAAAAAGTACAAAACTCTATCAAAGATTCTACTTTATCTCAAAGTCAAGTGTAAAACCTAGAGTTAAGTATAAAGCCAATGGTTTACACATTCTTTAAATGTGAAAATGAAAAAAAGCATGCCTTGGCTTTATACTTGTAAATTAGTCTATCGAATTCTTTACGTTATTGATATGTAAAGATTTAGTGAGTGTATTTGGTATATAATTGATAAAGACGGTCGTGGAAAATTCTTCACAGCCGTTTACTTTTTTGCATCTATGTTTTATTTTTTTGACCAAGAACTGTTAACTTATCTTGTTGTGCAAGCCATTGTCCAATAACTTCATTAAAAATAGACTTACCTGTTGGTCCTTTTGCAAAGGTTAATTCACTTATACGCCCATTTTTATCCGTTAACACCAAACGCATCCAATCTAATTCTCGCATCAATTGTAAATTTCGATCAAGAAATGGATGATTACCACTTAATGCGACAAGAAAAAAGTCATCGTTAATCTTTGCAGCAATGGTTCTTGTTAAAGCCTGTCCAATGGATTGTTCACTTGCTTTAAAGGTTAATGCTTGAACCTTGCTTATAGCTTTACCTGAAAATTTATCCGAAAGAATAAAAATAAGGTCCATAATATATGAAGCAGGAAATGACTGATCGGTATTACGACGTAAAATTAACCGCAATGATATCCCTTCATCAGGAATTGTTATATCACCTTGTATAGTTGTTTCTTCTGGAGACCCCTTCACTTGAGACTCTTTTATAAGCGTCCAGCGAGCACTTCCCGTTGCTATCTTTTCTGCATCATAATTTGTACGTGCTTGATAGAAAACAGCTTCACCTGATTTTTCAAGCGATTGCAAATTGCTATCAACAACTGTTGAGAGTACTTCTTCATCCGAAGAATCTATCGCTTGTTTTAAACCAACATCAATTTCACTTCCATCCTCTAATAAGCGTTGTGTTAACTTTCTCTTAATTGGAAATGCCTTTGGTACTCTGTGAGAAGCTTGAAGATTTTCTTCTAAAAACTGATAATCATTTGATACAAATACACGCTCACCAACAAAAAAAATACCAACAATTAAAACAACAAAACTAACAACAAAAACAGCACTTATCACAATACGCCTTTGCACTAACGATTTATTAGCACGACGTAAAGCCTGAGAAAAAATGTGCGAAACAATATGCGGATTATCTTCCTGCGAAGGAGAAATCTTTAACACACTGCTATTAACATGCTGAGAAGGCACATCAGCCTCCATATTAACAGGCTCTGCATCTGGTATATCTGATACACAAAGCTCAACAAATACCTTGTTATCCTTTGAACGTGTAACAAAATCCTGCTTTCTTTTTATGTTTACCTCTGACAATTCATTATTCTTTGGTAATATAGTTTTTTTTGTAACTTTCTTATCTTCATTTATATTTGTGGGATTCCACCCAATAACTGAAGAAAGCCGTTTCTTTTCAACTGCTAAATATTCTCCTTCAACAGTTGCAATAGAACTTTGAAGAATCTTTCTTTGTTCATCCGCTATTGCTTGTGGTATTTTTGCTGTTACAAATTGATGTTCTAGTGTTTCGGTAGCCCGCTTATAAATCCGCTTACGCACTTGTGGTGTAATATTATTTTGTGCATTAATTGTCTTTTTTAAGATTCCAACGAAATCTACCATTTCCTCTATAATCTCTCTTAAACTGAGAAAAAATCAATAGTAAAGCCAAAAAACTTTATTTTAGCCTTCTAAATTGGTTGCCATTTAATATTGGTACAACATAATGTAAAATGAATATGAAAAATAAACAATGCTATTTTGCACCTTTCTCTTACGTGCTCTTAAAAACTTTTTTTGTAAAAAGATACAAAAATGAACAGAGAACATATATAGAAACCTAAAAACAATAATCAATTAACAAAGGGATCCGTAATAAGAATAGTATCTTCACGCTCTGGACTTGTGGATAATAAAGCCACTTTTGTATTAATCAGTTCTTCAATATAGCGTATATATTTAATAGCCTGCACTGGTAAATCTTCCCACCTCAATGCATGTGCTGTTTCTTTCTTCCAACCTTCTAATGTTGCATAAATAGGCTTCACCCGATCCTGAGCTCCCATGGAAGAAGGTAAATAATCAATCCTTTTACCATCAAGCTCATAACCAATACAAATTTTTATTTCATCCAAACCATCTAAAACATCAAGTTTTGTCAATGCTATACCTTGAACACCGCAAATTGTTACCATCTGACGTACTAAGACAGCATCAAACCAACCACATCGACGCTTTCGACCCGTTACAACACCAAATTCATGTCCACGCACTCCCAGAAATTCACCAATATCATTTATCTGCTCTGTCGGGAACGGCCCTTCTCCAACGCGTGTAGTATAAGCTTTTGCAATACCCAAAACATAATGGATTGCATCAGGTCCCATCCCCGAACCTGTACATGCTTGCCCAGCAACTGTATTAGATGACGTTACATAAGGATAAGTTCCAAAATCATTATCTAATAAAGCACCTTGCGCACCTTCAAAAAGAATGTGTTTACCTCCTCGATAACCTTCATCTAAAAGACGCCACGTACAATCCATAAAGGGCAAAATTTTATCCGCAACTTGCATCAATTCATCATAAAGCGCTTGAGAATCAATCTCTGCAACACCCATCCCACGACGCAAAGCATTATGATGCCTCAAAAGCCGCTCAATCTTAGCCATAAGTGTATCTTTTTCTGTTAAATCCATCACTCGGATAGCACGACGTCCCACCTTATCTTCATAAGCCGGTCCAATACCGCGCTTTGTTGTACCAATCTTTAAACCAGATAAACCGCTTTCTCGAATTGCATCAAGATCACGATGCAACGAAAGAATCAAAGGAGCATTTTCAGCAATACGCAAAATTTCTGGTGTGATTTTTACACCCTGATTACATAGTTTTTTTACTTCTGCAACAAAATGATGAGGGTCAACAACAACACCATTACCAATAATTGATAACTTGCCACGCACTAAACCAGACGGTAAAAGTGATAATTTATAACTGACTCCATCAACAACCAATGTGTGGCCAGCATTATGCCCCCCCTGATATCTCACCACGATATCTGCTCGCTCAGACAACCAATCTACAATTTTACCTTTGCCTTCATCACCCCATTGTGTACCGACAACAACTACATTGGCCATAACTTTCTCCGTCGTGTTTGGTCAAAAAAACCAGCATTCAAAAACAAAAACTTCTTTATAACGAAACCTTAGAGCAAGTGCGACTCCTCATTTCAGATTTTTCTCAATCTTCAAGTGATTAAATTTTCAAATTTATGATAATAAAGATAAGCAAATACCAAAATATTTTAAATCTGTCATTTTTGCTACAAAAAGTAAAAAAATAGAGATTTTAATTTGTGCGTATCCAACACCTGACAGAGCATTTATTCCTCCTCTTAATCTTTTACAATTCATGTAATATTTAGAGGCTGTTTGTCTGATACAAGAATACGAAAGATCATCATAATCTCTCGTATCCTTTTTCTGTTTAAAAACACCCTGTGAAAATCACCAGTAATTATTTAAAGCTGTGCTTTTTCAACTTGGAACGCCCACTCAAGCCATTGTGTTAAAATTTCAAGATCGGAAGCCTCAATTGTTATACCCGCCCAAATTCGAAGCCCAGGAGGAGCATCGCGATACGAACCGATATCATAAGCAACCCCTTCCTCATCAAGACGCTTCACAACCGCTTTTATAAAAGATACTCGCTTTTCCGTATCCAAAGCAGTAATCACTGGATCCACAATATCTAAACAAATAGCGGTGTTAGAACGCACTTCAGGATCTTTTGCCAAATATTCTAACCATGGCGTTTTGCGAACAAAAGCATCAAGTACAGAAAAATTTTTCTCAACCCGTGCTCTTAATGCCGCTGCACCTCCTAGAGATTTTGCCCACTTCAACCCATCAAGGAAATCCTCAACACAAAGCATAGAAGGTGTATTGATGATCTTTCCTTTAAAAATATCTTCGTTCAATTTTCCATTTTTTGTCATATAGAAAAGTTGGGGCATAGGCCAAGCTGGAACATGATTCTCAAGCCTCTCAACAGCACGAGGACTTAAAATCACCATACCATGTGCAGCCTCGCCTCCCAAAACTTTCTGCCATGAAAAAGTAACAACATCTAATTTTGAAAAATCAAGATATTGCGCAAAAGCTGCCGATGTTGCATCACAAATGGTCAATCCAGCCCGCTTATGCGGAATGAAATCTGCATTAGGAATACGCACACCAGAAGTTGTCCCATTCCATGTAAAAACAACATCCCGATCAAAGTCAAGTTGTGTTAAATCTGGTATTTCACCATAAGGAGCTTCAAAACGACGCACATCAGAAAGCTTTAATTGCTCGACAACATCTTTATTCCACCCAAACCCAAAACTTTCCCACGCTGCCATATCAATGCCACGCTCACCTAATAGAGACCATAGAGCAGCCTCAACAGCACCGGTATCTGATCCTGGCATAATTCCTATACGATGATCAGAAGGAACCTCAAGAATCTCACGGGTTAAATTAACAACTTCAGCAAGTTTTAATTCTGCTTCTCTAGATCTATGTGAACGCCCAACTAATGCATTTTTAAGAACATCAAGAGTCCAACCAGGCCGTTTGCTACAAGGACCTGAAGAAAAATTAGTATTATTGGGACGATTACTTGGTTTTTGTAACATTATCATTATTTCTCCCCTTTTAGATGTTTTTCTTTCTTTATAAAGAAAAACAAATTATTATAAAGACTAATCAATAATCTTTTTAGAAAAAAGTCAAAAATATTGTCTATTATTGCGTATGCTTAAAATTCACGGAAACTTTATAAAAAATCTTTCTTAATCATGCCTCTCGATTGATTCTTTTAATTTTTTTTCGTATCATCACCACAATAAGACAGCATTTTAATAACAATACACTAAACTATCCAATATACCTATCAAATTTATTTTATGATAAAGATTCATTGATAACGCTCTAGAATAGGGAGATAAACTTATTAAAAAATCAATTATTTTTCTTTTGATGACTGGACAGAGAAAATTTTAATGTTATAACCGCAAACGCTTTATATTTTTTATGAAGCATGCCCAGATAGCTCAGTTGGTAGAGCAGCGGACTGAAAATCCGCGTGTCCGTGGTTCGAATCCGCGTCTGGGCACCACTTTTTGTGTTTAACATATTGAAATATATAGATTTTTTCTTTAAATAGCCATTTTCAGACCACCTTTTAGACCACCTTCTGCAGTTTATATAATTTCACCTAATTTGTTCTTATTTGCTCCGTATTTTTCTTTGGAGTAAAAGCTAGGATCTCTTTTTTTCTCCACCTCACTGCTCTCCCTAGCTTATATGGCTCCGGAAACAACCCCTGAAGCACCCAATTGCGAATCGTTGTTGTGGATACACTAAAAAGCTGTGCACACTCACGTGTCGTTACATATCTATCTCCATCATCAAATATCATCTCATTACCTTTCTCTTTTTTATGTTAATTAAATGGGTGGGAGTGCTGGAAGGCATGTGAAGCACTCCAACTTTTAAAAATTTGCAAGTTTATTTTTTAGATGTGCTTAATTTCATATTTCCAATCAGGCAATTGAGTAAGAGCTAATGCGAGTTGTCCTCT
>NZ_JBHIRG010000009.1:0-81628 GCF_042196965.1 Bartonella sp. AA83SXKL
GTTTTGCTATTCGTGAAGGTGGTCGTACTGTTGGTGCCGGTATCGTCTCTAAGATCATTGAATAAATAATGCTTGTTAAAGGGGTGTTAAAAGTGTTTTAGTTTTGAGAGTTAGGGGTATAGCTCAGTTGGTAGAGCGGCGGTCTCCAAAACCGCAGGTCGCGGGTTCAAGTCCTGCTGCCCCTGCCAAAGGGGGGGTACATATAAGGGAGTGGATTTTGCTGCCTTTTTCGCTTTTTTTGATATGGGGCTTGTTTTTTTGTGTGTGAAACGGTATTGAATAGAAAGTAAGGAAATTGCATAAGTCTGAAAGTTGGCTTTTGCATTTTTTTCCTGTTTATTTTATTCTATAAAACACAATAGGACTAGAGAGAGTATAGTGTGACGATGGCATCTAAAACCAATCCGATTACCTTTTTGAAGCAGGTTTATGCAGAAACAATTAAAGTGAAATGGCCTACACGTCGTGAGACGGTTATTTCTACTATTATGGTTTTGTTGGTAACTGCATTGGCTTCAGCTTTCTTTTTTATTGTGGATCAGGTTATGCATTTTGGTGTTTGGCGGGTTATTGATCTTCTGAAATATCTTTTTAGTTGAGAATGTAAGGAAGTGTGACTGTGGCAGCTCGTTGGTATATTGTTCAGGCATATTCAAACTTTGAAAAGAAAGTAGCGGAAGCTATTGATAAGGAGGCAAAGCAAAAGGGACTTGATCATCTTTTTGAAAAGATTTTTGTTCCAACAGAGCGTGTTGTAGAGGTTCGTCGTGGACGCAAAGTTGATACTGAGCGAAAATTTTTTCCTGGTTATGTTCTTGTTCGTGCTGAGTTAACAGATGAAGTTTATCATCTTATTAAGAATACGCCTAAAGTGACAGGTTTTTTAGGATCAGATGCGCGTCCTGTTCCCATTTCTGATCGAGAGGTTGAGCAAATTCTCAAACAAGTTCAGGAAAGGGTTGAGTCTCCAAAGTCCTCTGTATTGTTTGAGGTTGGAGAGCAAGTTCGCGTTGCTGATGGTCCTTTTGTTTCATTTAATGGAATTGTTCAAGAGGTTGAAGAAGAGCGCTCTCGTCTTAAGGTTGAAGTGCTTATTTTTGGGCGTCCTACGCCTGTTGATTTGGAATTTAGTCAGGTTGAAAAGCTCTGATTAAACTTAGAGTAGTTTTAATTACTTTAAGGAAGGAGTGGGAGGTGATTTATAGCTTTTGTCGGCTTAATGATCCGAACCACGTGACTGCAAGCGGGTAACGGGCAAGATGAATTGTCAGTATACCAGTAAAATTAAAGGCAGATTGTTATGGCAAAAAAAAGTATAGGTCAGCTTAAGTTGCAGGTCCCTGCAGGAGCTGCTACTCCATCTCCACCGATTGGTCCAGCTCTTGGGCAGCGTGGTATTAATATCATGGAATTTTGTAAGGCGTTTAATGCAGCGACACAAGAAATGGAAAAGGGGGCACCGATTCCAGTTGTTATTACGTATTACCAAGATAAATCTTTCACATTTTCTCTCAAGACGCCTCCTGTATCATTCTTTTTAAAGAAGGAAGCAAACCTGAAATCTGGCTCAAAAGAGCCTGGTAAAGTGTCTGTAGGAAGCATTTCTCGCGATAAAATTCGTTCGATTGCGGAATCAAAGATGAAAGATCTTAATGCGAATGACATTGAGGCAGCAATGCGTATGGTTGAAGGTTCTGCTCGCTCGATGGGCTTGGAAGTGGTGGGCTAATATTATGGCAAAAGTAGCAAAAAGAATAAAAAATATCCGAAAAGATATTGATTTTAATGAACTTTACGCTTTAAAAGATGCCGTTTCAATGGTTAAGGAGCGTGCTGTTGCTAAGTTTGATGAAACAATCGAAATTTCAATGAACTTGGGTGTTGATCCTCGTCATGCTGATCAAATGGTTCGAGGCGTTGCTCATTTGCCTAATGGAACAGGGAGAAATATTCGTGTTGCCGTTTTTGCTCGTGGGGATAAGGCTGAGGAAGCTAAGGCGGCAGGAGCTGATATTGTGGGTGCCGAAGATTTATTTGAAAGCGTTAATAGAGGGACTATAGATTTTGATCGTTGTATTGCAACGCCAGACATGATGCCTCTTGTTGGTCGTCTTGGTAAGATTCTTGGTCCACGGAGTTTGATGCCGAATCCGAAAGTTGGTACTGTAACACTTGATGTCGCCGGTGCTGTCAAAGCTTCTAAAGGTGGTGCTGTTGAGTTTCGTGTGGAAAAAGCTGGTATTGTGCATGCTGGTATTGGTAAGGCTTCTTTTGGTGTTGAAAAAATCGTAGAAAATATAAAAGCCTTTGCAAGTGCAGTTATTAAAGCCAAACCGCAAGGTGCAAAAGGTGAATATATTAAGCGCGTTGCTGTTTCGTCGACTATGGGAATTGGTGTTAAAGTTGATCCAGCAACGGTTCGTTCAGAGCTAGTATAAGCTGATTTATAATTTTGTTTTGGGGTATGGGAATATCAAAATTGTATTTAAAATGCTGATTTTGATCAGCTCGCTATCTAAGCTTTATAGGGCTTAGGTTGTACCGGGAGAAATTCCGGAATATCCTGTCCGAGATTGTAGGTGATGCTTTTAAGTATCTTAATCAAAAAAAACCTGCATGAGACTGGGGTAAAAACTGAGAGTTAAAAGACTTAAAGGGTTTGAGCCAAGGTTGCCTTTGAACGCTGTGCGTGAAAAAGGGGACAGGATCCTCATCGGTGACATGAAGTGTTTTATGTTATCAAAGGTAACCAACAGGTTTGTTTTAAGCAAATCTGTTAAATGGAGAGAGACAGTGAATAGAGCGGAAAAACGCGAATTTGTTACATGGCTTAACGAGGCTTTTCGGAAGTCTGGTTCTGTTGTTGTTGCACATTATTCCGGTCTGACAGTTTCACAGATGAATGATTTGCGTTCGAAAATGGGTGAAGCTGGCGGTGCCGTTAAGGTCGCCAAAAACCGTCTTGCTAAAATCGCTCTTCAGGGCACGGAATCTGAATCGATAGTGGGTTTGTTTACTGGACAAACACTTATTGCTTATTCAGAAGATCCAATCACAGCACCGAAAGTTGCTGTTGATTTTGCGAAAAGCAATGACAAATTTGTCATACTTGGCGGTTCAATGGGTGCAACAAGTTTAACTGTAGATGCTGTGAAGTCATTGGCTTCATTGCCTTCATTAAACGAGTTGCGTGCAAAACTTGTGGGTATGATTTCTACCCCTGCGACCCGTATTGCACAGGTTGTTAATGCCCCTGCTGGTCAGGTTGCACGTGTCATTGGAGCATATGCTCAGGAGGATAAGGCGGCTTAAGGCTGTTTGTATTCACGTTTATGGAAGAGCTTTAATGCTTTTCTGTTTTTTTGAATAAGATTTAATAATGGTTAAAATCTTTTAATTGAAGGAATTTAAAAATGGCTGATCTAGAGAAGATCGTAGAAGACCTTTCTAATCTAACCCTTTTGGAAGCCGCTGAGCTTTCTAAGTTACTTGAAGAAAAGTGGGGAGTTTCGGCTGCTGCTCCTGTAGCTGTCGCTGCTGTTGCTGGTGCTGCTGCTCCAACTGCTGAAGAAAAAACAGAATTTGATGTTATTCTTGTTGAAGGTGGCGCACAAAAAATTAATGTTATTAAGGAAGTTCGTGCTCTTACTGGACTTGGTCTTAAAGAAGCTAAAGATCTGGTTGAAGGTGCACCTAAGCCTATTAAAGAGGCTGCTTCTAAAGAAGAAGCAGAAAAAATTAAATCTCAACTTGAAGCTGCCGGTGCTAAGGTGGAACTTAAGTAAATTTAATTTTATCGGCGGGCATTTATGTTCGCCGATTTTCTTTCTCTTAATACAAAGAGGGAAAATAATGAGTAAAAAACCTTTTCCCAATGGTTTCGTAACAGGAATGGGATAGGTTTGGATTACTTACCCCTTCATCATAGAGTCAAAGAGATAAATGGCTTATGTTGGTGGGGAAAGTTAATGATGCTCATTATTGAGTGTCAAGTGAACTGATCTGCATATGCAGGTTAATGGTATAAGGCTTTCAAGGTTGGTCTACCTTGAAGAGTAAAGATCAAGGAGCGACGATGGCTCAGACTCACGCAATGATGTCTCAATTCAATGGTCGTAAGCGCGTACGGAAATTTTTTGGTAAGATTCCTGAAGTAGCAGAAATGCCGAATCTTATTGAGGTTCAAAAAGCCTCATACGATCAATTTCTCATGGTTGAGGAACCGAAAGGTGGACGACCAGATGAAGGTTTGCAAGCTGTTTTTAAATCGGTTTTTCCTATTTCAGATTTTTCCGGTACAGCTATGCTTGAGTTTGTAGGTTATGAATTTGATTTACCAAAATTTGATGTTGAAGAGTGCCGTCAACGTGATTTAACTTATGCTGCCCCATTAAAGGTCATATTGCGTTTGATTGTTTTTGATGTTGATGAGGATACTGGCTCCAAAGATATCAAAGACATTAAAGAGCAAGGCGTTTATATGGGCGATATGCCTTTAATGACGACGAATGGTACCTTTATTGTTAATGGTACGGAGCGTGTTATTGTTTCTCAGATGCATCGTTCTCCTGGTGTCTTTTTTGACCATGATAAAGGAAAGTCCCATTCATCAGGAAAGCTTCTTTTTGCTGCTCGTGTTATTCCGTATCGAGGTTCTTGGCTTGATATTGAGTTTGATGCTAAGGACATCATTTATGCGCGTATTGATCGACGGCGCAAGATTCCTGTTACTAGTCTTTTGATGGCATTAGGTATGGATGCGTCGGATATTTTATCGACGTTTTATGATAAAGTGACTTATGAGCGTGATGGAGAAGGATGGCGAGTTCCTTATTCTGTGGATCGCTTTAAAGGAATGAAGCTCATTTCTGACCTTATAGATGCAGATAGTGGTGAAGTCGTTGCGGAGGCTGGTAAAAAATTAACAGTTCGTACTGCGAAGTCTTTGGTAGAAAAAGGACTTAAAGCGGTTAAAGTTAGTGAAGATGATTTATTAGGTTGTTATCTAGCCGAAGATATCGTCAATTACGAAACAGGTGAAATCTACCTTGAAGCTGGTGATGAAATTGACGAAAAAGTATTAAAAATTCTGCTCGATGTTAGTGCTGATCAAGTCAATATTCTTGATATTGATCACATGAATATTGGCGCTTACATCCGCAATACTTTGAAGGTGGATAAAAATGAAAGTCGGCAGGATGCGTTATTTGATATTTACCGGGTGATGCGTCCAGGTGAACCTCCAACAATCGATACAGCAGAAGCAATGTTCCATTCATTGTTTTTTGATCCAGAGCGTTATGATCTTTCAGCTGTCGGGCGTGTTAAGATGAATTTACGTATGGATCTTGATTGTCCAGACACAGTTCGTATTTTACGCCAAGAGGATATTCTTGCTGTTGTTAAGATGTTGGTTGAATTGCGTGATGGACGTGGTGAAATTGATGATATTGATAATCTTGGCAACCGTCGGGTTCGTTCCGTTGGGGAGTTGATGGAAAATCAATATCGCATTGGTCTTCTTCGTATGGAGCGTGCGATAAAAGAGCGTATGTCATCGGTTGAAATTGATACAGTTATGCCACAGGATTTAATCAATGCAAAGCCTGCGGCAGCAGCGGTCCGTGAATTTTTTGGGTCTTCACAATTGTCGCAGTTTATGGATCAAACCAATCCATTGTCAGAAATTACCCATAAGCGCCGTCTTTCTGCTCTTGGTCCAGGTGGTTTGACTCGTGAACGTGCGGGTTTTGAAGTCCGTGACGTACATCCTACGCATTATGGTCGTATTTGTCCGATTGAAACACCAGAAGGCCCCAATATTGGTCTGATTAACTCCTTAGCAACATTTGCGCGAGTTAACAAATATGGCTTTATTGAAAGCCCATATCGAAAAATTATTGATGGGAAAGTCACAAAAGAAGTTATTTATCTTTCAGCGATGGAAGAAGCAAAGCATTATGTCGCTCAGGCTAATTCTTCATTAGATAACGAAGGTCGTTTTATAGAAGAGTTTGTTGTTTGCCGTCATGCTGGTGAAGTTTTAATGGCGCCGCGTGATCATGTTGATTTGATGGATGTTTCACCAAAACAGTTGGTTTCAGTTGCAGCAGCGCTTATTCCTTTTTTGGAAAATGATGATGCGAATCGTGCGCTTATGGGATCGAACATGCAGCGTCAAGCAGTTCCTCTTGTACGCGCTGAAGCGCCATTTGTTGGGACGGGAATGGAATCTATTGTTGCGCGCGATTCAGGAGCTGCTGTAAGTGCAAAACGTAGTGGTGTTGTTGATCAAGTCGATGCTACCCGTATTGTTATCCGTGCAACAGAAGATTTAGATCCTTCAAAATCAGGCGTTGATATTTACCGCTTACAGAAATTTCAGCGTTCTAATCAGTCCACTTGTATTAATCAGCGTCCTCTTGTACATGTCGGTGATAGGGTAGAGAAAGGTGATATCATTGCAGATGGTCCATCCACGGATCTTGGTGATTTGGCTCTTGGGCGGAATGTTCTCGTAGCCTTTATGCCTTGGAATGGATACAATTATGAAGATTCTATTTTGTTATCCGAGCGCATTGTTGCTGATGATGTGTTTACTTCAATTCA
Source organism: Bartonella sp. AA83SXKL (assembly GCF_042196965.1). Taxonomy (NCBI): domain Bacteria; kingdom Pseudomonadati; phylum Pseudomonadota; class Alphaproteobacteria; order Hyphomicrobiales; family Bartonellaceae; genus Bartonella; species Bartonella sp. AA83SXKL. Next base: position 6,610 of record NZ_JBHIRG010000009.1, read on the forward strand.
TATTGAGGAATTTGAAGTTGCGGCACGCGATACAAAACTTGGACCTGAGGAAATTACGCGCGATATTCCTAATGTTGCGGAAGAAGCGTTAAGAAATCTTGATGAAGCTGGCATTATTTATATTGGTGCTGAAGTTCAACCAGGTGATATTTTAGTTGGAAAGATTACTCCGAAAGGTGAAAGTCCCATGACGCCGGAAGAAAAGCTTCTGCGTGCAATTTTTGGGGAAAAGGCATCCGATGTTCGTGATACTTCTATGCGTATGCCTCCTGGGACTTTTGGTACTGTTGTTGAAGTTCGCGTTTTTAATCGCCATGGCGTGGAAAAAGATGAACGTGCGATGGCAATTGAGCGTGAAGAAATTGAGCGTTTAGCAAAAGACCGTGATGATGAACAGTCTATTCTTGATCGCAATGTTTATGCGCGCCTCACCGATATGTTGACAGGTAAAGTTGCTGTAGAAGGTCCGAAAGGCTTTTCGGGCAGCAAAAAGCTTGATAGTACAGTAATGGGGCATTATCCACGATCCCAGTGGTGGCAATTTGCTGTTGAGGATGAAAAGCTTCAAAATGAAATTGAAGCTTTGCGCAAGCAATATGATGAATCAAAAGAAGCATTACAACGTCGCTTTATGGATAAGGTTGAAAAGGTCCAAAGAGGTGATGAAATGCCTCCTGGTGTCATGAAAATGGTGAAGGTTTTTGTGGCTGTGAAGCGCAAAATCCAACCAGGTGACAAGATGGCGGGACGTCACGGGAATAAGGGTGTTGTTTCACGTATTCTTCCCGTAGAAGATATGCCATTTCTTGAAGATGGGACCCATGCTGATATCGTCTTGAATCCGCTTGGTGTGCCTAGTCGTATGAATGTTGGACAAATTCTTGAAACGCATCTTGGTTGGGCATGTGCGGGGATGGGCAAGAAGATTGGTGCTTTGTTAGAGTTATATCAAGAGACTGGGGATATATTGCCGTTGCGTCAGCGTATTGAAAATCTTATGCCTGATGATAATCATAATGAACCAGTTCGTCAGTATGATAATGAAAGCCTTTACAAATTGGCATTGCAGATGAAGAAAGGGGTTTCAATTGCAACGCCTGTTTTTGATGGAGCACATGAGTCTGATATTAACATGATGCTGGAAGACGCAGGCTTAGATAGTTCAGGGCAGGTTACGCTTTATGATGGTCGTACTGGGGAGCCTTTTGATCGTCCAGTAACGGTGGGATATATTTACATGTTGAAATTACATCACCTTGTTGATGATAAGATTCATGCACGTTCTATTGGTCCCTATTCACTTGTTACGCAGCAGCCATTAGGAGGTAAGGCACAATTTGGTGGTCAGCGTTTTGGTGAAATGGAGGTTTGGGCACTTGAAGCTTATGGTGCTGCATACACTTTGCAGGAGATGCTAACAGTAAAATCAGATGATGTGGCTGGTCGAACAAAAGTCTATGAGGCAATTGTGCGTGGTGATGATACATTTGAGGCAGGTATACCCGAAAGCTTTAATGTGTTGGTAAAAGAAATGCGCTCACTTGCTCTTAATGTGGAGCTTGATGATGCGCGTGAACTTATTGCACAGCGGGCATTGTCTGATACGGCAGAATAATAATTCAAGGAGCGCACTAGAAAAAGGAGCGCTCTTATTACTTTAAGAGGCTCAATAACCTTATTAAGGCTATACAGGTCATTTTTAAAAGTAAATGTCTTTTAAAGAAGATCTGTTATAAAATAGATGAGATATTACAACAGGTTCTAAGAATCTTTGAAGGAGAACAGCATGAACCACGAGGTCATGAATCTTTTCAATCCTCAAGCGCCAGCGCAGACATTTGACTCTATTCGTATTTCTATTGCGAGTCCTGAGAAAATTTTGTCCTGGTCGTATGGTGAGATTAAGAAGCCTGAGACGATTAATTATCGGACTTTTAAACCAGAGCGTGATGGTCTTTTTTGTGCACGTATATTTGGCCCTATTAAGGACTATGAATGTCTATGTGGCAAATATAAACGCATGAAGTATAAGGGCATTATTTGTGAAAAATGTGGTGTAGAGGTTACTCTTTCCCGCGTACGTCGTGAGCGTATGGGGCATATTGAACTTGCGGCACCCGTTGCGCATATATGGTTTCTTAAATCATTACCAGGTCGTATTTCTACACTTTTAGATTTAACTTTAAAAGATATTGAACGGGTTCTTTATTTTGAGAATTATATTGTAACCGAACCAGGATTGACGTCTCTTAAGCTCCATCAGCTTCTTTCTGAAGAAGAATATATGCTTGCTATTGATGAATTTGGAGAAGATCAGTTTACAGCTATGATTGGCGCTGAAGCTATTTACGAGCTTTTAGCTAGTATGGAGTTAGATAAAATCGCTAATGATTTGCGTCTTGAATTAGCTGAAACAACTTCAGAGTTAAAGCAGAAAAAATTGATTAAACGACTTAAAATCGTTGAAAATTTTCTTGAATCTGGAAATAAGCCAGAGTGGATGATTATGAAAACAATTCCGGTTATTCCACCGGATTTGCGTCCATTGGTTCCGCTTGATGGTGGGCGTTTTGCGACATCAGATCTGAATGATCTTTATCGGCGTGTTATTAATCGTAATAACCGCTTGAAACGGCTGATTGAATTGCGTGCTCCTGGAATTATCGTACGCAATGAAAAGCGTATGGTACAAGAAGCTGTTGATGCATTGTTTGATAATGGACGGCGTGGGCGTGTGATTACTGGAGCCAATAAACGTCCTCTTAAGTCTTTATCAGATATGTTGAAGGGCAAGCAAGGACGTTTTCGTCAGAACTTACTTGGGAAGCGTGTTGATTACTCGGGGCGTTCTGTTATCGTGACGGGTCCTGAATTAAAATTGCATCAATGTGGTCTTCCCAAAAAAATGGCTCTTGAATTATTTAAGCCTTTTATTTATGCGCGGCTTGATGCAAAAGGCTATTCATCAACGGTAAAGCAGGCAAAGAAGCTTGTTGAAAAAGAACATCCAGAAGTTTGGGATATCTTGGATGAGGTTATTCGTGAACACCCTGTTTTACTCAACCGTGCGCCAACATTGCACCGTTTGGGGATTCAGGCTTTTGAACCTATCTTAATTGAAGGCAAAGCTATTCAACTTCATCCACTGGTGTGTACTGCTTTTAATGCAGATTTTGATGGTGATCAGATGGCGGTTCACGTGCCGCTTTCTCTTGAAGCACAGCTTGAAGCCCGTGTTTTGATGATGTCCACCAATAATATTCTTCATCCGGCCAATGGTGCTCCCATTATTGTTCCCTCACAGGATATGGTTCTTGGTCTTTATTATCTTTCAATTGTTTCTGAAAAAGAACCAGGTGAAGGAATGGCCTTTTCTGATATAGGTGAGCTTCATTATGCCTTGGAAAATAAGGTTATAACGCTTCATACGAAGATTAAAGGCCGTGTTAAGAATATGGGGAAGGATGGAAAAGAAGTCTCTAAACTTTATGATACGACACCTGGTCGTTTGATTATCGGTGAGCTTTTGCCAAGAAGTGCGGATATCTCATTTGATATTGTCAATCAAGAGATGACGAAAAAGAACATTTCTAAAATGATTGATCATGTTTATCGGCACTGTGGACAAAAAGAGACGGTTATTTTTTGTGACCGTATTATGCAGCTTGGCTTTTCTTATGCTTGTCGTGCAGGAATTTCATTCGGTAAGGACGATATGGTTATTCCTGATAGTAAGTCGCGTTTAGTCGCAGAAACAGAAGCTTTGGCTAAGGAGTACGAACAGCAATATAATGATGGTTTGATTACACAAGGTGAAAAATACAATAAGGTTGTAGATGCTTGGGGTAAATGTACAGATCGCGTTGCAGATGAAATGATGAAACGTATTCAAGCCGTCGATTTTGATCCTAAAACAGGTCGTCAACGGCCGATGAATTCTATCTATATGATGTCGCACTCTGGTGCTCGTGGTTCTGCTAACCAGATGAGACAATTGGCCGGTATGCGTGGATTAATGGCAAAACCATCGGGTGAAATTATTGAAACACCCATTATTTCCAATTTTAAAGAAGGTCTAACTGTTAATGAATACTTCAATTCCACGCATGGTGCACGTAAAGGACTTGCTGATACTGCGTTAAAGACGGCGAACTCTGGTTATTTAACACGGCGTCTTGTTGATGTTGCACAGGATGCTATTATTTCAGCAGTTGATTGTGGTACCGCAAAAGGGCTTACCATGCAGCCGATTGTTGATGCAGGACAAATTGTTGCCTCCCTTGGGCAAAGAATTCTTGGTCGTACAGCGCTTGTTGATATTCTACATCCTGTCTCTGGAGAGGTTATCCTTGAAGGTGGAGCAATGATTGAGGAAGCTGATGTCGCGAAGATTGAAGCAGCTGGAATTCAATCTGTTCAAATTCGTTCTGCATTAACATGTGAAACACGTCTTGGTGTTTGTGCAAAATGCTATGGTCGTGATTTGGCGCGTGGAACACCTGTTAATCAGGGAGAAGCCGTTGGTGTTATTGCTGCTCAATCCATTGGTGAGCCGGGAACACAGCTTACTATGCGTACTTTCCACTTAGGAGGAACTGCGCAGGTTGTTGATTCATCGTATTTAGAGGCATCTTATGAAGGTAAGGTGGAGATTCGTAATCGTAATGTGGTTCGTAACTCTGAAGGCCATTTGGTTGTTATGGGGCGTAATATGGCTATCCTTATCAAGGATGAGTTAGGAAAAGAGCGCGTTGTACATCGTGTTAGCTATGGTGCTCATATTTTTGTTGATGATGGTGATGTGGTTAAACGTGGACAACGTATAGCAGAATGGGATCCTTATACACGTCCAATTTTAACGGAAGTTGAAGGCTATGTGGGTTTTGAAGATATGATTGATGGTTTATCTGTCACTGAAACAGCTGATGAATCTACGGGTATTACGAAGCGTTTGGTGATTGATTGGCGCGCTAATCCACGTGGTGCGGATCTTAAACCAGCTATTATTATTCACACGGATAAAGAAGGTGAATCCATTGCTAAATTGTATAAGGGAGGTGAAGCCCGTTATATGATGTCAGTGGAAACTATTCTTTCTGTTGAGCTTGGTGCTCATGTTAAGGCTGGTGATGTTATTGCTCGTTTGCCAATGGAAAGTGCCAAGACGAAAGATATTACGGGTGGTCTTCCTCGTGTGGCTGAGCTTTTTGAAGCGCGTCGTCCAAAGGATCATGCGATTATTGCTGAAGTTAGTGGCACGATTCGATTCGGCCGTGGTTATAAGAATAAACGTCGTATCATTATTGAACCAAATGATGAAACTCTTGAGGCAGTAGAATACTTGATTCCAAAAGGTAAGTTGTTCCATTTCCAAGAAGGCGATCAAATTGAAAAGGGAGATTATATCCTTGATGGTAATCCAGCACCTCATGACATCTTGGCGATTAAGGGGGTTGAAGCTTTGGCATCTTATCTTGTTAATGAGATTCAGGAGGTTTATCGTTTGCAGGGAGTTCTTATTAATGATAAGCACATTGAAGTGATTGTTCGTCAAATGTTGCAAAAAGTTGAAATTACAGAATCTGGAGATTCTGGTTATATTCCAGGTGATAATGTTGATCGTATTGAACTTGATGAAATCAATGATAATTTGATTGCAGAAGGGAAGAAACCTGCATCTGGTAATCCCATTCTTCTTGGAATTACAAAAGCTTCTCTTCAAACGCCTTCTTTCATTTCGGCGGCATCGTTTCAGGAAACAACACGTGTTCTTACTGAAGCAGCAGTTTCTGGTAAAATTGATACTTTGCAAGGACTTAAAGAGAACGTTATTGTCGGTCGTCTTATTCCAGCAGGTACGGGTGGTACAATTTCTCAAATTCGTCGTATTGCTGCAGTTCGTGATGATTTGATTGTAGATGAGCAGCGTAAGTCTAGTAATAACGAAGTGGCTAAGGCTATGTTGACAAATATGACAACCGGAGCCGTTGCTGAATAATTTAAATACAACACCACATAATATAAAAACGTCTGAATAGAAAGTTCAGACGTTTTTTATTTCGAAATGCAGAAGTTGTATATTTTCTTGAAAAATATCAAAAATTATAAGGCGATAGTTATTTTAAACATCTTTAGTAGCTTATTGTTTTGTAATGATGCTTATCTTTTTTGTTACTTCATTTTAAAGTTTTCTTATTTCTGAAGGCAGTATAGAAAGTTTTTCCCAAGTATGTGAAACTCAAAAATCATATTCAAGGAAAAGAGTTGATTATCTACAAATCAAATAATGATTGATTTTAAACTTTAGGAAAATTTTTGATTGATATCTTCTATAAAGATTTAAAAGGACTTATAATGAAAGATCAATAGTCTTTCTGTAATCTAAAAATAATTGATTCTCTACTATACAATGTTTGTGAATGTATTTTCTTCTAAATTAGAATGCAGAAAAGTAGAGATTAAGGTGCTCACTAAGTTTTATAAAAAATAGACATATTTCTTATAACAATGTGATCTATGCAGACAGAATAATAAAATGTACGAATATTATTCAATTGGAAAATTAACACGTGAATTTTCAATAATAGCTCGAATTTTGCTATGAAGAAGAGGGACTTCTTATCCCTTTTCGGTGTGGAAGTACACGGCTTTATACATAAACGGATCGTCATAAGTTAAAACAAATCCTGTATGCTAACAGAGTAAAATTTTCGTTGTCTGAAATATCTGATATGTTGACAATGGTTGGAAAACCACCTGATGATGAGAAAAAGCTTAAGAAATTAATTGCAGGAATTCATAAAAAACGAACTGATTTAAAGCAGATGCAGCATGATGTTGATGATCTTCTACAGGATTTAGAACGAATTGAAGAGAGTTTTTTTGAGAGCTTAGCGGAGTTGGGGGTTAGTCATTGATTATAAATTTATTTTGTCTTCTTTTAGACAAATTTCTTTCTCTTAAAAGAGATAGATTATACTATCTCTAAGGGGAATATTTACCACTGCGTGAAATGTGTAAGTCATTTAAAGAAATAGAGTGTTTGAAAAAGCTGCAAAGGTATTTTCGCAGTATATTATCCTTGATAAGAAAAAACTATTTTTCATAAAGAAAGTAAAAACAATGACAGTTTCTCCTATGAGTGTTTTTCAATCTATTTTGTCACGAAAGTCAATTCGCGCTTTTACTGATCAGCCAGTTAGTTTGGAAACAATCAAAGAAATCTTAAAACTTGCAGCACGTGCACCATCTGGAACAAATATTCAGCCATGGCAAGTAATTGTGCTTACAGGAAGTGTATTACAGAAAGTAGGGCAAGAGCTTTCACAACTTGTGCTTTCAGGTGTAAAAGGAGAGCGTGAATATAGTTATTATCCACGTCAGTGGCGTGAGCCTTATATTTCAAGGCGTCGAAAAGTTGGTTTGGATCTTTATCAGAGTCTTGGAATTCAAAAAGATGATGAAGAAAAAGTACTTCATCAAAAGGCGCGAAATTTTTTATTTTTTGATGCACCTGTAGGGCTCTTATTTACAATGGATCACGACATGGAAATGGGGAGTTGGCTTGATTTGGGTATGTTTATGCAGACCATTATGTTAGCTGCACGTGGATTTGGATTAGATACCTGTCCTCAAGCTGCTTTTGCTGATTATCATAAACAGATTCGTACGCTTTTATCTATTCCTTCTGATCGCCATATTATCTGTGGTATGGCACTTGGTTATCGCGATATGAGTGCTCCAGAAAACAATTTTGAGACAGAACGAGAATCGTTAGAAAAATTTGTACGTTTCATTGAAACATATCCATAAAATATTTTATAAAATTAAGCATACGTTTTGAAGAACTTAGTGCATTATGAAAAATATTTCCGATAAGATTTCTCATCCTTATTGAATTTTAATATTGCATATTAACACTTATTTTACTACGCTTGAAACATTAGGAGTTGTGACTCTAGGGGCATTGTCCGTTTTAAAGGTTGGCTAATGGAAAACACTATAGAAAGAAAGTGTTGGGTGGTAGCAAGACGAGCGACATTCGTGTTTATTGTTGTCATTTTTTTAGTTTATCTCGCAATTTGATTTTAAACGGAAGAAACGTTATGAAAAAGCATATATGCTCAAGCTGTACTATAGTTTAAGGTGATACGTGTTTCTATCTGTTTTTGAACTTTTTAAAATTGGGATTGGTCCTTCTAGCTCACATACGATGGGACCAATGACAGCTGCTAATATGTTTTTGCAAAAGATAGGAGATTTTTCTCAGTCGTCTGATGTTCAAGTTTCTCGTATACGTGTTTATCTTTATGGTTCTTTAGCTTTCACGGGTATTGGTCATGCAACAGATAGAGCTATCATATTAGGACTTTTAGGAGAAAAAGCTTCTACTGTTGATCCTGATAGCATGGGGTTTCTGTTAGAAAAAGTTATACGTGAAAAAAAAGTGCAACCAGTAGGTCATCCCGCTTATCAGTTTGATGTGCAACGTGATCTTATTTTTGAACGAAAGCAAATCCTCCCTGGACATACAAATGGACTAGCCTTTGAAGGACTTGATACTGATGGGAATGTTCTGTTGCGGCAGATTTATTATTCTATCGGTGGTGGCTTTGTTGTGACTGAGGATGAATTAAGCCATATGAATGATAATATACAACCAGAAGCATTTGAGGTACCATATCCATTCGATTCTGCTTGTACAATGTTATCAATGGCAGAAAAATCAGGACTTTCAATTGCTGAAATGAAGCGCTTAAATGAAGAAACAAAGATAGAGCGTTCTTCTCTTGATGTAGGGCTTGATGAAATTTTTTCAGCGATGACAAATTGCATTGATAGAGGTCTTTCACAAGAAGGTGAGTTGCCTGGTGGATTGCGTGTTCTAAGGCGCGCTAAAAAGCTGCATGAAACGCTTTTGGAAAAACAAAAGAAAAATTACAATTATCCACTTTGGGCAAATGATTGGCTTTCGGTATATGCTATAGCCGTCAATGAGGAAAATGCAGCAGGTGGTCGTGTTGTTACAGCACCAACAAATGGAGCAGCCGGTGTCGTCCCAGCCGTTTTGCGTTATTATCTTCAATTTAATGATGATTCAGATCGAGAGGGAATACATAATTTTCTATTAACGGCAGCAGCTATAGGCGGTGTTATCAAACATAATGCCTCTATTTCTGGTGCAGAAGTTGGGTGTCAAGGTGAAGTTGGAACGGCATCTTCAATGGCCGCAGCAGGGTTGACCGCAGCGTTAGGTGGAACACCAGCTCAAATTGAAAATGCGGCAGAAATTGCGCTTGAACATCACTTGGGAATGACATGTGATCCTGTTGCAGGTCTTGTACAAGTTCCTTGTATTGAGCGTAATGCAATGGGAGCTGTTAAGGCGGTAACGGCTTCTTCTCTTGCATTATATGGTAATGGAGATCATTTTGTTTCTCTTGATGCTTGTATAGAAACAATGCGCCAGACTGGTCATGATATGAGTGAACGCTATAAAGAGACAAGTAAAGGTGGTCTTGCAGTCAATGTGATATCTTGTTAAGAGCTGGAACATTTTTCAATCCATAACTGGACTTTTGGGAGAGAGATCGTATTTTCTGATAAAGCTTATGTTTTTTCAGCGTTTATGTTGTATGGGGAGCGTTATTAAGAGGGACTTTCTTTATTGAACTTTTACAATAATCCCATCAAATGATAAGCTTTCATCTAATGAAGCTATTCATTTTTTCCAGAAAGATATCAAGGATAATTTTTTATATTAAATCCAAAAGTGGAAAAATATTGGGTATTTTTATGTCCTTAACAATGTTTTTATTGAAAGCTTGGAGATATTGGATAGTTGGAAAAGCTGTCAGAAAAATTCAACAATTTAAGAAAAAAGTATGTTTATCAAAGGGTTTTCTAAGGCTGTAGATAATGGTTAATAATAAAATAATTTTTTAGAGAAATTAAATATTTGTTGCTCCTAAACGGATTTTAATAGGCACATTACCAGTTTGGCTCGCAACGCGTAAATGAATGCGTACAGGAGGCATTATGAGACGACGGTTGCGTATTGTTTGGCAAATGAGAAGGTGAACAAGAGATTGTGTATCTAATGCAGTCGAATTATATTTTAAACCAGTAAGTTTTGCGGCAGCATCGTGAAGAGAACGCAATGAAAGGAGGGATGATTGCTTCAATAAAATTTCTTTTTTATGGAATGAAGCAAAAGCATTATCTGTCATAATACTATCCTTAACGCAGAATTCAAAATTTTTTAGTAGGCTACAGTATAGCAGTTAAAATTTGCTTTCTTTAATGTAGAGCAAGCATCAAATGCAGCTTTTTTTGATTGAAACCCTGTAAAGCGCGCTCGGTAATAACGCCGCCCATTTTTTTCAAACAGTTGCATGTGTGAAGATGCGTGTTTTAAAATAGAAAAAGCTATATTTTTTGCTTTTAAAAGTAGAGTTTTTGCTTGTTCTTCACTAGGAAGAGAACCAATTTGGATAGCCCATCCGGCATTTTCGGACAAAGAGACTGTTACAATTTTATGAGTCTCAGCCGGTATAGTTTTTTGAGGATTCGGTATTGGTATAATTACCTTATTTACAGCCGTTATTGCGATATTGGAGTTTTTAGGTTGTTCTGCAAATGCTGTCAACATAGTCGAAATTTCATCGTCAAAATTACTTGAATCAGCTTTAATGGTCGGTATAGGAGTATTGGCGCCAGTCGGTAAGTGATAGCGTACAGAAGCCATTAAACGTTCACCACTTTTCATTTGGCTTGCTTTGGGCAAATATTGTTTCAATAGGCTAGCCATATGCTCGTCACGCGCAGTAGATGATTTACCTCCCATAACAACAGCGACAACAGAGCGCCCCTCAAGACGCATCGAAGTTGCTAAATTAGAACCTGACATTTGTGTGTAGCCTGTTTTAATTCCATCGACACCTTTCATTATTTTAACAAGTTTATTGTGGCTGTTAATTTTATGTCCACGGAAATTAAAACTTTTTGTTTTGAACAATTTATATTGTTTGGGAAAATGTTTACGTAAAGCTAATGACAAAGTCGCTATATCTCGTGCTGTAGAATAATTGTGCACATCCGGAAGTCCTGAAGCATTTGCAAAATGTGTATGTTTCATGCCAAGTTTACGAGCTTTTATTGTCATCATTTGAGCGAATTTTTTTTCACTACCTCCAAGATATTCTGCAATGGCAGCAGCAACATCATTTGCGGATCTTGTAATGAGTGCTTTAGCTGCTGATTCTGCAGAAATTGTTTGGCCTGCTTTAAATCCAATTTTTGTTGGTGGACGCATTGCTGCATAATGAGAAACAGGAATTGGTGTATTTGGTGTCACACGACGCATCTGCATAGCTTCAAAGAGTAAGTACAATGTCATCATTTTTGTTAAAGAAGCAGGATAACGTTTCAGTGTTGCATTGGCTTGAAATAGAGTTTTTCCCGTAGTAGCATCTATAACAATAGCCGCATACTTATCAGGATAGGCGCCTTGAGGTGTGGCTGATGCCCAACAGTAAGAAAAAGCTAACATAACAAAAGAAATTGCTATTGTTTTACAGTAGCGCATAATTTTTTGATAATTAATATACACTTGCAGTATCCTATTTCTCCATTTATCCTGAAAAACTTCTATAAAGCTTCCTTTTCTGTAATTTGTTGATGCAGTTTAGGCGAATGGTATTACTAATTTGTTTACAGAAGTTATTTTATGAGTGAGTGATTGAAGTCTAACCATAGAGGGAGATTTTTTTCTAATACAAACAGGTATTGCAATAGTTATGAAAGAATTTAAAATTAATAAAAAATGTGTTGCATGGAAAACGATAATGGGACAGACGCTCATAATAAACTCTATAGCTCATATTATGCATAATGAAAAGGGCAAGAATTGGGATGAAGGTAGGCATGGTGCGGTTATAATGCCTAAGGCTAGAGAAAAACTCGAAAAACCTAAATTATGTCGAGTTTTTTTGCTTAATGATGATTACACACCTATGGATTTTGTTGTTTTCGTTTTGAAGAACTTTTTTAAAAAAAGTTTCGAAGAGGCAACGCGGATAATGTTAAATGTTCATCACAATGGGATAGGAGAATGTGGGACTTATACTTATGAAGTCGCTGAAATGAAAATATTACAAGTGAGGGAATGTGCGCGTCAAAATGAACATCCGTTACAATGTGTAATGGAATGGAAGTGAGGAGCTATGCCATCTTTTACACCTAGTCTTGAAGAGGTTTTGCATCGTGCATTAACAATTGCTACTCAAGCACGGCATGAATATGCAACATTAGAGCATCTTCTACTTGCGCTGTTAGATGATGCCGATGCAAATTCCGTTATTCAGGCTTGCCAAGTAGATGTGGAGGAATTGCGAGAGCGCTTAACCAATTATCTTCGCTCAGAGTTAGATGAACAGATTAGAGCTGATGAGGATACAAAGCCTACAGCTTTTTTCCAGCGTGTTATCCAACGTGCGGTGATTCATGCACAATCAGCTGGAAAAGATGAAGTATCGGGGGCAAATGTTCTTGTTGCAATTTTTTCTGAACGTGAAAGCCATGCAGCATATTTTCTTCAAGAGATGGGAATGACACGCTATGATGCTGTACGTTTTATTTCACAGGGTGTCACGCGTGATGATGGGTTATCCATGTTACTTGAAGGACTTGAAGAGCAATTAGATCAGCAGATTTCGGATAATGGTGAAAGAGGAACAAGTGCTTTAACGAATTATTGTGTTGATCTCAATTGTAAAGCACGTAATGGAAAAATTGATTTATTAATTGGCCGTGAAATAGAAATTTCACGCATGATTCAGATTTTATGTCGAAGGTCAAAAAACAATCCGCTTTTGGTTGGTGATCCTGGAGTAGGGAAAACAGCTATAATTGAGGGATTGGCAAAGCGCATTGTTGATGGGCAAGTGCCTGAAGTTTTATCAAATGCAACAATATTTTCTCTTGATATGGGGGGACTTGTTGCAGGTACACGTTATCGCGGTGATTTTGAAGAACGCTTAAAGCAAGTTATTAAAGAGTTTGAGCTGTATCCAGATGCTATTTTATTTATTGATGAAATCCATACCTTAATTGGAGCAGGAGCAACATTAGGGGGAAATATGGATGCAGCAAATCTTTTGAAACCTGTGTTATCTTCTGGAACTATGCGATGTATTGGTTCGACGACTTACAGAGAATATCGCAAATTCTTTGAACAAGATCGTGCTTTAGAGCGTCGTTTTCAGAAGATTGATATTAATGAACCTTCTGTTACAGATGCGATTAAAATTTTGCAGGGGATGAAGCCTTACTTTGAAGATTTTCATCAGATTAAATATACAGATCAGGCGATGAAGGCATCTGTAGAATTATCTTCACGTTATATAATTGACCGTAGGTTACCTGACAAAGCAATTGATATTATTGATGAAAGTGGCGCAGCGCAAAAGCTTTTGCCACAAAAACAACGCAAGAAGAGTATAGGTGTTAAAGAAATTGAAGCGACTGTTGCTACAATTGCAAGAATTCCACCAAAAACAGTTTCCCGGAATGATCAGAAGATACTGAGTAAGCTTGAAAGAGAACTCAAACATGTTGTTTATGGTCAAGATCAGGCAATTTCCGTCTTAGTTTCATCCATAAAATTGGCGCGAGCAGGTTTACGCGAACCGGATAAACCAATAGGAAGTTATTTATTTTCAGGACCAACAGGTGTAGGAAAAACTGAAGTTGCAAAACAGCTTGCATCATCTTTAGGCATTGAATTATTGCGTTTTGATATGTCAGAATATATGGAACGGCATACGATAGCACGTTTAATCGGAGCACCTCCAGGTTATATAGGGTTTGATCAAGGAGGTCTCCTTACAGATGCCGTTGATCAGAAACCTCACGCAGTTCTATTGCTAGATGAGATTGAGAAAGCGCACCCAGAGTTATTTAATATTTTATTGCAGGTAATGGATTATGGTAGATTAACAGACCATAATGGTAAGAAAATTGATTTCCGCAATGTTATTTTGATTATGACAACCAATGCTGGTGCTTCAGATATGGCAAAATCAGCTATTGGATTTGGGAAAGTACATCGTGATGGTGAGGATATAGAAGCAATCAATCGGTTATTTACACCAGAATTTCGTAATCGGTTAGATGCAATTATTCCGTTTGCACCTTTATCTCATTTAATCATCAATCAGATAGTGCAAAAATTTATTTTTCAGCTTGAAGCACAATTAGCTGATCGGGGAATTTGTTTTGAATTAAGCCCTTCTGCAACTTTATGGCTTTCTAATAAAGGATATGATTCTCAGATGGGAGCACGCCCATTAGGGCGTGTTATACAAGAATATATTAAAAAGCCATTAGCTGATGAAATTTTATTTGGAAAGTTACGCAATGGCGGTACCGTTCGCGTATTGACACAAAAATCAAATGGTAAAAAAGAAAGCTTACAGTTAGAAATTTCATCTTCCGATATATCTGTAAGTTCAAAGAAAAGTAAAATGGAAAACTTTACAAAAAAAACGTGTAGGAAAAAAAGCACAACAACTTAAGAGTGTGTTATAAAGCTGCACGGATTTTTTTTGCATTCTCTTCAAGTATTTCTGGAGGCGTTACCATATCATTATGAGGGGTAAGCTCTATTCCCTCCATACGTGGTATAATATGAAAATGAAGGTGATAGACGGTTTGTTGACTAGCTGCTTCATTAAATTGCATGACAGTTATGCCATCTGCTTGAAAGGCTTTTTTGACAGCATTTGCAATTTTTTGAACAGCTTTAATAACAGGAAATAATGTTTCAGGATCTGCATCAAGTAAGTTTCTAGAGCCTTTTTTAGGAATGACCAGCGTATGACCTTGTGCCTGTGGCATGATATCCATAAATCCAATAACATCATCATCTTCGTAGACACGAACAGAAGGGATTTCATTGCGAATCAATTTAGCAAAAATATTGTTATTGTCATAAGCTTGTTTCATACAAATATTTCCTTTTATCGTAAGTTTAAGATTCTAATTTAAAAACGAAAAAATGCAAGGTTTATCAGAGTGTAAGACAAAGAAGTATTTTGACTTCAGTTATATTTAGGATAATGCACTGTCTTAATGAAGGTTTAGATTTCTATGATGGCTTCAACTTCTACAGGAACATCCATAGGAAGAGAGGCAACACCAATAGCAGAACGGGCGTGTTTTCCAATTTCACCAAGGATATTGACGAATAAATTAGAAGCTCCATTGGCAACAAAAGGAATATCGGTAAAATGAGAATCTACAGCCACAAAAACAGTAATTTTTACCACACGTTTTATTTTATTTAAGTCACCCAGAGTTGCCTTGAGTTGCGCGAGAATATTGAGAGCGCAAGCTTCAGATGCTTTTTGGGCTTGTTCGGTATTCACAGTTGCACCAACTTTACCGATGGCTATTGGTTTTCCATTAATAAGAGGAAGTTGCCCAGAAATAAAGAGTTGATTGCCACTTTGTGAAGTGGTGATGTAATTGGCAAGGGGGGAGATTACTTCAGGAAGAGTGATCCCGAATTTTTCTAAGTTTTTTTCAATCATATTGGTCATAATTTTAACTCCATAGCTGCTTTATAATATATTCATTGCATAATCTATTTTTTGATTTAAGAAAATGTGTGGTTAATTGAGAAATTAGCCTTTTTTGCCTTATTGTATGATGTTATGCAACGGGGATAAAGTTCGGAAGTTGGGAATGATTAGATCATTATTTATAATAGTTTTATATATTGTTTTTTTATGTACTGCGAGAGCTGAAGAGCCCATTTTTATTGTGCCTCATCGAGCAATTTATGATTTTCATCTCGATAGTGTTTCTCATGAAATGACAATTTCTGCGATGTCAGGACGAATGGTTTACGAGCTTGCTGGTTCGGCATGCCAAGGCTATAGCACACGTTTTCGTTTCATTAGCCGTGTTTACATTGAAGATATGCCAGTACGTTTGACGGATCAACAGACGACGAGTTATGAAACAGGAGACAGCCGTACATTTCGTTTTAATATTACAGATCAAGAGGGAGAAGAGGTTGTGCATCGTGCCGAGGGAGTTGCGGAGCGTACGCAAGATGGTATTACAGTTACCTTAAAAAAGCCAAAGGAAAAAGAGTATAAGCTTGCAATGGCTGAATTTCCAATGATGCAACTAAAAAATATTATCCGCCATGCAAAAGCAGGAGATCATTTTTACAATGTTACTGTATTTGATGGGACAAATAAAGCAGATAAAGTTATAAAAGAAAGTATCGTCATAGGGGAAAAGAAGACGCTTTTATCTGATAGCGAAACGGAAAAAGTAAGAAAATTGGATGAAGAAGAATATTGGCCTGTTACAATTTCTTATTTTGATGATGGAGAAAATAAAGATGGTTTGCCGGTTTATCGTAGCAGTTTTCTCTTACATGAGAATGGTGTCATGCGTGATCTTCATATAGATTATGGAACTTTTTCAGTGCGTGCAAAATTGAACAGTCTCGAATTCTTGGAACTTGGAAAAGATCTTAATCAATGTGAAAATGCAAATATTAAATGATTAAAGAAAATAACTTGAAAAAGAATCAAATATTAGTATGTTTGCGCTATTCCACACGCGGAGTCTGGGTGTTTGCAAATGATCTGTGAGAAACTTCTAGCAAGCATCCGCCGGTAGCAGGTCTTCCTGCTTTTTCCGCGGAGGTTGAACCGGAAAGGATAAGATTTATGGCACTACCCGATTTTACTATGCACCAGCTTTTAGAAGCTGGTGTGCATTTTGGTCACCAGACTCATCGCTGGAATCCCAAAATGACTCCCTATATTTATGGTCAGCGTAATAATATCCATATTATTGACCTTGCTCAGACCGTTCCACTTTTACACCAAGCACTTAAACTTGTTTCAGATACTGTAGCGCGTGGTGGTCGTATTCTCTTTGTTGGTACGAAACGGCAAGCATCTGACATTATCGCAGATGCGGCGAATCGTTCCGCTCAGTATTACGTTAATGCACGTTGGCTTGGCGGCATGCTCACAAACTGGAAAACGATTTCCAATTCGATCCATCGTTTGCGGAAGCTTGATAAAATTCTTGCTGCTGAAGCGCAAGGCTTTACTAAAAAGGAACGTTTAAATCTTGAACGTGATCGTGAAAAGCTTAATCGTGCGCTTGGTGGTATTAAAGATATGGGTTCTGTTCCAGATCTTATCTTTGTTATCGATACGAATAAAGAAAATATTGCACTCCAAGAAGCAAAACGTTTAGGTATTCCAGTGATTGCTATTATTGATACCAATTGTGATCCCGATGACGTAACACATCCAATACCAGGTAATGACGATGCTTCACGTGCAATTTCTCTTTATTGCGATCTTTTTGCCCGTGCTGCTCTTGATGGTATTGCACGCCAGCAAGGAGCAATGGGTATCGATTTAGGAGCTCAAGTTGATGCACCTGTGGAGCCTATTTTGGAAGAAAATGCAGTTTCAGAAGTTTCTGAATAATATAAAATGCCTAATTAAGGTACTTTTATTGTCTAAAGAAGAAGTTATAGGCGTGCAGAGGGATTTTGCACGCTTTCACTGTTACAAAATAAAGAGGCAAATATGAGCATTACTGCTGCACAAGTAAAAGAACTTCGAGAACTATCTGGCGCTGGTATGATGGACTGTAAAGCCGCCCTAGCAGAGACCAATGGTGATATGGAAGCTGCTGTTGATTGGCTTCGTAAAAAAGGAATAGCTAAAGCAGATAAAAAGGCTGGTCGTACAGCAGCTGAGGGATTAATCGGAGTCGTATCAAAAGATTCACATGCAGTTTTGGTTGAGATTAATTCTGAAACAGATTTTGTTGCACGCAATGATGGATTCCAAGACATCGTGCGTAAAGTAGCAACTGCTGCCTTAGATACGTCAGGGGATGTTGAATCTGTTTCTGTTTCTCTTTATCCAGGTTCTGAGAAGACTGTAGAGCTTACAATTAAAGATGCAATTGGTACAATTGGCGAAAATATAACATTTCGTCGTTCCGCTAAATTGTCCGTTGAGAATGGTGTTGTTGCGACTTATATACACAATAGTGTGGCTGATGGGCTTGGAAAACTTGGTGTTTTGGTTGCGATTGAAACAACAGGAAATAAAGAGGCTGCTCTTGCTTTTGGTCGGCAGGTCGCGATGCATATTGCGGCAACCAATCCATTAGCACTTACAGCACAAGATGTTGATGCTTCTGCTGTTGAACGTGAAAAAGCAATTTTTTCAGATCAAGCACGTCAGTCTGGAAAACCTGAAAATATCATTGAAAAAATGGTAGAAGGGCGTATGCGTAAGTTTTTTGAAGAGGTTGTTTTGCTTTCTCAAGCTTTTGTTATGAATCCTGATATAACTGTTGAGGCTGCTTTAAAGGATGCTGAGAAATCAATAGGTGCTCCAGCAAAAATTACAGGCTTTATTCGTTTTGCATTAGGTGAAGGTGTGGAAAAAGAGGAGTCTGATTTTGCAGCAGAGGTTGCTGCTGCTGCTGTAAAAGGCTAGTTATTGCAAACTCTTGATCAGAGATTTAAAGTCATATCATTGGTTGTAGAATCTCTGAGGGGAAAAATGTAATTGTTGAGAGGGCGTCACGTGAAAAAAGTGGTGCCCTTCGTGATGTCAAAAGCAAAAAGTAAATGGGCTTTTGGGGAGATTATTAATGGCATTAGCACTTCCGTATAAACGTATTCTTTTAAAGGCTTCTGGTGAAGCTCTTATGGGAGGGCAGAATTTTGGCATTGATGTTTCTGTTGTAGACCGTATTGCCGCTGATATTGCAGAAGTGCGCACAATGGGGATAGAAGTTGCGGTTGTTATCGGTGGGGGAAATATTTTTCGTGGCGTTGCTGTTGCTTCGCATGGTGGGGACCGAGTGACAGGTGATCATATGGGAATGCTTGCAACTGCTATTAACTCTTTAGCATTGCGAACATCTTTGACAAAATTAGGGGTTGAAACTGTTGTACTCTCTGCGATTGCTATGCCACAAATTTGTGAAAGTTTCTCGCAACGTAAAGCAATAGCTTATATGAATCAGGGAAAAGTTGTTATTTTTGCAGGTGGTACAGGAAATCCATTTTTTACCACTGATTCTGCTGCTACTTTACGTGCAGCAGAAATTGGTGCGGATGTCCTTCTTAAAGGAACACAAGTTGATGGTATTTATTCAGCAGATCCAAAAATAGACCCTACGGCTAAGCGTTTTGACCAATTAACACATGTTGAAGTTTTGCAATGGGGATTATCTGTTATGGATTCAACGGCGGTCACTTTAGCACGTGAGAACAATGTACCGATTATTGTGTACTCCATTCATGAAAAAGGCGGTTTGGCTAAGGTCTTGAATGGAACAGGACGCTTTACAATAGTATCGGAATAAGGGTAAGCTTCAAAGGACAATTGAAGGAGACAGAAATATGAATGTTACATCAATTATGGATGATCTGAAACGTCGCATGGATGGTGCCATTACGGCTTTTAAACATGAGTTAGGTGGTTTGCGGACTGGACGTGCATCGGCCAGTTTATTAGAACCGTTGACCGTTGAATCTTATGGTTCTGTTGTTCATATAAATCAGGTTGCTAATATTTCTGTTCCTGAACCTCGCATGCTTTCTGTTTCTGTATGGGATAAAACGATGGTCGGAGCTGTAGAGCGCGCTATTCGCGATTCTGGTCTTGGTTTAAATCCCATAACTGATGGTACGAATTTACGTATTCCTTTGCCTGAGTTGAATGAAGAGCGCCGTAAAGAACTTGTAAAAATTGCGCATCACTATGCAGAGCAAGCGCGTGTTGCTACACGTCATGTTCGTCGGGATGGTCTGGACAATTTGAAAAAGTTAGAAAAAGATGGTGAAATTGGACAAGATGAAGCCCATAGTTTGTCTGAAAAAGTTCAAAAACTCACAGATGAAACTATTGCTGATATTGATAAAATTTTAGTCGTAAAAGAATCTGAGATTATGCACGTTTAAGACGATTTTGTCGCTAGAAAAAGGATGTTATACTCCCAGCCTGTAAATTGTTTCTAGGGATAATTGTAGGGCGTGGTGTGCTCTGTGGTAGCAAGGTGTGATGCAGGAAGGTATTCTATCATTTTGATATGGGAGAGACTGATTTGAAAGGGCAGATGTTTTTATTTTTTAGTCTGCGTGATAAATCATGCCCTTTGCTGGGAGACACTATTTAACAGCATGGTGCGGTTTTTTAGTTGAGCACGTCTTTGTTAAAATGCATAATGAAAGCATTATTAGAAATTATTCAAATATTCTAAGATGAAGGTTGGGGAAAGAATATAATGCAAAAAACAAGCCTAACCTTTCTCTTATTTCTCATTATAAAACATGTGAGTATAATTGATCAAGCAGATGTTATGTGGCGTAATTCGTTTTTTAATGACGAATAGTTGATAGAAAAGTGTTTTTATACGAAACCTATATTAGTTAATTTGTATGGGGCAGAGGTAACTGCTTTTTCATTTTATATTTGAGAAAATATTAAAAAAATATTTTATAATTTTGACGGAGATTTTTGAAGCTGGTTTCATTGATTATTAGTTTCATAAGCGCTATCTTAGTAGACTGAATTATTTATGATAAATTATAAGAGAAATTATACAGGTATGAGATAAAAATACTGCGTAGGGGAGTTTTTCTTGCGTTAATTTTAGAGCTTGTATTTTCTATTTTTATTGTTTGGATGTTGTTTTGTCTAATTTGGTTTATCGTATTCTGACAGCTTTTGTTTTTGGCATTATTGCGTTGTATCTAACATGGTTGGGAGGAAACTTCTTTTTTTTATTTGTATGGTGTATTGGCGGTTTTGTTCTTTATGAGTGGATGAGTATTACTAAAGAGAAATGGTGTATTTTACAAAAAATATTAGCAAGTATCTTTTATTTAATCTTTGGCTTTTTTTTAGTGTTGAGTGTATCTGCTTCATTGATTTTTTGTGTTTTAATCGTTTTAGCTACAGTATTAGCTATTATATCTATAAAAAAGAGTGGTTGGGTTTTTTGTGGTTTTTTATATGCATCTTTTCCTGTTGTTGCTTTATGCTTTCTACGGGATCATGAAATGTTGGGGTTCCAAGTTGTTATTTTCTTATTTACGATAGTGTGGGGAACAGATATTGGTGGTTATTTTATCGGACGTGCATTAGGGGGCCCTAAATTAGCACCACAATTTTCTCCTAATAAAACATGGTCAGGAGCACTTGGTGGTACATTTGTCGGAGTTTTCGGTGGTATATGGGTTGCTTTTGGATTTTTTGATATAAATTTAGCCAGTTTTTTTGTGCCACTCCTTACACTTGTTTTGTCAATTGTTTCACAATTGAGTGATTTAGGGCAATCATGGCTCAAAAGACGGTTTTCTGTTAAAGATTCTAGTTCTTTATTGCCTGGACATGGTGGTTTTATGGATCGTATAGATGGATTGGTAGGGGCAGCTTTTCTTCTTTATTTAATTGGTTCATTTATGTCTGATATGGATGCGCCTTTTAATCTTTTTAGTATGATCTAATTGGGAGAAGATAGTTTGGAACTTTTAAATCATATCGTCACTATGGGTGATTTTCTTTTAAGAAGTTTGAGTATTCTTTTCATCATTATGATTATCATTTTTGTGCACGAATTTGGGCACTATCTCATTGGTCGGTGGTGTGGTATTAAGGCGTTAATTTTTTCGCTTGGATTTGGACCAGAAATAGCGAGTTATACAGATAAGCATGGCACGAAGTGGCGTTTAGCACTTATCCCCTTAGGAGGTTATGTAAAATTTGTTGGGGATGAGGAAAAAATCGATACGGAATCATCCCAATCATCTCTGATTGTTGATGGTTCATTTGCTAGTGCGCATGCTTGGAAAAAAGCAGCAACTGTTTTTGCCGGTCCTTTCTTCAATGCCCTTTTTACTGTTGTTATTCTAACATTTTTTTTCTTTATCTATGGTCGTGTAGCCATTGAGCCCGTTGTTGGTTCTTTGGTAAAAGATAGCCCTGCTCTTCAATCCGGTTTGGAATTAGGTGATCGTTTTGTTGAAATGGATGGGCGACGGGTTGAAAGCTTTGAAGATTTGATGAATTATGTAGCTTTTCACGGAAGAGAACCCATAGAGTTTAAAATAGAACGCATGGGGCGATTCTTTACAACGATGATTACCCCGAAAGTCGTTGAGCGAGATGATGGATTTGGTAATCGAACACGAAGTGCTATGATAGGTGTAGGTGTTCCTGTTGATTTAAATAATCCTGCACGTTTAGATCCAACTTATATAAAACATATTCGCTATGGTTTTGTAACAGCTGTAAGAAAAGCGTCAGACCGTACTGTGTTTATCGCCACTCAAACCGTTCTTTTTATGAGTCGTTTAATAGGAGGCAAAGAGGATCGTTGTCGGCTAAGTGGACCTTCTAAAACCGTTAAAATTGCTTGGAAAGTGAGCGAGACAGGTTTTATCTCTTTATTGAATTTAGCAGCTTTTCTTTCAATAAGTGTTGGGCTTATTAACCTTTTTCCGATTCTACCGCTTGACGGTGGGCATCTTTTATTGCATGTCATTGAGGTCATTACTGGGAGGAAAATATCTGCTAAAATTCAGGGAATCGTTTTTCGTTTAGGTTTTTCCATTCTTTTCCTTTTTATGATCTTTGTCTTTTTTAATGATTATTTTTGTTGGTTTAGCTAATTAAATTATGGAAAACGCTTTATAAATTAAGTAATAATAGCAAAAACAAATTGAAGGTTGTTTACCATGTCTACAAAATGTTGTGGCATTGTACATTATAATGAGTAATTAAGGAATGAAAAGTCTCGCTGTAAAAAGGTTGTTATGGCAGTTAGCTTTTTAAGGCATCATGTCTAAGGAACGAGAGTAAGGTAAAAAAGCCAATGACTACGAATTCAAAGTTTTTAAATGCAGCATCTGTATTGGTGTTAAAGATGGGGATGATTGCCCCAGCAACGGTTTTTATGTCAATTGCTGCGGTCGGAGAAATACAAGCGTCTGTAGTCCGCTCTATTGAGGTTCGTGGGAATAAGTTTGTAAGTTCTCAGGCGATTCGAGACAATATGGGGATTAAGGTTGGGCAAGGTGTTTCCAGTGGTGATGTTGATAGTGCTGTGAAGAACCTTTTCGAATTGGGTTTATTTTATGATGTTAAAATAAATCCGGTGGGTGATAAATTGGTTGTATTCGTAAAAGAATATGAGGTTGTCAATCAAATATTGTTTCAAGGAAATAAATCTTTTAAAGACCCAGATCTTAAGCGGTTTATTTCTTTAAAACCGAATGAGCCTTTTAATTCTGCGAAGCTTTCTGCTGATATAAATACAATTCGTGAGGCTTATAAAACTCTTGGTCGTAATAATATCACTGTTAACGTTCAAACGATTAACCTTGGAAAAGGGCGGGTTAATGTGGTATTTAATGTCGTTGAAGGGAAAAAAACAAAGATTGGTGATATCACTTTTAAGGGCAATAGTGTCTTTGGAAGTCGCCGTTTGCGTGATGTGATTTCAACAAAAACTTCAGGAATTTTTTCGAAGTTGTTGGGAGGTGATGTTTACAGTGAAGAGCGCCTCGCTGTTGATGAAGAAGCTTTACGTCGCTTTTATTATAACCGTGGTTATGCAGATTTTCGTGTAGTCTCTTCTAAAGCAACTTTTGATGCAGCAAGCAATACGTATAAAATTTCTTTCGTTCTTGATGAGGGTGCACTCTATAAAATTAGCGATATTCAGGTTGAAAGTGATGTTGATGGAATTGACGTTCAATCTGTGAAAAGGATACTTAAAACCCAGCCAGGTAATGTTTATAGTGCAGAAGATATTGAACAGTCTGTTGCAACTATTAATAACAAAGTTGCTGATTCGGGATATGCTTTTGCTAAAGTTGAACCGCGGGGAAATCGTAATTTAGCAAATCATACAATTTCAATTTTATATAATATTGAACAGGGTACACGTGCTTATATTCAACGTATTGATATACGTGGCAATGAGAAAACGCGTGATTACGTCATTCGCCGTGAGATTGATTTAAACGAAGGAGATGCTTACAATCAAACTTTATTACAGCGGGCAAAACGTCGTCTAGAAAGTTTAGGTTTCTTCAAAGCCGTTAATATTTCAATGGTTCCTACAGATCAATCTGACCAAGTTGTTTTGGTAATAGATGTCGTTGAAGCTTCAACAGGAGATCTCTCTCTTTCTGGAGGGTATACAACAGGGGGCACAAGTCCTGGTATGTCACTTGAAGTTTCTGTTACTGAACGTAATCTTGGGGGACGTGGTCAATATGTTCGTTTAGGATTAGGTGCGGGGCAAGAAAAATCTCGTAATTATAATTTATCATTTGTTGATCCTTATTTCTTAGGGTATCGTTTATCTGCTGGCGTTGATGTTTTTCGTAGTACTTATCGTGCTGATAAAGCCTATGATGTACGGCAGACAGGTGGGTCGCTGCGGTTTTCGTTACCTATTAATAATCAATTATCTGCTAATGTAGCTTATTCTTATGTGCAGGAAGAATATGATTTTGGCGGAGAGTATGATTTTGACAAAGAGAGTGACATAATAGAATTATATGGGAAATATTCTGGTGCGATTGTTCAAGCTGCAAAACACAGCCCTTGGAAACGTTCATCAATTAGTTATGGTTTCACCTATAATACGATTGATGATATGAGATCCCCTCATGATGGGTGGTACGTGCATCTGCTTCAGGAATATGCAGGGCTTGGTGGGAGTGCAAAGTTCTTGAAGACCACGGGTAAGGCGATGATGTACAAGACTCTTTCTGACCAGAAGGATATCGTTGGTTTGCTTTCCTTTGGGGGTGGTTATATCCACGGAATGGGCCGAGATGGTGTTCGTATTTTCGATATGTTTAAAGTAAATTCTGATATGATTCGAGGGTTCAAATATAATGGAATAGGTCCGCGTCAGGTTTCCAGTAAGGGTGAGGTTTATTTCTTGGGGGGAACGACATATATGAATGCGACTGCTGAAGTACAGTTCCCTATCCCTGTCGTGCCTGAAGGATTTGGGTTGCGCGGTGCTTTATTTGCGGATATTGCCACGCTTTATGGCAATAATTATAAAGCCGTTTTTAAGGGTGAACCGTCTGTTACCAATACAAAAAGTGCTTGGCGTTCATCTGCAGGTGTGAGTTTGATGTGGGATTCTCCGTTTGGTCCTTTGCGTTTTGATTATGCTTGGCCAATAACGAAGCAGGAAGGTGATCGTTTGCAACAATTGAACTTTGGTATTTCTACGAAGTTCTGATTTGAGCGATTTTAAGAAGGAAAAACTTGAAGAGAATAGCTTAAGCTGGGAGAGAAAGTGTTTTGATGGCGGATACATTTTTTTTTACGCCGTCCCGACGATTGACAGTTGCAAATGCTGCTGAGTTGACGGGTGCAAAGCTTCTTAATCCAGAGTTTTCTCATAAAGTTATCAATACTCTTTCTTCACTTGAAAGTGCTGTGGAAGGTTCGCTTGTTTTTGTAGAGCATCGGAAGTTTTCTGATGCTTTACTGGACAGTTCTGCTGTTGCTGTTTTGTGTACGAATGAGATTGTTTTTAAAGTTCCCGAGACTATGGCAATATTGGTGACATCCACACCACAGCGTGACTTTGCTCAGATTGGTCGTATTTTGTTTCCAGATTCTGTCAAGCCAATGCCTTGGTTGGGGCAGAAGGGGATTTCATCGCATGCGCATATTCATCCAACGGCTAAGTTGGCACATGATGTGTGTATTGAAGCGGGAGCTGTTATTGGTAAAAATGTTGAGATTGGAGCAGGAACTCTTATTTCATCCACAGCTGTTATCGGTGAAAATTGCCGTATTGGATGTGACTGCTATATTGCTCCTAAGGTAACAGTTCAGTGTTCTATAATAGGTGATAAGGTTCAGCTTTATCCTGGTGTTTGCATTGGGCAAGATGGTTTTGGTTATGTTGGGGGCGTTTCTGGAATCGAGAAAATTCCACAGCTTGGTCGCGTTATTATTGAGGATGGTGTAGAAGTTGGTGCGAACACGACAATTGATCGTGGGACATTTCAAGATACTGTTATTGGTGAAGGAAGCAAGATTGATAATCTTGTACAAATTGCCCACAATGTAAAAATTGGCCGCTATTGTCTTATTGCCGCTCAATGTGGCATTGCGGGAAGTACATCTATAGGGGATATGTCTCAGCTTGGCGGAAGTGTGGGAGTAGCTGATCACATCATAATAGGTAAATCTGTTCAGATTGCTGCTCGTAGTGGTGTTATGAATGACATTCCGGATGGCGAAAAATGGGGAGGTAGTCCAGCGCGACCATTTAAACAATGGTTTCGTGAAGTAGCGGCGTTGCGCAGTATGGGAAAAGTTAAAAAGGAGAAACGCTGATATGATCAGCAGTGAAAAAACTAAAAACTTAGAGGCTGTCGATATTGAAAAACTATTATCAATATTACCGCACCGTTATCCATTTTTATTAATTGATCGTATAATTGATATTAATGGTGAACAAGAAGCGATTGGTATTAAAAATATAACGATTAACGAGCCTCATTTTACGGGACATTTTCCCTCAAAGCCTGTTATGCCTGGAGTTTTGATTTTAGAAGCTATGGCACAAACGGCAGGAGCAATAGCACTTTTAAATTTAGGCAATAAGCAAACAAATTTAGTTTACCTTATGACGGTTGATAATGCGAAATTTCGTAAGCCGGTTATGCCTGGTGATCAGCTCAAGATTCATGTTCAGCTTTTGAAAAAAAGATCTGGTATGAGACGTTTTTCATGTGTTGCAAAAGTAGAAGATGTCCGTGTCGCTGAAGCAGAAATTGCTGCGATGATTGTCGAAGAAGAATAAACGATATTTGATGGGAATTTAAAAATGTCCGGTACGAAAATCCATCCAACTGCTCTTGTGGAGAAGGGAGCGCAGCTTGGTGAGAATGTACGCGTTGGACCATTTTGCCATATTAGTTCAGAGGCTGTTATTGGTGATGAATGTAGTTTGACAAGTCATGTTGTAATAATGGGAAAGACAACGTTAGGAGCCAAGAGTAAAGTATTTTCTCATGCCGTTTTGGGGGCAGATCCGCAAAATAATAAACATAAAGGAGGGGCTACAACTCTTTTTATTGGTAAGAATTGTACGATTCGTGAAGGTGTAACAATGCATAGGGGCTCCGATTCGAGTGTAGGAATGACAGTTGTTGGTGATAATTGCCAATTTTTTTGTTATGCGCATATCGCTCACGATTGTTATGTAGGCAATCATGTAACATTTGCCAATAACGCAATGATTGCTGGTCATGTTACTATTGGTGATTATGTGATTATTGGTGGTGGTGCTGCTGTTCATCAATTTGTTCGTGTTGGACATCATGCATTTATCGGCGGCGTATCTGCACTGGTTGGTGATCTGATACCTTATGGAACAGCTGTTGGTGTGCAGGCAAAACTTGCTGGACTCAATATTATTGGTATGAAGCGTGCAGGACTTGAGCGTCAAGATATTCATGCACTCCGTCATGCGGTTGCTATGCTTTTTGATCATAGCAAACCATTTAAAGAGCGTGTCAGTGATGTTGCTTCTTTCTATTCTTCTTCTCAGTCTGTTTCTGAAGTTGTTAATTTTATTAAAGAAGAAGGAAAGCGTTTTTATTGTACACCAAAATTTGAAGGTGTTAGAATAAAAGAACATAAGGATTAAAAATGCCTATTTGGGGAGCTAGAAGTTTTCTTTCCGGCCGTACTGCTATTATAGCAGGAAATGGTGTTCTACCGATTACTGTTGCACAGACTCTTGAGAAGAATGGAGAAAATCCTTTTCTTGTGCTTTTGCATGGTGAGGCAGATTCTGTTCTTTATCGCTATGAGCATTGCGAGCTATCAATTGTAGAGTTAGCACGACTCGTTAAAATTTTAAAAGAGGCTGGTGTATATAATGTTGTTTTGGCAGGTGGTGTGAAAAAGCGTCCACTTCTTAAACAATTGCGACTGGACTGGACAACATTTTTAGCTCTTCCTAATTTAATCGGAGCTTTGAAGAGGGGAGACGATGCGTTATTAAAAGCTTTTATACGGGTTATTGAAGCACACGGTTTTTGTGTTATCGGTGCTCACGAAATAGTCCCAGATCTTTTAGCTCCCATAGAATTTAATTTAACAGTACGGCGCGCTACTCCAAAAGAGAAAAAAGATATTTTTTTAGCAGTAGAAGCAGCAAAGCTTTTAGGTCAATTAGATATCGGGCAAGCCGTTGTCGTTGTTCAAGGAAGGGTGGTTGCTCTAGAGGGCGCTGAGGGAACTGATAATATGTTGTGGCGTATTTGTGAAATGCGAGAAAGAGGGCAAATTCCCCTTAAAGGTGGCATTCTTGTAAAATGCGCAAAACCACAACAGGATAATCGCGTTGATTTGCCATCAATTGGGCCCGCGACAATAATGAATATTGCAAAGAGTGGTTTATCTGGTGTTGCGGTGGAGGCAAATAGAAGTCTAATATTATCGGTGAAAACAACAATAGAAAAAGCCAACAAATATTCTTTATTTATAGAGACATTTGAAAAGTTTGGTCATGAATAATTGTTTCTTAAAGATTGCAGTGGTTTCAGGTGAGGAATCTGGTGATTTACTTGGGGCCGATCTAATTTCTTGTTTATTACAACAGATAGGATGCAATATTCATTTGATTGGTGTTGGGGGGAGCCATTTAAAGGCATTAGGCTTAAAAAGCTTTTTTGATTCCCATGATATTGCTTTAATAGGTTTAAAGGAGGTGTTGAAAAAACTACCATTGTTGTTGCTACATATTCGCAATTTATCCAAATTTATTGCACAAGAACAACCTGATTGTTTAATTATTATTGATAGTCCTGATTTCACGCATCGTATTGCAAAAAAGGTACGTGCTTTAGCGCCTTCTATTCCTATCATTAAATATATTGCACCAACCGTTTGGGCATGGAGGCCAGAGCGTGCAAAAGCTATGTGTGGATTTGTTGATCATGTTTTAGCGGTTTTTCCTTTTGAAGAAAAGATTATGCAAGATTTGGGAGGCCCTGCCACGACTTATGTTGGACATCGTCTTTTGACATATCCTCCCCTTTTGAGAATTCAGTCAGAAAAAAAAAGCCAATTAGAACAAAGAAATTTGATCGATACACAAACATTATCGCCTACATTAGTTATTTTGCCAGGATCACGCAATTCAGAAATTCGTTCCTTAATGCCTATTTTTCGAGAAACAGTAGAGATTCTTGTACAACGTATTCCTCATTTACGTATTATTTTACCAACCTTACCTCATTTGGTAGATAGAATCCTGGACTTTGTGCAGGGCTGGAAAAGCAAGATAGAAATTGTAGTTGGTGAAGATGAAAAATGGCGTGCTTTTGCACAAGCAGATGTTGCTCTTGCTGCACATGGAACTGTTTCACTTGAATTAGCCTTAGCAAAAGTTCCTATGGTTCTTTGCTATAAACTTGATTTCTTTTCTAAATTATTTATTTTTCCTAAAATGATGTTATGGAGTGCTGCTCTTCCAAATATTATTGCTGATAAGCCTATTGTTTCGGAATATTTGAATGAATTAATCCGTCCTGGCATGTTAGCAAGACAGGTAGAACAACTTTTGGCTAATCCTTTATTGCGACAGGCACAACTTGATTCCTTTGAGATGGTAGAACAGAAAATGAAAACTGAAGTACCATCGGGGGTTGTTGGCGCACAAACAATTATCACTATTTTAAAAAGCAGGAATAAAATTGTATAAATAAAGCAATATTTTAATGATTAATATTTAATTTTAGCAAGAAAATTACAAGCACGTTGGCTTTTAGGATTGGTAAAAAATTCTTCAGAGGCTGCATCTTCAACAATTTTTCCATTTTCTAGAAAGAGTATTCTTTCTGAGACTTTACGTGCGAAGCCCATTTCATGGGTAACACAAAGCATTGTGATCCCTGTATCGGCCAAACGAGCCATCACTTCCAAAACTTCTCCCACACTTTCTGGATCAAGAGCAGAGGTTGGTTCATCAAAAAGCATGACTTCAGGTTCCATACAAAGTGCACGGGCAATCGCAACACGTTGTTGTTGCCCACCAGAAAGTTGTAAAGGATATTTTTCACAGTGTTTTTCAATACCAACATGTGTTAAGTAACGAATTGCCCGTTCTTTTGCTTGTTGTTTGGAAAGTCCCTGAACTGTCATAGGTGCTAAAATACAATTTTGTATAACGCTCATGTGGGGAAATAAATTAAAGTTCTGAAAGACCATTCCTATCTTACGAAGAACATTTTTTTGCTGTTGTATAGGTGCAGTATGGATATCAACGTTATGGATACAGATTGAACCTTTTTGTGCTTGTTCTAATTGATTAATACAACGAATTAACGTTGATTTTCCTGATCCGGATGGTCCACAAATAACGATATGTTCACCAGCTTGAACATTAAAGTTGATATCATGTAGGACCTGAAAGTTTCCATACCATTTATTTAGATTTCGAATAGAGATCACTGTTTTTTTACTGGGAGAGATCGATTTATTATTTTTCAAATTCATCTTATTTTATTCTTTCATTGATGAAGAACTTGATTAATTCAACATTTTGGTTTGGTAAAGTTTTTTATGATCATTTTATTTATCGTAAATATCGAGTGAGGCGCTGCTCGATAAAAACAATAAAACGATGAATGAGTTCAACGATAAAGAGATAGATAAGAGCAGCCCAAACGTAAGCTTGAAAATCGAAAGTCCGTGAATAAGCGAGTTTAGCAACCCCCATTAAATCATAAACAGTAATAAGTGAGGCAACAGCACTGGATTTAATCATTAAAATCAACTCATTCCCTAGGGGACGTAATGCTACAATCATTGCTTGTGGAAGAATAACTCTAAAAAATGTGACAGAGTTGCTTAAACCTAAAGCTTTTGATGCTTCGCGTTGTCCAGTTGTTACGGATAGAAAACTTCCTTTAAAGATCTCAGATTGATAGGCAGCAGAATTGAGTGTAAAAATAAAAAGACAACAATACCACGCGTTTTGAAAAAACCACCATAGCCCCACTTGTTGCCAAAAACTGTTCATTGAACCAAGCCCATAATAAAAAAGAAAGAGTTGAGCTAATAAAGGAGAGCCACGGAAAAAATAGACATAAGCATTTGCAAAATATTGTAAAAATGTATTCTCTGATAGACGTGCAAAAGCGATAAGCATACCAAGAAAAAGTCCTAGAGAACAAGAAATAGAAACAAGTTCAACAGTAACAATAAAGCCATTAATAAATTTTGGTCCATAATGACTTAAAAGATCAGGATTAAAAAGAAAATAAAGCCACTCAGGAATCATTGACCTAGCACCTTTTTATAGCCTATTTGAGTGTATGTTTCCAAATAGCGTAAGATTGCAGTAAAAACCGCTGAAAATAACAAATAGAGTAAGCATGCTACAAAATAAAATAGCATGGGTTTATTGGTAGCAGCGACAGCTAGATTCGTTTGTCGCATGAGGTCAACAAGCGCGATGGTAGAAACAAGGGATGTATCTTTCAGTAAAGTAAGCCAATTATTAGAAAGTCCTGGCAAGGCATTTCGGATGAGCTGAGGGAAGACAATACGAAAAAATGTGGTTGACCGTGAAAGTCCTAAAGCTTTAGCTGCTTCATATTGACCTTTATCAAAAATATTAAATGCTCCAAGCCAAACTTCACAAGAAAAAGCTGCAAGAACCATACTAAGGGCAAGAACACCAGCAACAAAAGCATTGATACTGAACATGATTTCAAAACTAAAATAGTCAAATAAATTTTGAATAAGGCTTTGTAATCCGTAGTAAACTAAAAACAAAGTTAAAAGCTCTGGTAGCCCACGAAATATCGTTGAAAAGAGGCGTGCCATAGCTTTGGCCATCTTAATATTGGATCGAATCATCACTGCATTGAGAAGTCCTAGAGGAAATCCTAGAAGTCCACAACATAATGCCAATGACAAAGTCATTCCTGCACTGGAAAGTATAACTGCTCCCCATCCACCATTGCTAAATGATAGCAATGCTAAATTTTCAATCATTCTTGTATTCCTCATGAAAGAGTTAGATAATATTTTTTAGCAATAACCAACGGGTTTTATTTAAATATCATATTGATATTTAATAAACATCACTTGTAAAATATTTTCTCATAATTTTTTCATAAGTTCCATCCAAACGGATTTCTTTTATTGCTTCATTGAACTTATTTTTAAGATCATTATTATTTTGACGGACTGCAATTGCAACAGGAAATCTTGTTTCTTCTAGAGTTCCCAAGAGGAGACAACAATCTTTTCCTTCATTTTTAAGCCAATTTAATGCTTGTAATTTATCAACAATAATCACATCAAGTCGATGATTTAAAAGATCACGATTCACTTCTATTGTGGAAGGATAGAGTTTTATTTTCACCTCTTCAGAGGCAAAATGATCTTCTGCATAGAAAGCTTGTGTTGTATTTGATTGCACACCAAGATTTTTACCTCTAAAGTCTTTTGTCGAGATTTCTTTAATTCCCGAAGCTTTGGTAACAATAACAGCCAGTGCTGTATCGTAGTAAGGATCTGTAAAGTCAATTTTTTGTAAACGCTCTTGTGTGAGAGAGAGGGAAGCAATGATAGCATCATATTTTTTTGCAATAAGTCCAGGGATCATTCCCTCGAAGTCTTGTGTAA
This sequence comes from Bartonella sp. AA83SXKL, assembly GCF_042196965.1. Taxonomy (NCBI): domain Bacteria; kingdom Pseudomonadati; phylum Pseudomonadota; class Alphaproteobacteria; order Hyphomicrobiales; family Bartonellaceae; genus Bartonella; species Bartonella sp. AA83SXKL. The sequence goes on from NZ_JBHIRG010000009.1 coordinate 39,387, forward strand.
CAATAGTACACTCAACATTCATTTTTTTACAGAGTGCATAAGATATATCAATATCAAGTCCCTGCAATTTATTATTTGAGTCAATATAACTGAAGGGAGGATAGGTGCCTTCACTCGCAATTTTTAATGTTTTCGCATCAGCCAATTGGGTGAATAGTGCGGCGCTTATTATAAGAGCTCCTGCTAATAGTTTCATGATGTTCTCCTATTGGATAAGCGGGCAATATGAAATCATTATGTTTTTATAATCCGTAAGCTTTTTGGGAGCAATTCAAAAATTTATTGATGTTTATTTTAGATCATTATGTTGGGCATTATTGATAAAAAAAGAATAAATATCTTATTGCTTGTATGATAGCTTAATTTTCACGAAATTTTTGATTTGAATCATTTTATGAGTAAAAACTGAGGATTTTTCTTGAAAATAAGGCTATTAAATTTGAACATAAAAAAAATTAGATTTTAATACGATAAAAATACAACCTTATTGTTGTCATTAGATTCTACAAAATGTTTAGCTCTCAAGGAGCAATTAAAGTTATTTTGATAAATGTAAATTTTCTTATAAAAATGCCGAATTTCTAATTATACCTGCATGTCCAATAAAGATTTAAAAAATACTCCTTAAATATACAGATTGAGTTTTAATTCATAGTACTATCTAATTGATATCGAAAGTAAAATATTTTCTCATAATTTTCTCATAGGTTCCATCGGCGCGGATTTCTTCTATTGCTTTATTAAAACTGTTTTTAAGATCATTATTATTTTGACGGAGTGCAATTGCAATAGGAAAATTTGTTTCTTTTAGAGTTCCCAAGAGGAGACAGCAGTCTTTTCCTTCATTTTCAAGCCAATTTAATGCTTTTAATTTATCAAAGATGATGATATCAAGCCGATGGCTTAAAAGATCACGATTAACTTCTGTTGCTGTAGGATAAAGTTTGATATTAACTCCTTCAGAGGCATAATGATCTTCCGCATATGCAGCTTGTGTTGTATTTGATTGTACACCAAGGTTTTTACCTCTAAAGGCTTGCGTTGAGATTTCTTTAATTTCCGAATTTTTGGTAACGATAACAGCGAGTGCTGTGTTGTAGTAAGGATCTGTAAAATCAATTTTTTGTAAGCGCTCTTTTGTAGGAGAAAGGGAAGAAACGATAGCATCATATTTTTTGGCAAGAAGACCGGGAATCATCCCTTCAAAGTCTTGTGTGACAATAGTACATTCAACATTCATTTTTTTACAAAGCGCATAAGATATATCAATATCAAACCCTTGCAGTTTGTTATTTGAGTCAATATAACTAAATGGCGGATAAGAAGCATCGCTTGCAATTTTCAGCGTTTGAGAATTGGCCGATAGGGTAAACAGTGTCGCGCTTATTATAAGAGCTCCTGCTAATAATTTCATTATGTTCTCCTATTAGATAAGCTGGCAAATATGAAACCATCATGAATTTTTATAATCTGTAAGCTCTTTTGGAGCAATGTAAAAAATTTATCTGTGTTCATTTTGCTATCATTATGCTGAATATCATTATCAAAAAAATAAATTCTTTTTATCAAGTATCGGAATAAAAAATACAGGAAAGAAGGTCACCTCTTATTGATTATAGGATGATTTTTAATAATTTTATTTAAAAATCAATAATTTATCTTTAAAAGAAAAACTATTAACTTAAATACAAAGAAAATTTCAGCTTTTAACAGAACAAAATGTAAAGTGTTTTTATTTCTAATTAGAGAAGCACTTAATGTAAGCTTTTTGCAATTTTATCTGAAGAAGATAGAAAGAAAAATTATGACATTGCTCGATTTTAATATGTAATAAGGCTTTTAAACATGGGGAATAATAGGGAATACATTTCCATTAAAGATAATGAGGATTATAAGGTCAAATTTTCAATTTCTTTTTGCTAAATGTTTGGCTAATTCGCAGAAGAGTATTCTCAATTTCTTTACAGAGCTAAAACTTAGAATTTTTTAGTAAATTTTTATGATGATGTTATCTCTGTAGAAAGAGTTTTAAAATCACGTTTTATAAAAATTCTTAAAGGATGTTTTTTGATTACTCTCAATAAAGCTTCAGTAAATTGAAGCTTTATTGATTTCTTTTTTTAATTTGCACGTTCATCTATAGGAACATAGTCACGCATAGCATAGCCTGTGTAGAGTTGTCGAGGACGACCAATTTTTTGTGCAGGGTCTTCAATCATTTCTTTCCATTGTGCCACCCACCCGACACTGCGCGCCAATGCAAAAAGGACAGTAAACATTTCAGTTGGAAAACCTAGAGCTTTTAATGTAATGCCGGAATAGAAATCAACATTGGGATAAAGCTTTTTCTCAATAAAATATTCATCACTTAAGGCAATTTTTTCAAGCTCTATTGCAATATCAAGAAGAGGGTCATCTTGAATGTTGAGTTCTTTTAAAACTTCATGGCAGGTTTTTTGCATGATTTTTGCACGTGGATCATAATTTTTATAGACACGGTGCCCAAAGCCCATAAGGCGGAAAGGATCATTTTTATCTTTTGCACGTGCAATAAATTCAGGAATTCTTTTAATAGAACCTATTTCTTGTAGCATTTTTAGGCATGCTTCATTGGCACCACCATGTGCTGGTCCCCAAAGGCATGCAACACCTGCTGCAATACAGGCAAACGGATTAGCACCTGAGGATCCAGCAAGACGTACCGTAGATGTAGAAGCATTTTGTTCATGATCTGCATGAAGGGTAAAGATTTGATCCATCGCCCGAGCAAGCACAGGGTTTGTTTTATATTCTTCACAAGGAACAGCAAAGCACATATGGAGGAAATTTGCAGCATAACTAAGATCATTACGTGGATAAACAAATGCTTGTCCAATACTGTATTTATAGGCCATAGCAGCAAGCGTTGGAACTTTTGAGATAAGACGAACAGAAGCAATCATTCTCTGGTGAGGATCTGTAATATCAATAGAGTCGTGATAGAACGCAGACATAGCGCCAAGGCAGGCAACCATGACGGCCATAGGATGAGAATCACGGCGGAAGCCATGGAAGAAGCGTGCAAATTGTTCGTGGACCATGGTATGCTGCATAATACATCGATCAAATTCATTTTTTTCTTGCTGTGTTGGGAGTTCACCATAAAGTAAAAGATAACAACTTTCGAGAAAGTCTCCTTTTTCAGCCAATTGATCAATAGGATAACCACGATAAAGCAATATGCCTTTATCACCATCGATATAAGTAATTTTTGATTCACAAGAAGCTGTTGAAGTAAAACCAGGATCATAAGTAAAAATATCGGTTTTTTTATAGAGAGAAGCAATTTCAATGACTTCAGGTCCACTCGTGCCTTTACGCAAGGGAAGCTCTACTTTTTTATCATTCACAATAATATATGCGTTATTCTCAGACATTCGGTATTCCTTTCAGATCCTTCACTTCTAAAAATTAAGACTCTGCTTCATCAGAGTGGGGGATGTATAACTGAAGCTTTTCTTACTTATTTAAGGGTAGATTGCCTCTAAAAGTGAGTACATGCAATCTAAAAATATTTCCTTATTGATCATTATTACTCAATAAGAAATGTATTTCAATGATATAACATAAAAAACTCTTTTAGGGCGCGTTGAGATATCTGTATAGACCCTTATTTGAGGAAATATACTCAGTGTCCATCATGGGCATATTGTTGTGATAAGTTGGTCCTTGATGCGATGAAGGGATTCATCGCGTCCTAATAAAATAAGAACATCCAAAACACCTGGTGATGTTGCACATCCTGTAAGAGCTGCGCGAAGTGGTTGGGCGATAGATCCAAATTTGAGATTCTGTGTTTGTACACAAGAGCGAAGTGTTTCATCTAGAGTTTTTGTATCCCAAGAGGGGCAAGCTTTCAGAGCAAGATAAAGATCGTTTAAAATGGTTCGTCCATTTTTATCTAAGAGTATTTGAGCTTTTTCATCAAGTTGTAAAGGTCGTTGCGTAAAAATGAAGGAGGCATTGTCAATCAGTTCGCACAGTGTTTTTGAACGTTCTTTCAAATGCGGGATTGCTTTTAAAAATTGAACACGGCGTTTTTCATCAAGTCTTTCAATAATTTGTGCTCCCCTATCGGTTTCTGGTAGAATATTAAGAACGGCATCAAAAAGTTCTTGATCATTACTCATACGCATATAGTGTCCGTTGATGGAAATGAGTTTTTTGAGATCAAAACGAGCAGCACCTTTGTTAATATCCTCAATATCAAACCAAGAAATCATATCTTTAAGTGACATCAGTTCGTCATCACCATGACTCCAACCTAAACGGACAAGGTAATTGCGCAAAGCAGCAGGAAGATATCCCATTGATCGGTAGGCATCAACACCGAGCGCACCATGTCGCTTTGATAATTTTGCACCGTTTTCACCATGGATAAGAGGAATATGGGCCATAACAGGAATGTCCCATCCCATTGCTTTAAAGATAATCGTTTGTCGGGCTGCGTTGGTAAGATGATCGTCACCACGTATAATATGTGTGATGCCCATATCATGATCATCAACGACAACAGCATGCATATAGGTAGGCGAACCATCAGAACGTAAAATAATAAAGTCATCGAGATCTTTATTAGGAAAACGGACATCACCTTGAACACGGTCATGTATGATCGTTTCTCCATCTTGAGGGGCTTTGATGCGAATAACAGGCTTAACACCTTTAGGAGCTTCAGAACTGTCACGGTCCCGCCAACGTCCATCATAACGGGGTGGGCGCCTTTCTGTACGGGCTTTTTCACGCATTTCAGCTAACTCCTCAGGTGAAGCATAACAATAATATGCTTTGCCATTCTTGACTAACTGTTCAGCGATTTGGCGGTGACGTTCTGCACGTTCGAATTGCGAAATAGGGGCGCCATCATAACTAAGACCCATCCAGTGCAAGCCATCTATAATGGCTTTTACAGCTGCTTCTGTTGAACGCTCTCGGTCTGTATCTTCAATTCGTAAAAGCATTTTTCCACCGGTATGTTTTGCATAAAGCCAATTAAAAAGAGCAGTACGAGCACCACCAATGTGAAGGAAGCCAGTGGGTGAAGGGGCAAAACGAGTAATAACAGACACGAATATTTTCCTTTAAACTAAGATATTACTTATGGAATTTTATAGAAAAGTCATGTTAGCATAAGTGATGGGGCGTGCAATAGCCGTATTGCGAGTTAAAGTGGGGGACTGATGTTTTATAAAAGTAAAGAGGGTTTATCCGAAAAATCTGTTACAGAAAGAAAAAAGCCATGTCAGATAGGGCAGAGTGTTTTTTCTAGGTATGATGATGCAAAGAATGGTAGCTATAATCAACAAAAACTTTTTTTATTGACACTCTTAAAAGAAGTAATCATTTTTTTTCGCAAATGGTTAGAAGATTGTATTAATAAAGAAGTTTCTTTTGGTATCCTTTTTTCGCTGATTTTAGTCTTTTTTGCCCTAGGAATCATTTTCTATTTTCATTTAGAGTGGGAACCAAGTTGGGGACAATTGGGGGCGTTGGTCAGTATTTTTCTGGGAATATTCTATGTTGCACGTTTTTATCGAAAAATATGGATTCCCGTGGGATTTCTGTTTTGTATTATATTGGGTGTTTTAGCGGCAAAAATAGAAACGTGGCGTATTGCAACACCCATGCTAAGCAGTGACATTGTCACTACATTGACGGGAAGAATTGTTTCTATTGAGTCAGGTGCCAAAGGAGGATTTCGTTTAGTTTTGGATATTTTGAATACAGAAAATCCCGTATTACGCCATAGTCTTCATCGTGTTCGTTTATCGGCAAGATATTTGCCATCTGGCTTAGCGATTGGTGATGGATTGCATGGAAAAGTTAAGATTCGTGCATTCTCTGGGCCGGTGCGTCCAGGAGGCTACGATTTTAGTTTTCATAATTATTTTAAAAGAATTGGAGCACAAGGCGTTTATTTAGGAAAACCAAGAAAAATATCCGTTTCGCAGCCTGATGGAATATTCGCTATCATTCTACAGAAAATTGAAAATTTACGCACGAAGATGACACAAAGAATCCGTATAGCCCTTGAAGGAGAAAAGGGAAGTGTTGCAGCTGCCCTCATAACAGGGCAGCGTGCTGGTATTTCAAATGAGACAAATGAAGCATTACGTACAGCTGGATTAGCTCATATTTTATCAATATCAGGTTTACATATGGCGTTGTTAAGCGGCATAGTTCTTTTGAGTATCCGTAGTTTTTTAGCATTTTTTCCAGTTTTTTCTTCCTATTATTCCAGTAAAAAATTTGCTGCTATCGTTGCTTTTATGATAACAGCTTTTTATTTGTTATTGTCGGGCTTAGCAATATCAGCGCAAAGAAGTTTTGTGATGATTGCTGTTATGTTGGTTGCTATATTGTGTAATCGCTCTGCTATAACAATGCGTAATTTTTCCATTGCAGGGTTGATAACTCTAGCGATGACACCCCATGAAATATTAGGTCCTAGCTTTCAAATGTCCTTTTCTGCGACTGCTGCTTTGATCGCTTTTTTTGATTGGTGGAGTGGAAGGTCATTTTTTCGTAAAAGAAAAACAACTCCCTCTTATGTTGGAGGAGGAGTGATAAATTTTGTTTTCTTATCGATGCTTTCAACATGTGCTTCTTCCTTTGTTGCAGGGAGTGCAAGTGGAATTTATGCTGCTTATCATTTTTCTAATATGGCATCGTTGAGCATTATCAGTAATGCTTTTGCTTTGCCTGTCATCTCAATTTTTGTCATTCCCTTTGGATTAATCGCAGTTCTTGCAATGTTAGGAGGATTCGAATGGCTTCCTCTTCAAATTATGGGTTTTGGAGTTGATCTTGTAATAAAGATTGCACATGCTATCAAGGCTATTTCTCCTGATTTGAATCCTGGTTTTATGCCGTTATCAGCGTTAGTTTTATTGAGTATAGGCTTGGTTGGACTGACTTTTTGCAAAACACCCATCCGGCTCTTTTTTAGTTTGTTTATTTTGGCAGGTATTTCTATTTGTGTAATGCATTCACCTGTACAACTGATTATAGCAGATAATATGCGTCTTGTGGGCGTTATCCATGATAAAAAATTATATATTGATCGTTACCATATTTCTAAGTTCACGACATCCATATGGAAAAAGTCATTTCGTGTGAATGAAACGATTAAACCAACAAAATATGGTCCTTCGTTGCACGGACAATTTATTTGTGATTATCATGTATGTACGTCATTATTAGAAAATGGATTAAGAGTGGTTGTTTTACAGAGAGAAACAGGTCAATGTGTAGAGGCAGATATTCTCATTCAGACATTTGTGATGCATAATCCAACTTGTTACAAGAAGGCAAAAATAATATTTATACCTCAACAATTGTTATCACGAGGAAGCGTTATGATGACCAAAGGTGGAGATATTATTTGGTCTTCGCTAGGGTTTCATAGACCATGGAATATGCACAGACAGCGTTCATAAAAACATATAATCAGTCATATTTTGCTTCACATTTGGATAATGACAAAACAAAAAATAACAGAAGACTTTTCTCATAATATTTTACGGTATTTAAATTGGTAAGTTTATCAACGTCATTGAAATGAGATAATAATCTACAGTTTTCTAGAAATAGATGATTTTTTATATCTGATCATTTTAATTTTTTCAAAAAAATTGATATGTGCATCTTTGTGCATCCTATTGATAGCACAAAATAAATCAAAAATTCTTATTGAATGAGAAAAATGCTAACAAATATTCTCAAAGAAATAAAAAAGATAATTGTTGATTATTCTATTTTATTCTTATCATATATTTCTATAACGAGTAACATCTCTTCAAGCAAAAGATGATGGTCAATTTAAATAGATTGCGTCAAGAGGTTATCTTTTATTATCATTATTATCGGTGGTAATAGGGGTGATAAATGCTGCTTATACGGATAGAAGGCAAAGTCATTTATGAATGTTCAGCAGTTAAAAAAAATGGCAGCTATTAAAGCGCTTGAGTTTGTTGAAGATGGTATGCGGCTTGGAATCGGATCTGGTTCGACAGTCAATGAATTTATTCGTCTTCTAGGTGAGCGTGTTGCGGATGGTTTGCGGGTGACTGGTGTTGCTACTTCAAAATATTCTGAACAACTCTGTCATAAGTTTGGAGTGCCTGTTAGCACTTTAGAACAAATACCTGAGCTGGATCTTGATATTGACGGAGCAGATGAAATTGGTCCTGAGATGATGCTCATTAAAGGGGGAGGGGGAGCATTGTTGTATGAAAAAATTGTAGCGTCGGCATCTCGTGCAATGCTTGTCATTGCGGATGAAACAAAGGTGGTAAAAAGACTTGGTGCTTTTGCACTACCAATTGAAGTTAATCCATTTGGTATCCACACAACATGCAGAGCCATTGAAAAAGTTGCTGATGATTTAGGGCTTTCTGGAAAAATTGCATTGCGAATGAATGGAAAAAATCCTTTTGAAACAGATGGTGGCCATTTTATTCTTGATGCATTTTGGGGCTGCATTTTGCAACCAAAACCATTATCGGATGCACTTCTTGCTATTCCTGGTGTTGTTGAGCATGGACTTTTTTTGGGGTTGGCTTCACGTGCAATTGTCGCTATGGCTGATGGTCAAACAAAAATTTTAGAATCTTTTGATTTTAGAGAAGACAGTTTCATGACGATATGTTAGCACAGTAAAAAAGGGTCTTAAAGATTTTAGGTAGAATAACGAATTAAAATTATAATTAGCGATCGGGGTAATCATTAAATGAAAATAATATTTTCTTTTCAGCGTTTTGTCGTATATTTGGGTGTAGTTGTCGTTTTTGTTGTGAATATTGGAATGGCTTATGCACAAGGTGTGAGCGATCAACATTTAGATTCAGCTAGAAAAGCTATAAGTGCCATTCACGCAACGGATCAGTTTGATAGTTTTTTACCAAATGCGGTAGAAGATCTTAAAACTGTACTGATGAGGGATGATCCAAACTTGGCAGCGGATATTTCTGATATTGTTGATAAGCAGGCGCTTGCTTTAATTAAAAGGCGCTCTGATCTAGAAAAAGAGATTGCTCATGTATATGCAAAATATTTTACTCAAAAAGAACTTGATGCAATAACAACATTTTATAATTCTGATACCGGTAAAAAGTTTTTGACAGAAGTTCCCAATATCGCACGTGATTCTTACTCAGCATTTGATATATGGCGTACTGCTTTTATGCAGGATCTTGTAGAAAATGTGAGAAAAGAGATGTCTGAAACACTTAATTTTAATAATTCTACGATGCCTACAAATGTGCCTATAAAATCAGAATCTTCAGGAAATAAAAAATAGCTTGATTGATATCATGACAACCAATGGGCAATTATCTGATTTTTAAAATAGCGGCGGTTTTCCCGCCGTTTTAAATATTTTAATGAGAATAAGTCTTTTTAGAATACTGCTTTATAAAAAAGGCTTCTTCAAAAGAAAAAAAGACTTTCATTTGATAATAAAAGATCTTAGCCTACTCTTGCAGATGTATAAGAAGGAATAATTCGTGGGCTCTTTTGACTTTGATTTATTTGTTATTGGAAGTGGTTCTGGTGGAGTGCGTGCAGCACGGCTTGCTGGAGGTCTTGGCAAGCGGGTCGCTATAGCAGAGGAATATCGTATAGGGGGCACTTGTGTTATTCGTGGTTGCGTTCCCAAAAAACTTTATGTTTATGCATCACAATATGTAAAAGAATTTAAGAAAAGTGTTGGTTTTGGGTGGGAATATGCGGATCCAATTTTTAGCTGGGAAAAGTTGGTTGCAGCTAAAAATAAAGAAATATCAAGGTTAGAAGGGTTGTATCGTAAGGGATTAGAAAATAACAATGTGCATATTTATGAAAGTCGTGCTACTTTTATAGATGATCACACATTAGAGCTTTCTGCCACGGGTGAGCGGGTAAGTGCAGAAAAAATTTTGATTGCAACAGGGGCAAAACTTGCACCAAATACGTCCATAGAAGGTGGTGAATTTTGCCTTACTTCTAATGAGATTTTTGACCTTAATCAACTCCCAAAATCAATAGTGATTGTTGGGGGAGGGTATATTGGTGTTGAATTTGCTAATATTTTTCATGAATTAGGTGTAAAAACAACACTCCTTCATCGTGGTGATTTAATCCTTCGTAATTTTGATCATGATTTGCGGCAATTGCTCAGCGATGCAATGATTGAAAAAGGGATTTCTATTCTCTATGGCATAACAATTTCTAAAGTGCAGGCTGCAGAAAATTGTTATGAAGTTGTTTTATCAAATGGGAAAATAATCAGAGCCGATCAGATTATGTTGGCTACGGGGCGTGTACCAAATACAATGGGTTTAAGACTTGAGCGGGCAGGTGTTAAGGTGAATGAATTTGGTGCAGTTGTTGTTGATGAGAAAATGACAACAAATATCCCCCATATTTGGGCTGTTGGTGATGTAACAGGTCATATTCAATTAACACCCGTTGCGATTCATGATGCAATGTGTTTTGTTAAGACAGCATTTGAGAATATTCCAACAACACCTGATTATGATTTAATTACAACAGCAGTTTTTTCACAGCCAGAGATTGGAACGGTTGGTCTTTCAGAAGAGGAGGCGGTAAAGCATTATAAGCGTCTTGAAATTTATCGTACAGTTTTTCGTCCTATGCGTAATGTTCTTTCTGGTAGTTCAGAGAAAATGCTTATGAAACTCATTGTTGATGGTGAAAGCCGTATTGTTGTGGGCGCTCATATTTTAGGGGAAAACGCTGGTGAGATGGCACAGCTTATTGGGATAGCTCTCAAAGGAAAGCTGACGAAGGATATCTTTGATGAAACGATGGCAGTGCATCCAACGATGGCAGAAGAATTGGTAACGATGTATAAACCAAGTTATATATATGAAAATGGGAAGAAAATAGAAAGTTAAACAGCATATATTGCGGTAAAAAGCTTTTGATATGCTAATCTGTAAGATTAATCTTTAGAGAGAGTGTAATGATAAAAGAATGGGCACCTGACTCTTGGAGAACAAGGCCAATTAAACAAGTTCCGACTTATCCGGATAAGTCTATGTTAGAAGATGTTGAACGAAAACTGAGAAGTTACCCTCCTTTAGTTTTTGCCGGTGAAGCACGTGATTTAAAAAATGAATTAGCAGCTGTTGCAAAAGGACAAGCTTTTTTATTGCAAGGTGGTGATTGTGCCGAAAGCTTTGCAGAACATGAAGCTGATAATATTCGTGATTTTTTTCGTGTATTTTTGCAAATGGCGATTGTTTTGACCTTTGGTAGTTCTAAACCAGTTGTTAAAATTGGTCGTATTGCTGGTCAATTTGCAAAGCCTCGCTCTTCTGATATTGAAAGAAAAGAGGGAGTTGAATTTCCTGCTTATCGTGGGGATATTATTAATGGCATTGAATTTGAAGCAGGTTCTCGTATTCCAGATCCGCAACGGATGTCTATGGCTTATCGCCAATCTGCGGCAACACTTAATCTATTGCGTGCTTTTTCACAAGGCGGCTATGCTAATTTAGAAAATGTTCACACATGGATGTTGAGTTTTGTTTCTAACAGTCCGCAGGGAGAACGTTATGAATTATTGGCAGAGCGTATTTCTGAAGCAATTGATTTTATGCGTTCTATAGGGATTACATCCAAAACACATTCTTCATTGCGTGAAACATCTTTTTATACCAGTCATGAAGCACTGTTGCTTGGTTATGAAGAGGCTTTGACTCGGATTGATTCAACTTCAGGAAATTGGTATGCAACATCTGGTCATATGTTATGGATTGGTGACCGTACGCGTCAGATTGACCATGCTCACGTTGAATATTGTCGCGGCATTAAGAATCCTATAGGATTAAAATGTGGTCCTTCCATTGAGTCTGATGAGCTTTTAAAATTAATTGATATTTTAAATCCTGAAAACGAGCTGGGGCGGCTTACTCTCATTACGCGCTTTGGTTATGATAAAGTTGAAAGTTATCTGCCTAAACTCATCCGTGCCGTTGAACGCGAGAAGCGTGCGGTTATATGGTCATGTGATCCAATGCATGGCAATACAATTACTGCCAATGGTTATAAGACGCGTCCCTTTGATTATGTTTTAAAAGAAGTAGAGAATTTTTTTGCAGTGCATCGTGGAGAGGGAACTTATCCAGGAGGCATTCATATTGAGATGACAGGTCGTGATGTTACTGAATGTACAGGAGGGGCGCATGCCATTTCTGTGGACGATTTATCTGATCGTTATCATACGCAATGTGATCCACGGTTAAATGCAGATCAAGCGTTAGAATTGGCTTTTCTTGTTGCTGAACTCCTTAAAAAAAATCGCGTGACTGACTCGTTAGCAATTGCTGCTGGGGGGTAGGCAAAAATTTGCCTAATATTTTTTAGATCATTATGGCAGAAGAGAATTTTAAAAAATGATATTTCCGATGATGAAGAATAAAGTTGTGGTTACTAAACTGATGAAATGATACAAAGGCTTATGAAAAATGATTTTCGGGTATCAATTGCTCAATTAAATCCTATTGTCGGTGATATTGAGGGGAATTTTTCTTTAGCTGTCATGGCGCATCAAAAGGCCAAAGAAGAGGGGGCTGATCTTGTTTTATTCACAGAACTTTTTATAAGCGCTTATCCGCCGGAAGATCTTGTTCTAAAACCTGCTTTTACAAAAACATGTGAAGAGACTGTTGAGAAATTAGCAAAGATAACCGTAGGCGGACCAGGAATTGTCATTGGACTTCCATTAAGACGCAATGGCAATATTTACAACGGTGTCATGCTTCTTGATGAAGGGAGAGTCATTGCCGAAAGTTTGAAGTTTGATTTACCTAATTATGCTGAATTTGATGAAAAGCGTTTATTTTCTTCAGGCCCACGACCTAAGCCTCTTATCTATCGTGGGGTAGGACTAGGAATAGTGATTTGTGAAGATATTTGGAATGATTCTTCACTTTGTGCGGAGCTTGGTAATAAAGGAGCGGAAATTATTCTTGTCCTTAACGGATCTCCCTACTATCGTAATAAAACCTTAAAACGTATAGATGTTGTTCATACGCAAGCCCTACGATCTGGGGTGCCAATTATTTATGCTAATCAAGTTGGTGGTCAAGATGAGCTCGTTTTTGATGGCGGGTCTTTTGCCTTGAATGGACAAGGCAAAAAGATATTTCAAATGAAACACTTTGATAGCCATATTGCTTTAAGCCATTGGCAAAAAACAACGACGGGATGGCACTGTATTTCAGGTCCTAAAGAAAGTCTTCTCAATGGATTAGTGGCCGATTATCAAGCTTGTGTTTTAGGGTTGAAAGATTACGTTAATAAAAACGGCTTTAAGGATGTTATTCTTGGTCTTTCAGGAGGAATTGATTCAGCCCTGTGTACAGCAATGGCGGTGGATGCTCTTGGTGCTGAGAGGGTTCGCACCATTATGATGCCCTATCATTATACTTCGCAAGAATCATTAAAAGATGCCAAAGAATGTGCTGATCTTTTGGGATGTTGTTATGAAATCATACCGATTGCACAACCTGTTGAGGCTTTTTTAAAGACAATGGCACCTGTTTTTTCAGGGTTATCCTCTGACGTCACAGAAGAAAATCTTCAAAGTCGTATACGCGGTACACTTTTAATGGCGCTTTCAAATAAATTCGGCTCAATGGTGGTAACGACAGGCAATAAGTCAGAAATGGCTGTGGGATATGCAACATTGTATGGGGATATGAATGGCGGGTTTAATCCTCTTAAAGATATTTATAAAATGCAGGTTTATGCATTAGCTGAGTGGCGCAATAAAAATCACTTGCACAATTTGAGAGGACCAGAAGGAATTGTCATTCCATCCAATATTATAGAAAAAGCGCCTTCTGCAGAGCTGCGGGAAAATCAAAAAGATGAAGATTCACTTCCACCTTATCCTATTCTAGATGATATTTTGCAATCTCTTGTAGAAAATGACATGAGTATTGGTGATATTGTTCAACGTGGGTATTCACGGGAAATTGTTGAGAAAATTGAACAGCTTCTTTATAGTGCTGAATATAAAAGGCGACAATCTGCACCCGGTGTAAAAATCAGTTACAAGAATTTCGGACGCGATCGTCGCTATCCTATAGTCAATCATTTTCGCGATAAAAATTGAGTATTATGTTATGGTTAAAGTTCGTTTTGCTCCCTCTCCAACAGGTTATATTCATATTGGCAATATCCGTATTGCGCTTTTCAATTGGCTTTATGCGCAAGCGCATAAAGGAGAATTTATTTTGCGCTATGATGATACAGATGTTGAACGTTCTAAACAAGAATATATTGATGCTATTGCTGTTGATCTTGAATGGTTTGGTATTCAACCAGATTCAATTTATTACCAATCTAAGCGATTTAATCGATATGATGAAGTTGCAGAAATTCTCAAACAACGCGGGCTTCTTTATCCCTGTTATGAGACTGCAGAAGAATTAGAGCGGCGTCGTAAAATCCAGCTTTCACGCAAATTGCCTCCTATTTATAACCGTGCAGCATTAAAATTGACAGCAGAAGAGAAAAAAAACTTTGAATCTCAAGGTCGTAAACCCCATTGGCGTTTTCTTCTTCCTAATTTTGAAAGTGATCCTTTACAAACAAAGCGAACAGAAGTTTGCTGGAATGATGCAATAAAGGGAAAGCAGACGATTGATTTGGCTTCTCTTTCAGATCCTGTTCTTATTCGTGAAGATGGAAGCTATCTTTATACATTGCCGTCTATTGTTGATGATGTAGATATGGCTATTACGCATATTATTCGTGGGGATGATCATATTACAAATACAGGCGCTCAAATTGCTCTTTTTAAAGCTCTTAATGCAGAATTACCGGTTTTTGCTCATACCAATTTATTGGCGACAGTTTTAGGAAAAGGATTTTCAAAACGTAATAATGATCTTTCTATTCGTTCTCTACGGGAAAAAGGATTTGAATCTATAGCTGTTCAATGCCTTGCCGTTTTGATTGGGACATCACAAAATGTACATCCCTATCCCCATCAAGCAGCGCTTTTAGAGCATTTTAATTTACAAGATACATCAAAATCGGTTGCAAAATTTGATATTGCTGATCTTCTTTCTTTGAATAGTCATCTTGTCCATGAACTAAGTTATGAGGACGTTAAAATGCGCCTTAAAAAACTTTCTATTGAGGGAGATAAGGCGGAATATTTCTGGAACGCGATAAGACGCAATATTGATAAAGTCAATGATGCTGTTTTGTGGTGGAAAATCATTCATGATGAACAGAATTTTGATACAGTGGCACTAGAGGATCGTGTATTTGTGCGTCAATCACTCGATTTCTTACCTGAAGGTGCTTTGAATGAGGAAAGTTGGAAAATTTGGACAACAGCATTAAAAGAAAAAACAGGTCGGAAAGGAAAGTTCTTATTTATGCCATTACGTCAAGCACTTACGGGCATGGATCATGGACCTGAAATGGGAAAGCTTTTGCAGCTTTTAGGGCGTGAAAAGGTAATAGAAAGAATCTCTAAGAAATAAGAGAAACTTTTAAAAGGCATCTTTTATTTACTTTATGCTTACAGAGAGTAAAGGACGAGTCTATCTACGCGTCTTTATGAGCATGAATGCAGGAATATCATCACCAAATCCAAGGGGCGTGTAATTCTTATTTTTTCGTGAGCGTTGTTGCTCAGATGGCTTCTCCTTATTATTTGCATTTTTGATATATTCTGTTTTATTCTCTTCTACAGATTTTTTAGTGTGAGCAACAGGCTCTTTTGGAGCAGTTTTCTTTGATGATTTTGAAGATTTTTTCTTTACAACAATATCTTCTGTTTGAGCATCGGCTATTAAAGTTGAAAGATCTCCATTGAGCCATTCAATTTTTTCATTACTCATTTCCTCGATGGCATTGATATATTTTTGATCAGCTTTTGTAACGATTGTAAAGGCTTTTCCGCTGCGATTTGCACGCCCTGTACGACCAATTCGATGGATATAGTCTTCAGCATGTGTCGGAACATCATAGTTAAATACATGACTTACAGCTGGAATATCGAGACCGCGGGCAGCAACATCAGAAGCAACAAGAAGTGTAAGTTTATTATTTTTAAAATCAGCTAGGGTGTTCATGCGCGAATATTGGTCCATATCTCCATGAAGTGCCCCTACATTAAAGTTATGTTTGATGAGCGATCTAAAAAGTTCAGAGATATCTCTCTTTCGATTACAGAAAATGATTGCATTTTGAAGCTCTGCACCTTCATTTTGGATCAGCTCTCGTAAAACCGCTCTTTTATCCCATGATTTATTTCCAGATTTGACAAGCCGTTGTGTAATTGTGGTAGCTGTTGAGGAAGCTTTTGTAACTTCAACAGATACAGGAGAATGTAAAAATTGTTTCGTTAGCTTTGTAATTTCTGGCGCCATTGTTGCAGAAAAGAACAAAGTTTGACGCGTAAAAGGGGTTAGTTTACAGATGCGTTCAATATCAGGAATAAAGCCCATATCCAACATGCGATCAGCTTCATCAATCACAAGGATTTCAACGCCCATCAGGAGCAGTTTACCGCGCTCGCAATGATCAAGAAGGCGCCCTGGTGTTGCTATAAGAACATCAGCTCCCCGTTCAAGTTTGCGATCTTGGAGTTCAAAAGAAACGCCACCAATCAAAAGAGCAACATTTAAACGATGATTTATGCCGTATTTATCGAAATTTTCTTCAACTTGAGCTGCAATTTCTCTTGTTGGTTCTAAGATAAGCGTACGGGGCATGCGTGCTCTTGCACGACCTTTTTCAAGGAGAGTGAGCATAGGCAATACGAAAGAGGCGGTTTTACCTGTTCCCGTTTGGGCGATTCCTAAAACGTCTTTTCTTTGAAGGACATGCGGAATTGTTTCACTTTGAATAGGTGTCGGAGATGTATACCCCGCTGATTTCACCGCATTAATAACCTTTGCGGAAAGACCTAAATCATCAAAACTGTTTAAAGATGGTATCATTTTTTTATCAACTGCTCTGTGATTTTAACTGCGCTATCTAAATGATGATTATAACCAATATTCTACACTCTTTAAAAGTGTTAAGATGTTTTCACAAAAAAACTAACTATAACAATCATATACATATAAAACGCATAATACAATCATTAATAGCGAAATTGTTCTGATAAAATGCGCTCATCCCATGAATGATTTGAGTCAAAAAGGATTGAAGCTGTTACTTCTGTTGCCATTGAAATAGTAACTGAATGGACAGATTTAACTTCAATATTATCTGCAGCAGCGTTTACAGGGCGTTTGTCAGGTTCAAGCATATCAAAGCGCACTGTTACTGTATTGGGAAGCAAAGCTCCATGCCAACGCCGAGGGCGAAAAGGGCTAACGGGAGTGAGGGCCATAAGGGGAGCCATAAGAGGTAAGATAGGTCCTTGTGCTGATAAATTATAGGCGGTTGATCCAGCTGGTGTAGCGACGAGGACACCATCACAACTTAATTGTTCCATTCGTACGTTGTTATCAATGGTGATGCGAATTTTTGCCGCTTGATAAGATTGCCGAAAGAGGGATACTTCATTAATTGCAAGCGCCTCGATAGAATCTTGACATTCAGATTTTGCAATCATGCGCAGGGGATGGATTTCTTTTTTATGTGCGACAGCAATACGATTGGGCAATTTTTTTTCATGAAATTCATTCATAAGAAATCCTACAGAACCTTGATTCATGCCATAAATAGGTTTGCCTGTGTTCATGACATCTCGTACGGTTTGTAACATTGTCCCATCACCACCGATTGCAACAACAATATCAGTTTCTTCCAGAGAAGAATGACCATAAACGGAAATTAATTTATGGGTAGCTTTGATAGCCTCCTCAGTTTCTGCGGAAATAAAATGAAAGCGACTTGGTAATGTAGCCATTTAAAAATTATCCTGATACTTATAATTTATGTTGTAACTTATTTATGAGAGTTTTGAAGTTGTAATAAATGCTCTTTTTATAATAAAAAGAGCATTGAATAAAGAGAAGTTATTTCAAGGTAAAGTATCATTAAAAAGTAAAAGGAATGCGTCGTTAGATAAATCACAAACAAGTAATTTTTTTATTAGAATGATAATTTAGCATTGAAGCTAAGAGTATGATTAGTTAAAAGACCATAACTGATTTTAATAATTAGTGTGGAGCACCCGTAGCTCAGCTGGATAGAGCGCTGCCCTCCGAAGGCAGAGGTCACAGATTCGAATTCTGTCGGGTGCACCAAATTCTTCAACTTCATATTATCCTAAATAACAATATTACCTAAAAAGAAGCCAATTTCCTCTTTTATGAAAATGGTCATTTGAGTTGTTTATTAAGTTTTGTAGCGAATAAGAAAATAATTTCAAGAGAAGTAAAATTTATGGCTGCGTATATAATTTTTCGGTTAGTCATTTTAAATATCAAGATAAAAAAGCAAGATTATCTAAATATGCTTTCAATTTAACTATAAACATTTATAACATAAAAATACATATTAATTCAATATGTTATTGTACAACTGATCTGGCGATGTTGACAGTAGATCGCTAAATATATTGTTTTGAGCATTAAAATAAATAGCTAAATTTGCTTTTATTCTATTTTTGGAGTTAAAGGCTGTTATGGTGATATGGAACGCGGATGAGGAATATCACCAGTTAAAGGAATAATAAGGGGGAAAAAACAACCGTCAAGATTTGAATTGTTTCAAAATGCTGTATTTGATATGGTTATCTGGTAATTTCTCTATACACCAATATTGCCAGTTATGTTGGATGAGGGATTGTTTAGCTTTAATCAACTTTCTTATATACCGAACGCTAATTATGGTGGTTATTTAGTTGGGAGTATGTTCTTTACGTTTGGCAGAATTGGGATTATATCTCTTGCTCCTCGCATACTATCTTGTGCAGCTATAGTAATGAGTGCACTTATTATTTTCATGGCATTAACACTTAGTCCTTTTGATCCGTTTTGTTGCTGGTGAATGATGGTTTTGGGTTCTATGATGGTCATGCAGCATAGCCATAATGGGCGGATTATTTCTTCGCTTTAGGCAGGTGTAGGAGTTGCTATTCTCCTAGGTAATGAATATGTTATTATTAGCTTGAATATGACAACTATATCAAAAAACACCTCCGTTATTTCTTCCATTGCAAATGAAACCGCTCCTGTTAATCAGAAAAAAAACATCCAAAATATGAATAGATCAATTAAATGGATTTCGTGACTGGTCATATATATATATATTATCGCATTCGTGCTTTAAAAGATTTTGGTGATGTAAAAAAGGCGGTCTAGATGCTTTTATTGAAAATGAAAGAGCAATCTCTCTCATAATGGCAATTGCTGGGTTGCTGATAATGCCGTGTTGTAACATCTAGTCGTGTTTATGAAAATACAAGGGGCTATGGCAATACTGCCATTGGTGGCTATGTCTATGGCAATACCCTTATATGTGATAAAACCTATGTGTATTTTGGTGCTCATGTTTATGACAATGCTCATCTTTTTTATAACGGTTGAGTTTATCATTATGCGTGGGTTTATGGGAATGAAAAATTATCCGGTAGTGCACGTATTCATAGCAATGCCGCGGTTTATGATCATGCGGTTGTTAGGAAAGGTTTACGGCAATGCTAGCATGGGGTATCATACTGATGGGTATAGCTCTGTTTATGGCAATGCAAGAATAAAAAGACATAGCGATTTATATTCGGTTCCCATAAATTGTGAGGTTTATGAAAGTGATGATGTTATCAAGATTGATGAACAGAATAAATGACAGACGTGGAGAGTGCTTCTTTGATGGTTATAAACGCATCATAAAAGAAAGCCGTGCCAATTGATATAACGCTGCTTTTAAATAGAGGTACTACAGATCATACAAAAGAAATCAATAATGAATGCATATATACAAAACGTATCATATTGCAAACGCTCTATTCTATTGATTAAAACTGATCAATAGGAACGTAAATGACAGGTATAATATTTAATCACTCATTTGAATTACAGAATCTATAAACACTTTTGTATGGCTATAAAACGTATTAAGAATAACGCTCGCATTTTTGAAGTGGTCATTTGACACAAAGTACATTATCAAAATGTCTCAATGCTTGGTAGGTTCATATCAAGACAATCAAGAGAAAATGCGTATTAAGTGAATATTTGTAACAAAACCCGTTGTTTAAATTTACAAGCATTGGTTTTAAAAGCAGCTTTTCAGAAGACAATAAACAACCGCTTTTTATAAAATCTAAGGCTTTTAAACTGTTATAAAACCTAGGTTTCAAACGTTTTTATAGAGATATCATTTTATGTCTTTAAACGTTCATTTAGTGAGGTTCTCATAAGCGTATTTTCACTTTGCATTTAAACTTAACTTCTCTGCAAATAAGCCGGTCCATATCCATATTTTGGCTGGCAAAATTAACCAGCTCAAATTTGAGCTCGTTAACTTTAGAATAGAGCAGTCTTTAATATTGTCGCTTTTGACTCAAATTTGAGTAAAACACCATGCCTTTGTAATATGATTGCAATCCTTTTGAAATTTATCTACTTATCTTTGTCTTAATAAGTATCCTCAAATTTGAGGGGACGTCATTTGGTTTCGTATTTTTAAACTATAACTTTTAAAACGTTTTTTGCTTGTTTGCCTGCGTTATATCATTAAAAATCTTTTGATTTCTACGACATAACATTATCAATTTCATTACCTGTTGTGATGATAGTATCTATATAATGTCTGCTTATTATTGACTAACTTTTTAGTAAGCGGCGCTTTAAAATCGACTTGTCTTTAAATCCTTTTATGTGCCCTTAATGAATTAAAACCTATTCTATGATAGTTTCAAATGATTATTTCTTTTAAGGTTTAGCTCAAAAAAAGAGTAAACCCCATACCATTCTTTAAACGCATGCAATTTATGTTATCGATAATTTCAAACGACTACGTTTTTAATAATGCGATTTGTGTGTGATAAAAACGTATCATAAAATTTATGAACTGTTATGAATGATAGCTGCGTTTACTTCATTTGAATGTTTACATGCGTTATAACATTTGCATCATGATTTGCTTTTTATGGTCTATCCATACATGGTAATTGTTTATGAAAAATGGTTAATTAAATCACGTATAAAAGTGTAGATTTTAAATGGGATTCATATAAAATAATTGCACACAAACTATTGACTTTATTATATTTTTTTAGGAATAAGATTCCATCTCGTTTAGACGTTGCAAAAGAAATCACCAAAGACCTTATTGATAAGATTCTTCTCTTACACGGCGTTATCACTTTTGTTTGCAAAAATCTGCTTTGCTTTTGACTTTTGATATGGATACAACCTCTTTTGAGGTAGAGCAAAGAATTTTTTAATCATGGAGAGTGCAACAGTGTTCTTCAAAAATCTTGATTGGTTTGTTGAAAAAATTAAAGAGGTAGATAATTATTCAGCATGTTATCAACTACCAGATTGTGAAGTACAAATTCTTTATAATGACGCAATTATCAAAGGTTATCCGTAAGTTGATGTTGGAGTTTCGATTAGTACTGGTATTTTAGCTGCTGCCTATATGGTAATTGATCCCTATCAATTCTCAGCACTTACAAGATCTACAACTTGATTTTTATAAAAAGGGGTTGAGAGTTTGTGAAGAAGAAATATATGCGGATTGGTTGGAATTAAGCGGGATTATGTCTTGAAATAGGCGATAGAAAAAATTGATCTTCATAAATGCTTTTATTCCAGATATGGAGTACCACCTTGGCGATAGAGTGAAGTTGGAGGGCACATAAAGGTTATCAAGGTAGATGATGCAGATTATAGCTTACTTCATATTGGTGCACTAGCTTTATTGGGTGATGTTGCAACCTTACAATCTTATTACCAAATTTTCAGTACAGAGGATCATTTAGGCTTTGATGAAAATACCTAACAGATTCATTTTGAACGTGCATTGGCTTTAGTCAAAGAAGTAGTCAAATCTAAGCAACTCAGCTACGCTTTCATTGCAAAAGTAGTAAAAAATATGAACCATCTGGAAGAAAAACAAAGTTCTTAATAAGAGCTTTCCAGAGAGGTGGAGTTTCATTCTTGGAAGGAAAAAATAGCTAAATTTATCGAAACAAAAGCTAAGGAATAGCTCCTTAAGAAATATCAAGAAGATCTAAAAAGATTATAGGAGCCAGAGTCTGGTTTAAAGATGCCATCATCAGTTGAGTGAACTCAACAATGGTGGAGTTTTATCCATTGGCGGAAATCTGATGTTTGAAAGAGGCTTTCTTGATGTGAAGGTAATATTGTAATAAATAATTATTATAAATCAATATGTTGTATATATTCATTGTTTTGAGATTAATGACCATTGACAAATAATTTTGCACCATTTTCTCTCTTCCAGCTTTTCGTCAATCATCAATGAAAATTTTTTATAATGGAAAGTTCATTGATAATATAACTTTTGTATGTCATTATTTTACGCTTAGAAAAAATATAAAAATAATGAAATGCAATTGAGTTATCAGCTGCTTATTCTTTTCAATTTTTAATCATAAAAAAATCTTTTTATTCATTTTGCTTATAAAAAGAATTAGCTTTTTTCTGGTGATACAAGTGGAGAAATAAGGATTTTAGATATGTTTCTGCGTTCCATTTCAATCACTTTAAAGTGTAAACCATCAGTTTCAAAGCTTTCTCCCTCATTTGGTAAATGACCAAACTGCCAAAGCATAAAGCCTGCCAGAGTCGTATAACGATCTGCTTCATCCACAAGGTTACGCCCAAGATAACCACTTAAACGGCGTATATCAGCATATCCCTCAACAAGAAGACTGCCATTTTCAAGTTGTTCTGCGATCATGAGTTCTTCATCGTCATCAGGAAAGTCTCCTGCAATAGCTTCAAGAATATCGGTTGGTGTTGCAATTCCTTCAAAAGATCCATGCTCATCAACAATAATTGCAAGCTGAATCGAAGAATGACGTAATTGCTCCATCAATCGTAAAACACTTGTGTTTTCATGAACAACGAGGGGTTCTCGCATAGCTTTTTTCCAATTAATCTTTTTTCCCTCAGCCAAATTCAAAAGAAGATCTTTTGTCAATGCAACGCCAACAAATTCATCCACTTTTTCACGCGCAAGAATTAAGCGGCTATGTTTAACCTTTTGTAATTCTTCACGCATTTCATTTTCATCAGCATTTAAATCTAACCACTCAATTTCATTACGCGGCGACATGATAGAGCGAACAGGGCGATCAGCTAAATCGAGAACACCACGAATCATCTCCTTTTCTTCTGGTCTAAACAACTCAGAAGCTGCGGCCTGTTCAGCAATAACATCTACAGTCTCAGCAAGGTGACTATCTTTGCTTCCTCCTCCTAAGAGCCTCAAAACAGCATCAGCTGTTCTACTGCGTAGATCATTCGTTTTAATCATTTTTTCACGGTTACGACGTCCAATTTGATTAAAAGCTTCGATAAGAACAGAAAAACCAATAGCAGCATACAAATACCCTTTTGGAATATGAAAACCAAATCCTTCAACAATGAGAGTAAAACCAATCATCATCAAAAAACCAAGACAAAGGATTACAATAGTGGGATGACGATTAATAAAACGCATAAGAGCACCAGATCCGCACATCATTACTCCCATAGCAGCTATGACTGCGATATACATAACTGCTGCCTGCTCTTTTGCAATCATACCTGTTGCGGTAATAATACTGTCTAGTGAAAAAACGGCATCCAGCACCACGACTTGGACGATTACTTGCCAAAAAACAGCATAACCAACGCCTGTTTTTCTTTCATGTGATACTCCTTCTAACCTTTCATGTAATTCTAGCGTTCCCTTTGCGAGCAAAAAGGCTCCACCACCGATTAAAATAAAGCTATGCCAACTAAATACAAAAGATGAAAGTGAAAGAATTACTCTATCGAGTCTCATAACCCATCCAATAACGGTAAGAAGAAAAAGCCGCATAATTAATGCTAAAGTAAGACCTATAAAGCGTGCGCGGTCACGCAAATGCAGTGGCAATTTTTCAGCTAAAATTGCAATAAAGATAAGGTTATCTATTCCTAAAACAATTTCGAGAAAAACCAGCGTGATCAAACCAAACCACGCATGGGGATCAGTGATCCATTCCATCATTCCTTACCTTTTAGAAGCTTAAAAGCGCGCGATTGACAAAAAAAATTCATAGGCTTTTGTTCGTATATTGGATCATGAACATTGAATGTAAAAAACTTATATTCAAAGAAAAAAACAGCACAATATTGCTTGAATGCATGTGATTTTTGATAAAACAAAATGATGCCCCATCCCGCTTACAACCACAAGAAGGTTCCTCTAATTTTCGCTCGGGCATTATGCTCGATAATCCTCTAACTATAGGTTCTGTATAACAATCAGAACATTTATTTATAAAGCTTCTTATAATGGGTTTATTTTTATATAAGATCAAGTGGTGAATATCATATTTTTAACCTTACAGACAATGAGTTTATATAACAAACAACAAAATATCTGGACATCTATCCTTAGGAGCGTTATAGAAACGCTCATTCTCGTCTTTTGAGAAGCTTATGGGTGATTAGCTCAGTCGGTAGAGCAGCTGACTCTTAATCAGCGGGTCGTGGGTTCGATCCCCTCATCACCCACCATTTTATTTTATACCGTAAATAACTTATTGATTGCGTAATTTTTTTTAAGGTATGAGTTGCTAAATAAAATTGGGCAGTAGGATTTCCCCATATCTGTTTGTTTAAAAGTGAAGATTGTTGATATAGCTTAGTCATCGGTTTTTGTACTTTTTAGGGGACTCAAAGAACTTCCAAAGGACATTTAAAGATCTTTTAATGCGTATTGTTTCTTTTTTTTTAAGTTGCAATTGGTAAGGAGAAGCTTCTTACCGACAATTGTGTTATTTAAAGGGGTATAAAAATCAACAGTTTTCACTTCTTTTAATATAAATTGATTAAAATTTTTTTGGATTTTTAGCATATTGTTTAAAGACAGAAGAAACTTTACACTTTAGTTGTGTCAGCAGCGTGGATATTTTTTGATAACTCTCCCGCTTAAACAAAAAACTTCTGTAATAATCATCAGTATTCCAAGAGGGCAAATCAAGATAAAATAAAGTAGTTATCTGGACATACAAAGTAGTTATATGGATATACAAGTAATAAAATTAGATCAGTTTAATTGTTTAAAGCTAATACCTGTTAAACGAAAGACAATAAACTTTAATGAGGCTTAAAGTTTTAAAATATTAAGCTGTGTGGTTTTACGCTATGCTGTCTTTCCGTTAGCTAAACCTCTAAAAATATAAATATTAAGAAAGCCACTCAGATTCATTATAATATATTGATTTATAAAGAATTGATTATTCTTTGTTTGAAAAAACTTTACTATCATAAACTTCTTTTGTTTCAATCCCTCTTATAATAAATTAATTAAAATCATTCATTTGTGCATCATAAATGGGATTAACGTGTGGATAAAGACTATTGAAGAAAGGCATAAAAATAATTCTTATTAATGTTCTTAAGTGCTAAAAGTTATCATAACATTGGAAAAATAGTATAATGGCGCAGGCTTGCTCTTTTATTAAGTATAAAGATGTTGGTGCAACAATAGCTTTACTATTATACCATTTACGGGTATTGTTGTGTAATGGAGAAGAGCGTTGAGAGAGGTTTCTTAAAAAAGATATGTAAATTGGTAACACGATGGTGTTTTGTTCTTTTATAGGTACATAAAAAAGAAGTCATTGATAGCCTTTTATTTATTCAGGTGGTGTTTTGGGGGCTCTTTTCCAATATTGTTGCGCCTCAAAAATGACGACCACAAATAATGAAAGGATGAGGGGTATAATCAAATAAAACATTCTAAAGACAATAAGTGCTGCAATAACATCGGTTGGATTTATATTGGGCATGCCTGTTATGAAGAGAGCTTCAAGAACTCCTACTCCTCCTGCTGGAGCATTAGAGAGAAGAGTTATCGTAAAAGATGCTAGGAAAACACCAAGAACAGAGATAAAATGAATATCTGCGTTATGTGGGAGAACAGCATATATAATTCCTGCTGCTCCTAAAAGCTCTAGAGGGCTAATGAGAAGCTGTTGAATAACAATTTTCAGTCGTGGATAGGAAAGTTGAATTTTCTTCCCCAAGCGTAAGGGTTTTAACTGAAGCCAGCTGCCAAACGTATAAAGTGCTATACAGCTGAGTAAAATTGCTCCAGCCGTTGTTCCGAGCCATTCAGGAAGTTCTTTATGAATGAGGGTGATAATTTCGGGTTGCAGCACCAAAACGATTCCCAAAAGTAAGATTGTGCCGATTACAAAAGTAAAAGAGCAAAAACCTACTAATATTGCGATTTCTGTTCCGTTTAATCCTTTCATTTTATAGGCGCGATAGCGTACAACGGCACCAGAAAAAACTGAAGCACCGATATTGTGTGAAAGAGCGTAGGTTGTAAATGAACATATAGCGATAAAAATCCAAGAAATTTTATGGCCTAGATGTTGCAAGGCAATTCGATCATATCCAGCAAGAGCAGCATAAGCTAGGAGAGAACATAAACAGGCTAATAACCAATGCTGTGCATTTAAATTGCTCAAGCGCTCCAATACATCCCCAAATGAAATGGCAGAGAGCTTCATGTAAAGAATTCGAATAGATACCAGCATTGCTAAGATACCAATCAATGGCCATATAAATTGCTTTATTTTCACGATTCTGTATCCATTTTATGTTTTCTGTAAATTTTCATGATTGAGCATATTCCTTACAGATCTTCGTTCTGTTATATACTCTATAATGCCATTGGCAATTTCTTCATCATCTGTTACTACAACATCAGCACCTAAATCAATGAGATATGTTGTCTCTGTGTCGGATAATGCATGTGTGATTATCTGGATATCTTTCTTCATATCACGGATATTCACGATACATTCTCCTACTTCAATGGTACTTCGCATTGTAATAACAACTTTATGTGCATTATTTATATTTGCTGCGTTCATTATTTCTTGTTGAATGATATTGCCGCAAATAGCCTCAAAGCCATCTGCAATCGCTTTATCAGAGAGGCGTTTTGATTCTTCTACGATCACTATAGGTTCACCTTTATTTATTAAAGATAATGCAACACACTTACCGATACGACCATAGCCAATAATTACGATATGGTTGTTTTTTAAGGTCATCGGTAAAAAATCTTGGTCAGGATCTTGTGGATCAATATCAATAATTGTTTGGGTATTTTGTGAAGATGCAGAATTTTTTTCTAGACGTTTTTTAATTTTATTACAGGCAATGAAAACAAGAGGATTGAGCAAAATAGAAAAAATTGCTCCTCCAAGAATTAAATCATGAGCGTCATTGTTTAAAAGTCCTAAGCTTAAACTTAAACCAGCAAGGATAAAGGAAAATTCTCCGATTTGGGCAAGGCTTGCAGAAATAGTCAAAGCTGTTGCATTAGAATAGCGAAAAGCTTTAACGATGAAAAAGGCAACAGCAGATTTTCCGATTACGATAATGAATAAGGTTGCTAAGAGAGGGAAAAAATGAGTTAAGAGTTTCTCGGGGTCAAATAACATGCCTACAGAAACAAAAAAGAGAACAGAAAAAGCATCGCGCAGTGGTAAAGATTCTTCCGCGGCACGGTGGCTTAATTCTGATTCGCTCATGACCATACCAGCAAAAAAAGCACCAAGAGAAAGAGAAACTCCAAATAAATGAGCGGCTCCGAAAGCTACTCCTAATGCAATAGCAAAGACGCTAAGACGAAATAATTCACGTGATCCCGATTGTGCGCTCATTTTTAAAAGCCATGGGATAACGCGTCGCCCAATGACGAGCATAAGTGCAATAAATACAATTACTTTTAGGATGGTGAGACCAAAAATACCCCAAATACTTAAATCCAACCATTGAACAAGAGGATCCAACGCTTCTTTTTTGGTATTGCTGAGGGCACTTGCCAAGGAAGGGATGAGGACAAGTATAAGGACCATTGCTAAATCCTCAATAATCAACCATCCAACGGCAATGCGTCCTTTTTCTGTTTCAATAAGATGACGCTCTTGCAAAGCACGTAGCAGGATAACGGTACTTGCTATGGATAAAGCAAGACCGAAGATCAAACTACCACTAAAGCCCCATCCCATAATCAGACCAAGGCACAAACCTAGAAAAGTAGAAAATGCCATTTGTGCAATAGCAGCGGGGACAGCAATAGCTTTGACAGATAAAAGGTCTTTTAATGAAAAGTGGAGCCCAACACCAAACATCAGCAAAATAATACCAATTTCAGCAAGTTGATTAATGATGACGGAATCTATTTTAAATCCGCCTGTATTGGGTCCCACAATAACACCAGCTAACAAATAGCCTACAAGTGGTGAAATACGTAAACGGCTAGCAATCATTCCCAAGAGAAATGCTAAACATAAGCCTGCAACAATAGTTGTGATAAGTGGTGTGTCGTGGAGCATGGATTATTTACTATTCTTGATCAAAAAGCGAATGAATGAAAACGACTATATTTCTATGAGAAGAGAGGCGAGATGTACCATACGCATTAAAGGGCATTTTTATTTCACTTTGATATTTGCACGATTATTTCGCTCACGCCACCAATTTCCTAGCAGGAGTAAAATAGGAGCAGCAATAAAGATAGAGGATGATGTTGCAATAATAATCCCAAAGACCATGGGTAATGCAAAATTATGAACAGCACTTCCACCCCATATCGCCATGGGGAGCATCGCAAGAATTGTTGTGGCTGATGTAAAAAAACAACGTACCAGAACCTGATTAATGGACAGATCAATCAGTTCGCGCAACGGCATTTTTTTATAAAGACGCATATTTTCGCGCATCCTATCATAGACGACAACTTTATCATTTATAGAATATCCAACAATTGTTAAGAGTGCGGCGATAGCCGTTAAATTAAAATCAAATTGAAATAAAGCAAAAAAGCCAATCATTTTTGTGGTGTCTAGAATGAGAGTGATAATTGCTCCAATGGCAAAGAACCACTCGAAGCGTAACCATATATAGAGAGACATGGCAATAGCCGCAAGAATAACAGCAGTAAAAGCAGCTGTGGCAAGCTCACCTGAAATTTTGGGACCAACAATTTCTATTTGATCGAATGTGGTATCGGGATAGATATTTTGTACAGCTGTTTTGACCTTATCAATGGCGGTGGTTTGTTGTGCTTCGCCACCGCTTTGTTTCTGCATGCGAATTAATACGGTATTTTCGTTATCAATATTTTGCAAGGTAATTTCACCAATATTAAGAGTAGAAAGCTTGGAACGCAGAGTTGCTAGATCTGCTGGTCCTTTCGTGGTAATACTCATTTGGCTTCCGCCAATGAAATCAATACCAAAATTCAATCCAGGCTTAAAAAAGAGAAAAACTGAAGCCATTGATAAAACAATTGAGACGCCAATACCAATGAAACGTGCTTTCATAAAGTGGAAAGTTGTGTTTTGTGACATGATGTTGAAAGCAGAGTGAATATGCAATTTTTTAATTTTCCATTTACGAACGATCCAAATCATGATGATGCGTACAATGGTGATATTTGTAAACATGGAGATGATAATACCAAGCAACATTGTTACGGCAAAACCACGAACGGGGCCGGTCCCGAACCAAAATAGTAAGACGGTCGCTATAATTGCTGTAACATTTGCATCAACAATGGTTGCAAAAGCGTGTTTAAATCCACGATCTAGGGCTGCAAAAGCACCCACACCTTTTCGACTTTCTTCACGGATACGTTCATTGATAAGGATATTAGCATCAACGGCAATACCGATACCTAAAATAATACCAGCAATACCAGGCAGCGTAAGCGTAGCTCCCAAAAGACTCAGTGCAGCAAATGTTAAAATTGTATGCAGAGCTAGCGCTATATTGGCAATTAATCCCCAAATACGATAGAGAAGAAAAATAAAAATTGCAACAAGAATAAAGCCAATTATGCCGGTGTAAAGTCCCATTTGGATGGCATCAGCACCAAGATTTGGACCTACAGTTCTCTCTTCAATGACCGTGAGTGGTGCGGGGAGGGAACCAGCACGAAGCAGAGCAGCCAGAGTTGAGGCTTCTTTGGGGTCAAAGTTTCCTGTAATTTGACCTTGTCCATTGGGAATGACGCTATTGATGGTCGGAGCGGTTAAAACCTTATTATCCAGAACAATGGCAAAAGGACGGTTAATATTTTGTCGTGTTATATCAGCAAATATTTTTGCGCCAGCGGAATCTAGCGTAAATGAAATAATGGAACGTCCTGGTATTTGGGGGTCAAAACCTGCACGGGCATCTTTCAGGACATTTCCATCTAAAGAAATTTGATCATAAATTGCATAATGTTGTGTTGCATCAGTGTATCCAGGGAGAATAGAAACACCTATAGGGGGATTATTGGGGTCCACATTAGAAGGAACAAGATGAAAACTCATCTTAGCGGTTGTTCCTAAAAGATCACGCAGTTGTTTTGGATCTTGTAGTCCAGGCAATTGGACCATAATACGATCATTTCCAACCTTTTGGATGGCTGGTTCTGAAACACCAACTTGATCTATACGACGACGGATGATTTCTAAGCTTTGTTCAATAGCATTGCTGACACGGTCTTTTATACCAGCTTCTGTTAATGTGACGCGGAGAGTTTCATTTTGAGCACTGATCGTGATGTTATGTTCTGTTGTGCCAAAGCTACTGTGTATGGGGGTTATTAATGTTTTCAAAGCAGAGAGTGCTTTTTCAGTTTGCGATGGGTCAGAAATAAGGGCAATAACGCTATCTTCAACGATACGCACACTTGAGGTGCGGATTTGTTTTTCACGCAATACATTGCGCACATTGCTTAAAACTATATGTAACTGATCGCGTTTTAACGTTTTGCTATCAACCTCGAGCAGGAGAGAAGAGCCTCCTTGAAGGTCAAGACCAAGTGCTACACGGGTGTCGGGTAAGAATTTCGAGTTTTTAACTTGTTCGTGTGAAAATAAATTGGGTAAGGCAACATAAATGCTGCTTAAAAGAATAAAACAATAAAGGGTAGTTAACCAACCAGGTGTACGCATGATATATTCCGTAAATAGGCAATCTAACAGTTATTCAAAGTTAAAAGCACAAGTAAAATAAGATGATCGTTTTTATATTCAAGGAAGAGAATTAAGTGTGTTCATTGGGAGGAGCGCGTTTATTTGAGAAATATTGTGTTTTAACGTTACGAAATCGTGTGTCAACAGCTGGAATCCTTATTAAAAAGAAATCCAATGTTAGGATTTTTTGAAAGGTCCTCATAAAAATAGATTCTGTATGGAGTGTTACAAGTTTTTTGTTTTCAGTTGTGGTAACATTCACATGATCACATTTATGATGTAAATCAAATCTATTCGTTTTAATGACGTTATTGGTGTGTGATTGTTTGATTAAATAAGCACGCGTTTCTAGGTTGCTCGTCAAGAATACACCTAAACTGGATAGAAAAATCCAGGTTGTCAAAGGAAGAAAATCTTCTTTTTTGCAATAAAGGTGCAAAAAAAACATGCTAGAGTGCCTTCTTTAATCTTATTGAGTTCAGCTTATTTATCATTCTTTTATCTTATTATCAGTATTATAGGATAAGGGAAAGCTTTTATAAGATTATTCTATAAAAGTTGAAAATATCTACTTTATACCATATTTAAAAGAGAGAAATAAAATCCCTTTTGTGCTCATAAGGTAGATATGTATTCATTTTGTAGAAAAAACATCCACATACTTTTCCTTCTTTTGGGGATTATCTTTGTATTTAATTCTGGTGCATGGGGTAATAGGGGGGCACAAAATACAATTGTCGAACAAACGATAGCTTCTTATTCAGTTGATGAAATTATTCAGCAACAACAGTTGATTATTGAGACTCTTGAAGAAAATACTGAAACTTTAAAAAGAGATTTTGACAGAAAGCCAGAAGATGAGCGTGCTTTAGAAGAATTACGGTTACGTGCACAAGATATCAGTGAACGTGCTATTGAGGCAGCATTTGTTTTGCGTCCTCCTCTTAATGAGATTAATACACTTCTTGATCAATTAATGGAGCTCCATCGTGACGTGAAAAAACTGAAAAGCTCAGTGAAGGAATATTCCTACTTGATAGAGCAAAAAGCTAAAATTAACAGTATCATGCTTCGTTTTGAAGCAATTTTCTTAGCGGCAAATAGAATAGCTGAACTTTCTATTTCTCAATCTCGGGAGCTTTTTAAACGCACGCTTACGTATAGGCTTGAGTTTTCGATGCCGATGGTTAAACATCTCGCCCAAAAAACAAAAGAGGCTTCATCAGATTTTCTTGTGTTGTTAAATTCTTGGTGGAATTTTATATTTTACTTCAAGTTTTTACAACTATTTCTTTGCTTTTTAATTCCACTTTTTATTACTTTGGGACTTTCGTATTTTTCTCAAAAAGTTCTTGTTCATGTGTATTGCCACTTTACGAAGTCTAATGAGGAAATATCTTATTTACAACGCTTATTGATCGCCTTTATTTCAGTTCTCTTACCTTCACTTGTATGTATTCTTTGCGTTTATCTTGTGTTGTTTTTGTTTCGTAGTTTTAACTTAGATCCAGGTAAACTTACAACAGTTTTTGATATGATAGGTTGTCAAATTATTTTATTATTTTTAATCAATCGATTAGCTGTTGTTCTTCTATCATCGAATAGGCCCCATGTGCGTCTTCTCAGTATTGCACCATCGTCTGCTTATCAATTAGTGATTTTACTCACGTCTTTAGGGGGTATTTTGGCATTTGACGCTGTTCTTGATAGTATTTATCAAATCATTTCAGCGCCTCTATCTTTGACAATTGCTAAAAGTTTTATTGCTGTTTTTCTTGTAGCGATATTGCTATTTATAATATCATTTGTACCTTTGCGGTTTAGACGTAGGCGTGTTCAAGAAGAAAAAAAAGAGCCATACTTTTGGCCATTTTATATACGCATTCCTCTTATTGGCTTGGGGTTACTGCTCTTTGTATTGAATTTTTTAGGTTATGTTGGACTTGCGCGTTTTATTACGCAGCAAATTATGATTGATGGAGCATTTTTAGTTCTCATGTATTTAGGAATACAAAGCGCTCAAGCACTTGGAACTAAAGACCAATTTATGAAAACAACGGTTGGTCATCTTTTGATGCAGAGGTTTCATTTAGAAGAAAAAACGATGAATCAATTGGGAGTTTTTATGAGCGTTTTTCTCAATTTATTTGTTGTTATATTTTGTGCAATGCCAATTGCTGTACAGTTTGGATTTTCCTATTCTGATTTAAAAGCAGTTTTGTGGCAATCGGTGACCGGTTTTCAGATTGGAAATATTAGTCTTTCTTTGATTTCTCTTGTAACAGGAATTATTTCTTTTTGTGTTTGCTGGTTTCTTATTCACCGATTTATTGGTTGGTTAGATAATGTGGTGTTGGTTCATGGAGAGTTCGATTCTGGTATACGTAATTCTATCAAAACAGTGATAAGTTATGGAGGCGTTGTTGTATCTGCTTTGACCGGATTATCAATGGCAGGTTTGGATCTTAGAAATTTCGCTCTTATTGCTGGAGGACTTTCACTTGGTATAGGTTTTGGTTTACAGAATATTGTCCAAAACTTTGTCTCTGGACTTATTATTTTAGTTGGAAGACCATTTAAAATAGGAGACTATATAGAATCTGGATCAGTAGGGGGGGTTGTTAAGCGTATTAGTGTGCGTGCAACGGAACTTGAGACCATTCAGCGTAAGACGATTATTATTCCCAATTCAAGCCTTATTAATAACAACGTTAGTAATTGGACACGACGTAATAAAGTAGGACGAATTGATATACCAGTTACTGTATCATCTAAGGTTGCTCCAGAGCATGTTGCTGAAATTTTGTTAGAGATTGCTTCTGCGACAGAAGGCGTTTTAAAAAATCCTATCCCACAGGTAAGTTTTACAGCATTTGATCGTAAGAGTTTTTCCTTTAATTTGGCTATTTATGTGCCTAATATTACCTTATCTTCTCATGTAACCAATGCTCTTCGATTTAGCCTATATAAGCGTTTTGCTGAGGAAGGAATCTTAGAATGCTAAAATATACTTATATTTTGATTACAGTTATTCTATTAAGTATTTCTACCATAACAGCTTTTGCTGCAACAGTGAAGAATAATGATTTAAAGATACAATCTCTTATTGTTGTTGAAGGAAGTATACCTTCAAAAATTTCTTTAAATACTCATCAAAAAATTACAATTTGTATGAAGGGATGTTTTATAACTTTTCCTAATAAAGACCGTTTTGCAATAAAGGCAGATGATATTATAGAAATCAGTAGGGGAAGAGCAATTTTTAAATAAAATGATTGAGAATTTTTGTTTGGGGACAAGATTTAGAAGGATAATGATATTGTCGTATTAATAATCTCATCCTTTAGAAAATGGTAAAAAAAAGTATGATTTTAGTATAAAATGGATGTTTTTTTATACTATGTAGAATCTACAGTATGCATTTTGGATGTAAGAATATTGAGGTATTTATAATATTGTTAATGAACATCAATTCTCTAAAAATAATTACATCATTTTTAGATTTTTTTCATTAAAAAGGCATAAAATATACTATTTTGTGATTTTTTTTTTGCGGTATTTTTGATACAAAATGTTTTATATTTCATCCTTTTAAAAATATAATAGGTATTTTTATTAAATATTTATTATTTAAAGTATTCATTATTCTAATATTTTAAAATTTATTTGATAATATTAAATTTTGGTGTAATGATATATTATTATAGTGATAAATTTAAATGTAAATATAAAGGAGTAAATGCAATTTTACAGCATAAGATTTTATAAAACTTTGTTTTTCTAAATGTGATTTTTGATTATATTTAAATTTAGCAATGGGGTATAATTTTATGAATACAAAATTTATAACAGCATCTGTTTTTTCTTTGATTTCACCTTCTATAGTACAGGCTGCAGATGTGGTGGCTCACGAAGAGCCATTACATGTTGCCTCAGAAGTTGTTGCTTCTTCACCTTTTTCTTGGGCAGGTTTTTATTTCGGGGGGCAAGTTGGTGGCTTTTCAAGTAAGACTTCTGCAATAACGCGTGATGTTGATATTCCTCTCTATCCCGATGAGGAGAGTAAAAGTAAACCATGGGTGCCTGTCGAGAAGCAGTATATGCCTGAGCTTTCTGGATTTATAGGTGGTTTTTATGCGGGTGTTAATTTTGATCTCGGTAATAATTTTATTGTGGGGATTGATACGGATATGCTTTTAACGGAAAAAAAGGATACAAAAACAAGATTTCAGGCTGATGAAACGAGTGCAGGTGGTCCTAACACTGGTGGATCGGGCACTGAAGGATCGGGCACTGAAGGATCGGGTACTGATACTGAGGAATTAGGTACAGAAGGAAAAAGTCGAAAAAAGGCAAAACTTGTCAGAAGACAGGGTAGAGACTTTTCTCGCTCTTCTGCAGAGGATAAAGAAGAGAAAGACAGTTTAACGTTTAATCATACGTTAAAACAAAAATGGACAGGTGCTACACGGGTGCGTGTTGGGTTTTCTGCGGGGCATGTGATGCCTTATATTGCTGGTGGTGTTGCTTATGGACAGTTTCAAGATATTTTGTCGACAGTAATTACGGGAGGTGAGCCATTTAATAGGACATCGGATGTAACAAAAACGATGATTGGTTATACTCTCGGTGGTGGTGTTGATTTTGCAATGACAGATCATCTTGTTGTGCGTGCGGAATATCGTTACTCAGATTTTGGTAAAAGGAAATTTAAAGACGAGATTGAAGTTAAGTATAAGACGAATGATTTTCGCGCAGGAATAGCTTACAAATTCTAATTTTGTAGGATAAAGGAGCTTAAATTTAAGAGGTCCTATTTCTTCGATAGGGCCTTTATTTTTTAATTTTATGCATTGTAAACACTATTTTATGGTGAAAAAAGGGGGGCTTTGACTTTGAGTGAGAATGAGGAGGTAAGGAAGAGTTACTCAGATTCTTAATTGTTAAGAATAAAAAATTTTTAGTTCACGAGGTGTGGTTGAAACATTTGTTGGCAAAGAAGGATTGCTTCGTCTTTCATATTATTACAGTTATCACTTTATAATACCGTTATAGAGTTGCAAACAGTAAACTTAAAGAGAGTTTTTACTATCTAAGTAATGAGAAAATAAAAAAAATTCACATAGAGTGGTGCGGACGGCGTGCACGTTTGTGCAACAATTTTTTCTTCCCTTAGAACTCTCTAGAATATCACCTGATAGCACAGTTTATCTTTTTTCTATTTAATAACTAATTGTTTTTATTTTATTTTATTTATTAAATTGCCTTTTATATATAATCTTGGTACCAGATGAAAGTGCTCCAAGTGTAATTCAAAAGGTGTTTTTAAAAAGGTGGTTCGAAGAACGTGATAGACTGTCTGTCTTATCTGTAAAAAATCTATCTAAAGGAAAATATGCTGACAGAGCTGGTTTATGGCTTATCAAAACTACACCAGATCAAGGATGATGGTTTTTTAGGTTTGACCTCAATAAAAGACGACGAGAAATGGGATTAGGCTCTTGTCGCTATGTATCTTTAAAAGAAGCACTGTTCAAAGCTTTAGCTTATCGTGATCTTTTAGATCAAAGAATTGACCCGATTCGCCGAAAACAAAAAGAAAATTTGCGTCGAGCAGGGGGGATTTCTTTACGAGAAATTGCCTCTAGTGCTTTTGAAGCGAAAAAAAACGAATTGAAAAATGAAGGAAAAGCAGCAAGCTGGTTAACACCTCTTGAGTTACATGTTTTTCCTAAACTTGGTGATACGCCAATCATTGAACTGACGCAAATTGATATAAAAGGATGCATTTCTCCCATTTGGAAGACAAAAAACGAAACAGCAAGTAAAGCTCTATCCCGCTTGAATATAGCTATAAAACATGCGGCGGCACTTGGTATAGATGTGGATATGCAATTAAAAGTAAAAGCTTTATTAGAAAAGTTTATTCAAAATACCCAAAATATTCCAGCTATGCCATGGAAAGAAATGCCTAAGTTTTTTCAATCTTAAAATGATGAGCTTGTATCACATCTAGCTTTAAAACTTCTTATTTTGACGGTTTTTTGTTTTATACCAATCAGGCATATTCGATCAGAAGAGATTTATGGATCAATATGGATTATCTCAAAAGAAAATATGAAGAGAATTGTTGGAAAGGTTTCTGATTTTCATGTGCCGCTTACAGCTGAAGCGCTTGCTGTTATTGAAAAAGCAAAAAATAGAAAAAATGGTTTTTTATTTGCTGAGAGTTTTGAAAAGCCTATATCTGATGTAGCACTTTCTAAATTCATGAAAGACAAAGGTTTTGATTATAGACTTCATGGTTTCAGATCGATTCTGTGGGACTGGATAGCAGAGACAACGTCAGCACCATTTGAAATTGCAGAATCTGTTCTTGCGTATTCAGTTGGGAATTCAGTGACAAAGGCTTACATGCGGACGGATTTTTTAGAATAGCGCCGTGCCCTCTTAGAACAATGGGCGTCTTTTATATCCGAAGAGGCTTGATAATTGTTATGTCTATTGTCGCGTCAGGTGTCTAAGAAACACTTAAGCGATTAGCGGATAGATTACGATATAATCTCTCTTTCCTCGCTTTAAAAGCGGGGAGGGGGTAAAGCTTTCAGTTTTTGGTTAGCCACTGTTTAAAATGTGCAAAGACATTGTCTATTGCATCCATAAGACGAGCAAAATAAAGGATAACCATAAAAGAGGGATGAATGCCATCCATTTTATCAAGCGAGACATCATTTTCACGCTTTTGTAGGTCATGATGATTTCTTGAAGTATTTCTTTTTCTGCTTCTGTAAGCTCTATATCGTCTTGTGTTTTTTTTCTAGCCATGTTTCCACCCACACAAGCGTTCACCTAGATTATTTTGCTTTAAGATCTCTCTTGCTAAGTTTGAACTGATGGTGTTCAGATCTTTCTTGTCTAAATAAATTGGCAACCAGCCAACACAAGAAGAAGCATATTTATTTGTTGCGCAACCAGTCAGAGAGAGCAGCACGCACATCAGCATCACTTTTTTGATTAACTTCACTTTCCACCTCCAGCCGTGTTATGGCTGCTTTTAAAGCTTTTTCTGTTTGCTTTTGTTGCTCTGCTTTTTTCCCAAGAGTAAAAGCTCTTGCTAAAATCATAAAAAAAGCGGCTAAAGCCGCACCTGTTACCATCAGATTTTTTTTCATCCATAAGATCATAGGCGGTGCTCCTGAAAGCGTTTAGCAACAAAGAAAATACCAGCACATGCGGCTAAAACCATAATGGTTGCCAAAGCCCATTGGATTGGTTCATTTCCTGCTAACAAACCACCAAGTCCAGAAAAAGAGCCAATAATCGGTGCAAGGGCTTCGGCTTTGAAAATCCCCGTTGATGCTTGCGTTTCTACTGTTTGATAATTGGAGGAAACAAAAACCCCTTTCGCCCATAAGCCTGTTTCTGCCGCACGCCGGTGTGTGAGACCTTCAAGACGTTTTCC
The DNA here is from genome assembly GCF_042196965.1 of Bartonella sp. AA83SXKL. Taxonomy (NCBI): domain Bacteria; kingdom Pseudomonadati; phylum Pseudomonadota; class Alphaproteobacteria; order Hyphomicrobiales; family Bartonellaceae; genus Bartonella; species Bartonella sp. AA83SXKL. The sequence goes on from NZ_JBHIRG010000009.1 coordinate 78,044, forward strand.
GCCTGCTTTGGTCCATTTCTGTAGCTCGGCAGGGACGGCTTCATATTCACCTTGATTGAGATTTTTTAACAGTGTCGAGTTACAAAAGGCTCTTGTTAGTTGACGCTATTTCTAAAAATGATTGACTAGGATTAATAATGATACTATCATTGGTTATGAGTAATAAAGTTGAAAAAATAATCAGCTTGATGAAAGCATCACCAAAGAACATTAAGTTTTCAGATTTGTTGGCTGTATGTGTCTATTTCTTTGGAGAACCACGGAACAATGGTACAAGCCACTTTGTTTTTAAAACACCGTGGCTTGGTGATCCTCGTGTGAATATTCAAAAAGATTCTAGTAACAAAGCAAAAGCTTATCAAGTCAAACAAATCTTACAAGCGATAGAAAGGATGAAACATGAACAATAATCATTATACATATCGTGTTTTGTGGTCGCAAGAAGATGAGGAATATGTCGGATTGTGTGCAGAATTCCCATCCCTTTCATGGTTAGATGCTCAAGCAGAGAAAGCTTTAAAAGGCATTATGGACCTTGTTTCAGAAGTTGTGGAGGACATGCAACATAATGGAGAAGAAGTTCCTGTGCCTTTGTCACATGGTAAATACAGTGGTAAGTTTCAATTAAGAATACCACCAGAACTCCATAGAAAACTTGCAATACAAGCCGCTGAAAATGGTGTGAGTTTAAACAGATACATTTCTTCTAAACTTTGAATTTTTTAAAATTCTATACACATCAAAAGAAATTTAATTTTTATGAAAACCTCTAAATTAAAACAAATGCCCGTTTTTAAGACGGATGAAGAAGCAGAAAACTTTGTTGATACTGCAGATCTTACAGATTATGACTTAACTAGTTTTAAACCCGTTCATTTTGAGTTCTTACCTAAAGAAGTCTCTTGACTACCTCCCCACCTTTAACGATAGGGAGGGGAGTTTTGTTTTTAAGTTAAGCAACCTTTTTAATGGGGCTCTCGAAATTTGGTTCATAAGCGCGTAACAAAGAATCCATGCTATGCGGTAACTCTGAATCTCCAAAATCTGTAAGAATTGCTAAAATCTTCGTAATATTTGGAACCTCATTTTGAAGTTTTAAAATCAAAGCTTTTTCCACCATGCCCATAATCTCAATTATGGCAGTGCAATCCTCATCTCCAATGCTTTGATGATTAGAAAACTGAAACAATACCATCCACAAATCGCATAGGAAGTTGGTATCTATCTTCATTGTACACCCCCATGGATTTGTTCTCTCAAACATGCCAATCCTTTTGGTGTGATTTTCGTTGAAGGCAGCACCTTTTCTGTACCATCCGGTCTTTGAATGGTGATAGCGGGACAATCCATGAATCCTTTCTTGATTTTATCCTGATAAGGTAACAGAGGCGCCCCTGGAGCCCGTCGATAGACCCAATCATTTTGTCGCAAGTAATCGGTTAAATCCTTAGGTCGTACTTCCAACATCTTTGCTGCTTCGATAAGCCAAACAGACCATCAGAACGCTTTAAACCTTCTAAAGCTTCTGCTTTTGGTGCTAATTCAGCAATCACATGATCTTTCTGCTCAATTTGACTTTGTAAGTGATTTAAAACACCAAGCAATGCTTCGGGTTTGGAGTAGTCAACTTGTGGTGTTGCTACTTGTTTCAAAAGCCGTTCACATTTGATAAAGTATAAACGAGCTTCTCTACCTTTCTTATTGTTCTCAAGCATAGAAAGCTTTTTAGCTACATTTAGTGTAAGATAATATTCTTTTAACACTACATTTTGACGTTCGCTAGTTTTGGCGAGCGTTAAAATATAATCTATTCCCTCTTCTAAATTGTATTTGATAATACGGTCTTTAATCCAATTGGAAAAGTCTCGTTTTGCCTCTAAGAATGCGTGCAATTCACGCGCATTAACAGTTTGAACAGTTTCCTGATCAATAACCTGTTCTGATATTTCTATAAGTGTGTTCATAATGAACTCCTAGTTGTTAGAGGTTTCTTAATGACACTCTAAAAGAGTGCCGGGCGCTAAGAAACACGGCAACTAGCCCGTCGTTATGCTTTCCCCGAAAGGGTATTATATGGCATAACCACACCCGACAATATTATTATATGCATGTAGCATACAATGAGTCAAAGCTTTTAAATTGCGGAAAACGAGTTATTTCGGCAACCAATCCGCTAGTTGTTTTAAGGTGTTTCTTAGGCACATGATTCGATTATTCATATCCTTATGATGATGTCAAGCATTAATATCACTTTTTTATAAAATATATGGTACGTCTTTACTTTATTTGTCGATTCACTCTAAATTCACCAGCATTATTTTTTATTTATAGCGGAGGGGAAAATAATGCTCGACATACTTGATACAATTGCAATGATAGTGTGCTTGTTATCATTACCAGTGATGATTGTCGGACTCGTTTTAATATGTATAAAGAAATGGCGGAAAAACGGACTGAAAACTCTTGGTATTGGAGTTTTATTATTTCTCGGCTCTGCAATATTAGGTGCGTTTTTTTTCCACAAAAATGAACCAGATCAAGTTGCAGACAATAACGAGATTGTTACCTCCTCCTCGACTTCGTCAATAGATGTTGCTACTCAAAACGAAAGCGTGACTCAGGTACCAGCTGAGGATACTGATAAGCAAATTACCCCCACTCAAGTTAACAAACCAGACAAAGATGATGGATTAGGCTTTTGGGGATGGTTTTGGTTAATTTTCTTTGCGTTTTTTGCGTTTTCCATTTTCGCTTATTGGCAAGATAAACGCAAAAAACGTTTTGAAGAGAAAGTTCCAGAACAGGCTTCAATGTCGCTCCCTCCTGCACATCCTTCTTCTGATTTCTCAGTTGTTAATAAAACGTTTCCAGCAATTGAAAACGAACGGTGGGAAAAGGGGATCAAGATTTTTCTCCTTTGTGCTCTATTGATTGGGGGCATAGTAGCAATAATAAGTATTTCACCATGGTTATTAGTAGCCATTATTATTGTTTTACTTTTGGTGATCGCTCACTACTCTGAAAAGAAAAAAGTAAAACTTTTTGAAGAACAAGTTGCAATGTTGCTACCGGATATTAAAGTGTCTAGTTTTTCTGAAGCGTGTAAAATGTTTCAAGAGCTTGACGCAAGCGAATATGAATATCGTTTAGCACACAATGAAAAATTGTTGGGAGTTCAAGAACGCGTTTTCTTTGATATTAATAAAAAGATCCCACTTAGAGGACGTCTTTTGGTAACCGATCAAGCCATTGTATTTGAAAGTCCTGAAAAGAATGAACGAACCACTTGGACACGAATTGCATCAGTAGCTATAACATACCATGAATGCCAAATCAGTCTCCGTACCGGCATACCACGGAATTACCGATTCACTGCTTTTTCAAGTCCAAGGTTTACAGCAGTAATTCGAGTTCTGGGACAGTTTTATTGATTTTTAAACACACAAGATAAAGATACGTTCATTGTTTTAGCTCCCGCAAGATAAGCTTATACATACCGGATTCTGAAGCTTGGACATCTGTGACCACGAAGTGTTCTTGAGAAGAGGGGGCTTTGTTGTTTTCAGGAGAGAGGACCACAATACT
>NZ_JBHIRG010000010.1:0-64036 GCF_042196965.1 Bartonella sp. AA83SXKL
TTAAAGTGTGGATTTTTAGCTTTCACTTCAAGCTCCCCTGCCGGTTGCGAGCGCCCTCGCATTGGTATTCCGGGAGTTGAAAGAGCTGAAACTTGACTCAGCCTTTTGCTTTTAGTGCTAGAGCGCACCTGGACATAACAAAAGCTCCCGGAAATCCGGGATATCCATAAAGCTGGATAAATACGTGTCTCAAGTTTAGGGTCTTTCATTCCCTGTTGATCGCTGCGTAGACGACCAAAACATTCTCTTACCAATAAAGTAATTTCATGAAATTAGCAATAAAATTTAAAAACAGTCTTTATTTTATGAGCTCCACCCCCGCCTCTCAAACTTTTATGCCCGCTCGTAAAAACTCCAAAACCATGAAATAAAACCCACGTTTATTGAGAGGACTAATAACCCTTTATTTTTGAGATCACACCTCCCAAAAGCACACCTAACAACATATCACCCCCTCCCAAAGCCATTTTTGAGAGACATCTTACAGATTTACACTGTGATGCGTTGGATTTTTGCACCACAACGAGCCAATTTTTCTTCTAATCTCTCAAATCCACGATCAAGATGATAAACACGATTGACGATTGTTTCCCCCTTTGCTGCCAATGTAACAAGAGTAAGAGGGCTACAATCACAAGAGAAACAAGAAGCACGCAAATCCGTCGCCATGATGAGTCCCCCCTTGCAAATTCTCTGTTCCATGAGATAGTTGCCCTCTCGCCCATCAAGCTTTATTTGCGCCCTCAAGCGATTGAGTTCTTGAACATGCATAAAACGATTTTCGAAAACCGTCTCTGTAATATGCGCGCTTCCCTCAACCCCGCGTCATGAGCGCCATGAACGAAACTTAGACAATAATCACGAGCCTCTTCAAGAGTGAGAGAAGCAAAACTTTACACGAAAGAAAAACCATTCCGAAAAGAAAACAGCAGCCACAAAAGCCATACCCTTGAAAGATGGAGTTTTGAAAGAACTATTGAGAAAATCATCAAGAATATACGGCTCCAAAATTCCACAAGCAAGAGAGTAAACCATTAAAAATGCACCAGCCAAGCCCAGCCCCTCCCAACAAGCAAACATTGTGTTAAAACGCCCCCAAGCAATCGCCCCCCTCAACCACAGCGCAAAGCATTCAGCATATCTTTAACAGGTTTACACTTTAACAGGTTTACACTGTGATACGTTGGATTTTTGCGCCACAACGAGCCAATTTTTCTTCTAATCTCTCAAATCCACGATCAAGATGATAAACACGATTGACGATTGTTTCCCCCTTTGCTGCCAATGCTGCAATCACAAGAGAAACAGAAGCACGCAAATCCGTCGCCATGACAGGAGCCCCTTGCAAATTCTCTGTTCCATAGACAGTTGCCGTCTGCCCATCAAGCTTTATCTGTGCTCCTAAGCGATTGAGTTCTTGAACATGCATAAAACGATTTTCGAAAACCGTCTCTGTAATATGCGCGATTCCTTCAGCCCGTGTCATGAGCGCCATGAATTGCGCTTGGAGATCAGTTGGAAAAGCAGGATAAGGTCCTGTTTTAATATCAACGGGCATAATTTTGGTGTTCTTTGGATTTCGCTTAATATGAATTCCTTGAGGTTCTATTTGAATCTCGAGTCCTGTTTTTTGGAGCACCTTAAGCACCTTTGTGAGATGATTAGGATTTGCATTTTTAAGAAAGACATCTCCTCCCGTCATAGCAACAGCCATTGCATATGTTCCCGCTTCGATTCGATCAGCAATAACGCGTACTCTAGCACCGTTGAGTTTTTTAACCCCTTCAATTGTAAGCGTTGTTGTTCCTTCACCGGTTATTTGAGCCCCCATAGCATTCAGAGTTCGAATAAGGTTTGTCACTTCTGGCTCACAAGCTGCATTCTCAAGAGTGGTTGTTCCCTTTGCCATTGTCGCCGCCATCAGCAGCACATGGGTTCCACCAACAGTGACTTTAGGGAAACGATAGTGAGCACCTTTTAACCCCTTTAGCGCTTTTGCATGAACATATCCATTTTCGATAGTAATCTGTGCGCCTAAAGTTTTAAGTCCCTCAAGGATAAAATCGACAGGTCTTGTTCCAATAGCGCATCCTCCAGGAAGCGAAACATAAGCCTCTGCGCATCGTGCAAGCAGAGGTCCGATAACCCAAAAGCTTGCACGCATTTTTTTCACCAGTTCGTATGGTGCCCGTGTTGTGGCTATTTTTTGCGCCGTAAAATGAATTGTTCTTGAATTCACACATTCATCGTTAAACTCTTGTCCATCAACGGCATATCCAACACCATGATTATTGAGAATACGAATAAGCAATTCAACATCGGCCAGATGCGGAATATTTTCTAAAGTGAGCGTTTCTTCTGTAAGCAGCGCCGCAATCATAAGAGGTAATGCAGCATTTTTTGCCCCAGAAATAGGAATTGTTCCTTGAAGTTTTTCTCCCCCAACAATTTGAATAGAATCCATCGTGTTTTCCCTCTTTTCCTTTGTGCCTGCCCTTCCAAAGGATTGTCCCCCTTCGGGAAGTTATGCTTTATTAATCGTTTTAGAACGCATTCTAACTATGAGAACAAATTATTGAGAAGTTTGGTTGCAAAAATTTACTAAAAAACATTTTTTTGCATTTTAGAGCTTTTTGCATTTTAGAGCTCTGGTTGTGCTCTTTTTCGGCTTTGCTCTTTTCGACGTTTCAGGTTTTGACGCAATTGTTGTGCCAATCTTTCTTGACGTCGTTTTGCTTTTTCATCTTGATGATTAATTTCATTTTGTTTTTGTTTTTGATGCATTTGTGTCATTGCGCAACCTTTTAAACAGTGTTGAGCTTCTATCCAAGCAACTCATAACCTTAAATATTTAAGCATATAAGAAACATATGTCATGACATAAGATACGTTTTCTTGCAAGAATATACAAATGTTCTCTTGCCTATTTTCTGACAATATGGCACAAGACAGCGCAAAGATTGAAAAGGGCTGCGGTAGCTCAGTGGTAGAGCACTCCCTTGGTAAGGGAGAGGTCGAGAGTTCAATCCTCTCTCGCAGCACCATTTTATTCTTCTTTTGCCTCTCTCTTCTTGCCCTTATAAGTCTTCCCTATAAGCCTAAATCTTTTTCCCCAACCTCCATCAGCTTCATCAAATCCTCCATCCTTTAAACCATGCGTTTCAATAGCCTCAAAATCAGTAGCTTCAAAATCAATGGACTCAATGACACACTTAATCTCTAAAATGCTTTGCGAATGGCTTTTGAAATTGACCGCCCCCCAAAGAATATCCCCCCACCCCTTGCCTCCCCCCTCTTTCATTTCTGTAAGATTTGCCCTATCCTTCTCTTTGCCAAGCCTCACTGTTGCAACAGCTCTTGGCACTTGAGACGGTATAGGCATTTTTATTTTTTCAATATTTTATTTCTTGAATATTTTTCCCCACAAGCTCACCCTGTTTGTAATATGCAAACAAACGATTTTACTTGATTCAATATAAGAGCGTTTGAATAAGAGAACTAAAAACATCTCACACTATTTCGGGCTCTCATTGAAATTCAAATTGAATCTCAATAATGAGTTATTATAAACTCATTGTTTGAACATATCCCATTGATACCTTTATCCGCCCCAAAACGAATAATCTTATCTTTCTAGCCTCTCTATCCACCTCAAGCAACACAAGCATTCCCTCTAAAAATTAGAATAAGCTTCATCGATCCTATTCGTCATTTACAACAGATCTAACAGAGCCATTTCCAGAACCTCCTCTCAACTCAATTCCTTCCCCATTCTCCCCACCCCTTACCAAAAGCAAAAACCAAACAGTGATAAAGTCCCCCTCAATAAAGCTTTCACTAAGCCACCCCACTCTCCCATATGGCAAACATCTCATATAACAGACATCCCCATATACTAGGCACCCCATATACCAGAAAATTGATAGCCCGCCGTTTCAAAGAAGATCCCTCATTGCCAATTTTATACACTATGATTTTCCACGTGCTCTAAGCCATCCCTCTTTCAACACTCATCTTTTTTATACGAATACTTTAATTTATACAGATAGCGTTATTCCTCTTGCATAAGAATCCGAAGAGCAAAAAATTCTCTCCCCCTCTATTCTATTGAAATCAATCACTCCTCTTCGCTTACAGTTCACAAACAGAAAGATCCGTATGGCGAGAAACTTTCCAAGAAAAGCATATCTCTTCGTAAGAAGCCTCCCAGTAAACGAGATTATAAATCGTCTCAAGAGCTACAGCCCATGCCGCAATTTTGGCAACGGGCCCCAAATAGTACCAACTTACTTTTTCATAAAGTAAGATAGGGTGCGCAATGTTTATAATCTCTGGGGGTATAATCTACGGACTTTATAATCTACGGGGCTTGACCGTTATACCCCTCACGATATTATTCACAGGCGCCAGTATGAAATTTACGAACGCCGGCATGAAATGGGTGTGAAATGAGCTTAGAGCGAGATATCTTTATTAAAACAAGTGCGTGAATGTACAACAACAAGTATATTTCATTTGGAGTATTTTGGATATTGCCTACTCTCCCCACCCTAGGACAACCATTTTGGCTACAGATCCCCTTATATTTTCTGCTGTCATACCTCCTCCAATAAGCTAAAACCCCACATATGCGGGGTTTTAGCCAGTACCACACCTTTATTTAGACACATTATGATCATTATAACCATTTTTATTAAATACGTTTTTACATATATTTTCAACACAAAAATAACACATATTGATTTATTTAACAGAAATCAATTAAATATTCATGATAATCATTAAAAGTTAAAATGATGAAATTATTATTCAGAACGTACGTCATAATATTTATAACGTTTTTTTCTGTATTCATATTATTGGGTTGTACTCAAGTAAGCGACCTTGCTGAATACGATAAGCTTTACCAAAAATATGTCCATGAAAATTACACTCATTTAGAATATTCTCAGAAATTAGAAAAAGCAAAAAAAGAGGTAGAATATTTAAAAGCGTATATGGAAAAAACTGTAAGTATACCCCATGACAAAAGTCAATTTTGGAAGTATTTAATCACATTGCCCCGTAATCCTCCAGAATTCAATATTTTAAGACATTATCACATATTGCTTGTTTTTTGTGGACGCTTTTTTGATTTATGGCAAAGTGATAAAACGATGCCCACACTTACATTTAACGACTTACCAACAAGACTGAAGGCTTTTAAAGCTAACGGGATGAAATACAGGAAAGATTGGGATTATATAGAAAATATTTTCCTCAAAGCAAAGTTTGAAACAAACTTTGATGATCCAATGTTTGCGTACGCAGAAAAATTTTTGGATTCTCCCAATGGCATTAGTCAAAAAGAACAAACTCTTCAGACAGAGCAGCTCATAATAGGCAATGAACTCACTCGTTTTAGAAACACAGCAACAATGTGCGTTATGGCTAGAGAGGTATACCTTGCAATGATGCCCATAGAAGATGTAAAACCACCCGTAAGATATAGCGCTTTTGAAAGATGGAATCAGTATCTAAAAAATCTTTAAACGGACAATAAAACGCCTTTCAAATACTTCTAAAGAACCATTAAGCCGCCCCTCACAATGACTATAATCAAGCACTAAGAGGGTATAAAAAACAATGTTAATTAAACAGTCTTTATTGAGAAGCGTCTTAATTATCGCTCTTTTAACAACGCATCTTTTTTATTCTTCAAAGGGATATACTCATTCGAATGAAGTATTCTCTTCAAAAGAGATTACAGAAAGAGAGAGATTTTTCCGCATTTTCCTTGTTAATGGAAGTCGCTGGTGGGAAGAAAAATTCTACCAAATTCTCTGGATAGAAAAAACATTTTTTTTGGAAAACAAGCAGCAGTTATCGCAACTGCTCTATGAAAAACATGTCAATATAATAAAAAAATGGCAGAATATAATCAAAAAACGACATCATGTATTTAATACTCTGTGCACCCTTATAGAATTAGAAATAGATGCAATGCGACATGTGAATGAAGCAAAACACTCTCATGAACATACAGATCTCTCAAACCTTATGAAACACATAGAGACATATCAAGAGCGTATAGCTAAAAACAAGAAAGAACTTGAGAAACTTGATCATGAAATTGAGATCTTATACAAAGTTATCATAGAATATACAAAATTACCATAAACTTTGATCTATTCATTCCATAACTTTATGAAAATTGCTTCTCAAAGGGTATGCTGCATTTTTAAGCGTTTTGAACTGTATCTCCTCTCATTTAGAGACAATAGCCCCAAGTACAGCCATGCCATTCAATACGATTTTAACTATATTTCTAACATAAAAATAACACATGTTGATACATTCAAAAGAGATCAATTAAATGATCTTGTAAAATAAGAGCAATACACAAAGTAGCTGTATTTAATGATAGTCAATGAAGACGATTATTATGGAATTCTTGGTGTAAGCTACGAATGCAACGATAAACAGATAAAATCTGCTTTTCGTAAATTAGCTCTGCAATACCACCCTGATCATAATTCTAGTACCGAAGCAGAACAAAAATTCAGAAAAATTTGTGAAGCCTATGAAGTTCTTAAAGATCCTCAAAAGAGAGCTGCTTACAATCAGTTCTATCATAAAACTTTTAAAGATAATCACAAGGCTTCTGAAATTATTAGAAACCAAGAGAACAGACGACAAGATAATACCAAGCGTGTAATTGATAGTATCGCGTATGTAATTTTCATTATTTGTGGAATAATATCTGTAATGTATTTTATAATTTTATTTTACATGGAAGATATTCTGAATAAATAAGTATAGGGTTATTAATTCTCATAAGCATAAAAGGATATTTGGTAAAGATTGGTGCATTTATCTTCGGGCTCATACTAATATCATTTATCAAATTTATATGGAGAAGTATCTATTGATCAGTGCTTTTGAAGAGTATTAAGAGCGACCCACAGTGAATTCACAAAATGTGGTCATTTTTGATTTTCTATAACAAGGTAGTGTAGAAAAACATAAAGATTATAATGTCTCTATCCGTTCTTTTCTTATTCTCCCCTTTCCTCCCCTCCTCTATTTTCTTCCACAACCTGCCCCCCAACCTTTCCCCAACAAGCCTACTTGACTCCACACAGGCTTTTTCTCATGTCCCTACATCCTTTTCCCCATATTGGCTAAAAAACGCCCCTCAAACGACTCTTTCCCAAAAAACAAAAGCACCACAAGAACCATTTCCTCTCCAATGAAAAAGCACTTGTCCGGCAACTTAGCCATCATGGGACCTTTCATCGCGCCCCCAAACACGGCACAACACAAAAGCGGCCAGAACCGCACCCCACATCCCCTATCTCACTTCCCTAACATCTTCCCCCAAAGTACTTCCTTATCTCTCTTATTTTTCACTTGACTGCCCCTCTGAAACACCTTCTTCCATTTTCCCAAGCAATAGCTGTCACGCGAAGTCTCTCTCCCTTCAACACCCACCTGCTTTTCCGCTTACTTCTTGCCTTATGACTAAGCTTGCCTCTCCTCAACGCTACACAAGATCCCTTCCCACCCCCGTCTCATTCTCGTTTTCCCCTCCAGCATACGTCTTGTCTTCATTCCAAGCACCCTTTCCCCCATTTCCGACCATGCTTTCACATTCCTGTCCCCTAAGTTCGCTATGCTCCCTGCTTCCCCTGTTTGGCACCCTCCTCCAACATAAAAACCAACTCTTTTCCCCCTCTGCTCTTTCCTTTTTATAGAACTTTGCCTCTCCTCAACGCTACACAAGATCCCTTCCCACCCCGTCTCATTCTCGTTTTCCCCTCCAGCATACGCCTTGTCTTCATTCCAAGCACCCTTTCTTTCCCCTCCTTCAAAGCAATTTCTGTTCTTATATGAAAACCTGTCCCAACAGATTTAATTTGCTGTACCAACTTCTCCAACGCCTCATTAAAACGGTTAATTTCATTTTCAAGTTTGCAAATATACGCTTCATCACGATAAGCCCGTTTAATCAAAGGGGGCATATCCGGCCAATAGAGCATTAAATCCACCCATTCGCGTTGAGAAATCCATAATCCCCCTTGACATTGTGCTTTATGTTCTGCTGGAAAACTCTTTTGCATGAAATGAGGGATCAAAATTTCAGGTTTTTTTGTTTTAATTTCTAATAAGCCATTTTTTCCCACAAAAGCATCGGGGGAAAATCCTTGTCCGCGATCATCTGCCAAAACAAAGCCAATACATTCAGGTTCTGTATGTGTAAGTTTTCCATAAAGCTGTCGTGCGATTGGTTCTAATTCAGTCCCGCGTCGCTGAGAAAGCGTTGTTCCTTCATCAACAGTTTTTCCGGTAATTCTTTCTCCCGCCAATTTCATCATCACACTCTGATAGCGTGACGTTTTTTGCCCCTGTTTTTTTTGCGCCATAACCATCTCAAACAAAGAAGCCGTAATCAAACCATTACGCACTTTCTGCCATTCTTCTGTTCCTTGAATACAATCGATAATGATTGGCATAGTATTTTTCCCCTTCATCTTTAAGGTGTTTTGTAATATATCCTCTTTAAAGCATTCACCTTTTTTAAGCTGTTTCCCTCACACGGACTAAAGACAACAACATCCTTCAATGCATCCTTCAATATTGTGCCCTAAAAAAACACAAAAACCGGCTCTTTCCCCCTTGAACTTGCCTTTTTATAGGTTGGAACCTGTCTGTACTGCTGCTTTTCTTCCCCCTAAGCCTTCATTTTTGTTCTCCAACATGCTTTCGTATCACTCCAAGTCACTGAATGACGACCTGTCCCACCATTGCCTTATCCCCCTAATGAACCAGCCGGCAACTTCCCCCACACAAGCGCCCACAATTCCTCATATATAGGCTCTTTTCTTCATGCCCCCCTTTCCACACCTCATATCTTCCCTCCAGCATATGCCTTGCATACGCTTCAAGCTCTCCTCCCCCCACTCGTCCTCTCTCTTAACCAGCCAACCACCAACATTTTCCCCAACAAGCTTCCCCCCAACATCCCTCCTCTCTACAAGTTTCTCATCCCCTCCTTTTCCATATCAGCTAAGCCCCTCCCAAGCGGCGCACCCCTAGACGAAAGCATAACGCACACCATTGTCACCACAATGAAAAAGCACTTGAGCCCATCATTGCGGTGCCCCCCCAGCACTCAACACAAAAGCACCCAGAAGCCCCCACGTGTCCCAATACGTCTAAACAAGCTTTAACGACCTCCCCCGTCAAACACCTCCTTCCATTTTCCAGCATGCTTTACGTATCATTCCAAGCTCCCTACTTGCGTGCCGCAAAACACAAAAACCGGCTCTTTCCCCTTGAACTTGCCTTTTTATAGGTTGGAACCTGTCTGTACTGCTGCTTTTCTTCCCCCTAAGCCTTCATTTTTGTTCTCCAACATGCTTTCGTATCACTCCAAGTCACTGAATGACGACCTGTCCCACCATTGCCTTATCCCCCTAATGAACCAGCCGGCAACTTCCCCCACACAAGCGCCCACAATTCCTCATATATAGGCTCTTTTCTTCATACCCCCCCTTTCCATATCGGCTAAGAAAATCCCCGCGCAAAGCTCTCCCCCCAAAGCGGCTCCCCTAAGCTTCCCTCCAAGAACGAAAGCATAACGTGCACCATTGTCACCGCAATGAAAAAGCACTTTGGCCCATCATTGCGGCTTCTTTTTCAACCCTGCTACTGCACGACGGAAAAATCATGGCGGCAATATTCTTCCTCCAATTTTTTTGCCATAGACAGAGCCACTTCTTGCGATATAAAAAGTATAGCGTTGTGTTTTTGTGGTTCGAGTCTGATTAAATTTCGCATATTTCCAGCATAATAAAGTGGAATCCCTTGATACGAAGTCTTGAGATAACTTGGCATGTTTACCACCAATAATCTGTCAAGACATCACATGGGCGTAAACGATGCTGTTTTTCATAAGAGCCATAGAGATTATCTTCATAATCGCAAGCCGCTCTTTCATTCAAACAAGCATGATAAGCTTCACTATTCAAAATGAAGGGCTGCAATTGTGTATTTTCTTCATTCATTTCATGATTTTCGACATAAAAATCAGCGATTTGTTCCGTAATATCTTCAGCATGAGAAGTTGTCAGATCGAGTCGTAAAACTCTATAAACAGTTTCACATTCTTCAATCAGTTCGAGCACTTCTTCGATTTCGTCGATTGGTCCTTCATAAGTACAAGGATTTTCCTCTTCGCATAAAACGACAATGATTTCATCCTCTTTAACGAATGAAATATTTTTCATGATTTCCCCCTTTAGATAGTTGATAAAGCATAGCCTTGTCTTGACAAGACTAAATATAGCGTTAGTCTTATATCCTCTATAGGAGAGATGTCAACCATTTTATCCTTCATAAAAGATATATTTTAAATATCTACGGGGTTCAAATGACATATGTAAAGAAAAATCTATTATTCTTTGTTCCTCTCATGCCCCTTTGTTGTTCTCTATTTGTTCTTAAAAAATTGCAATTATAAACACACAGGAGAGATAAAATGAGTGACATAATATTAATAAAACACTGGAGTCGCCTTGATTCAAAAGCACAGAAGGAAGTTATTTTGAAGCTTCGTCAATTGGTCGCCGCAAAAGAGTCAAAATCGCCTGTCTCTCTTGCGGAGAGAGTTTCGAAATAAGCTCTATAAATTCTTTATCTTCAGGGCTAGCCCCTTTCCCGTAAAGAATATAATTCATACTGATATTAATTTCGTGACAAATTCGCGAGAGAGATTCGATTGTTGGTTCTTTTCCTTCAGAAAGAATAGAATGAAGGTACCCCGCACCTTTCCCGGCAGCGAGGGAGATAGATCTTTTTGACCGCCCACTTTTTTCCAAAGCGATTCTTAATCTTTGACGCCAACCATCGATATTCATAATTTCACCATATAGCGCGTCTTTTTAAAAAAACACGTCCTTTTTATAAAACGGGCTTGCATTATCCTCTAAAAAGGATAAAATTAAGGAAACAAATTTTACTTTTTAGGGGGAATTTTTTTTATTTTTAGATCATAAAAACACTTTAACCACCCTACCGGATATAAAAGACCACCTCCAAAGCTTCTGCCCAAAAGCAAGTACGTTGAGAATGTGTGGTATTCTTTATTCTTTCCATCACCGCAATCTTAAATCGTAAGTTTGCATGCGCTTCAAGCACAGCCAATCATTTATAAGCATCGTAAAGAAGCCTCTAGTCATCATCGAACAGAGCCAAAAGCAACACAAGTTAAATCCTTATTTGAGCTTTTATCATCAATAAAAATGTATAAAAAAGAAGAAAGTAGATTGCAGTATGAAACACGCTAATCAACAAGAAACTCCTCATTATGAATCGTCTAGGCTTCCATATGTTTGTTGGTATCAAAATGACTTTCTAGGAGGTGTACGTGGGATGCGCGCACACGAAATTGGAATCTATACGATTCTTCTCAATGAAATGTATGCCCGTGGCCGACCTTTAGAAATATCGAAAGAACGTTTAGCGCGTCTTTGTGGTTGTGACAAGCGAACTTTTGTTAATGTTTTAGAGATGCTCATCCAAGAGGGTAAGATTTTAAATTTAGCCAATGGATTATGGAACAAGCGTTGCGAAAATGTTTTTCAAGAGCGTGAAAAATTGCTTGAACAAAAATCCTTTGCGGGTCGTTCTTCGGCAAAAAAACGCAAGAAAATCAATGCAGAGATGCAACAACTGCTTAACGAAAGTACAAAAGATGCTGCACAAAACTCAAAAGCTCAAAAGGCAGAAGAAAAGGAAACACCTTACGGTGTTTTAGAAAAGAAAATTTTGTTTGATGAGACAGAACCTTGTTTTTTCTGCGAAGAGAGTTTTGAACAAAGCGATCACCCATCACCCTTATCGGCTCTTGATTCACCTCTCCCTTCTCCTCCACAAGAAGAAACGGAGCAAAAAAACGCCTCCCCTTTAAATGCTCCCCAAGCCGAGTTCACTCCCGCCCCTATCGCGCAAATTGTCACGGGGGAAAAAACAAAATCTGCCACCACTCTTCCCCCCAGCAATCTTCCTGCCTCCGTCCCTCCTTCTTCCAACAAAAAAACCACAACCTCAGTTGCCAAAGGGCATCGTCTTCCTGAGCATTGGCAAGCAGACATCAAGGCGGCAGTTTCAGAAGGCTTGAGTGAGAGCCAAGCCCATTGGCAAGAAAAGAAGTTTCGCGACTATTGGCAAGCCAAGGGCGGCAAAGAAGCACTCAAAGTAGACTGGCAAGCCACATGGCGCAACTGGTTTCGCCGTGAGATCGAACGGCAAGAACAGCAAAAACAGGGAGGCTCCTCATCTTTTACCTCTGAGAACAACGACACGCTTTACCGCAGTTTGATCAACTATAGCGACAATTTTTGACATCACACAAACAACGTATTTTTCAAGCACGCGCGGGAATAAAAATGTTTCAAAACCACAACAGCATCGGACAAAATAACACAGAACAAAACAAAGGGCGGCAAAACAACAATGAAATAAGCTCTTCACACAGCAAAACGAGACAACATCGACCATTTTGCTCTCATCACAAAAGCGTTTTCCCCACGCAAGGACCCCCACAGGCACCCCCCGCATACCCCCCAATACACACCCCAACAGGACTCCAGCATGCACCACCCCCTCACAGGCATATCCACCCCACCCTTCTTGCACCCCCTTCCTCTTTTCCACCTTCCTCCTTTTCCCAAGGCGCCACTTCCCCATGCTCTTGGCAAACAAACATCAACACAGCCATTTCAGAAGGTTTGAGTGAGAGCCAAGCCCATTGGCAAGCCAAGAAGTTTCGCGACCATTGGCAAGAAAAGAGCGGCAAAGAAGCTCTCAAAGTAGACTGGCAAGCCCCATAGCACTACGGGACTTTACGATCAGATCAAACGGTGAGAACAGCAAAAACAGAGTCCTCACTTCTCACATCTTGAGAAAAACGACAATAATATCACGAATGACCATGAGCACAATTTTTGAAATCAAACAAAAACTTATCTCACAAGCAGATAGAATAGCAGAAATGCTTCTTCCCCAAGGGCACAAACGAGGCAACAATTGGATTGTAGGCAACACACGTGGTGAAGCTGGTCAAAGTTTATCGATTTGCTTGAGTGGTAGTAAAGCAGGACTTTGGTATGATTTTGCAGAAGGCACTGGAGGAGATCTTTTAGACCTTTGGTGTGAAGTCAAAGGCATTAGCCTTTCTCAAGCCTTAGAAGAAGCACGCGCGACTCTCAATCTGACACGCCCCAAACCCTTTATGGCGCCCCATCGTTCCTATCGCCGTCCACCGGTTCCTACAGGGCAGAGCCCGCAGAATCTTGTAAAAAACTATCTCCACGAAGAACGCCACATTCCTTTAGAGATTATAAAGCGTTACCGCATAGGAGAAGATGGTGAAAAAATCATTTTTCCCTTTTATAAACCCGACGGCACCCTTGCTTTAGTCAAAGAACGGCTCGCACAAGCAGGAGCCAAAACCAAACCAACAGCCTCCCAATGTGAACCGATTTTATTTGGTTGGCAAGCCCTTTACCCCACAAACCACCCCGCCACGCACACGCCCCAACAAGCAACCCAGCACGCACCTCAGCAAGCATTCCAACACACACCCCAGCAGGTACCCTCAACCAACCCCGCCTCTACACAGGCATCCCAAAACACCCCCTCAACCAACCCCGCCTCCACACAGGCGCCCCAAAACACCGCCACAACCAACCCCACCTCCACACACACACACCAACAGGCACCCACGCATGCGCCCCAACAGGCGCCATTCCCCATTTTTTCTTCAACAAACCGTACCATTGTTATCACTGAAGGAGAAATTGATGCACTTTCCTTAGCCGCCTATGGATATCCGGCGGTCTCTGTTCCCTTTGGAGGAGGCAGTGGAGGCAAACACAACTGGATTGAAAATGAATTTGATCATTTAGAATCTTTTGAAACGATTTTTTTAGCCACCGATATGGACAAGCCCGGAGAAGAAGCAGCCCGTGAGATTGCCAGCAGGCTTGGACGCCACCGTTGCTACCGTGTCCGTTTACCCCTTAAAGATGCCAATGACTGTTTAACCGCAGGGATTGATAAAGCCACCATAAAAGCCGCCTTTTCCTCAGCACAAAGCTTTGCACCAGAAGGTTTACGGCGCGCCTCAGACTATAAAGATCAAGTGATTGGGCTTTTTTGGCCAGAGCCTGAAAAACATCTTGGTTATACGGTTCCCTATCCTAAACTGAAGGACAAATTGCATTTCCGCCCAGCAGAATTAACGCTCTGGAGTGGTGCGAGTGGTGCAGGTAAAAGCCAATTATTATCAGACTGTATTCCCCATTGGATTGCACAAAAGAGTCGGCTTTGCTTAGCGTCTCTAGAGATGAAAGGAGAACAATCACTCCGCCGTTTAACCAAACAAACGGGCGGCTTAGAACAGCCTACAAAAGAGACAATTGAACGGATTCTTCATTTTTTAGACGAAGGGCTTATTCTTTATGAGCATGTTGGCAAATCGAGCGTAGATACCTTGCTTGAAGTCTTTGACTATTGCCGTGCGCGCTATGGCTGCGATCAATTTATCATCGACAGTTTGATGCGGCTTGGCATTGCCTCTGATGATTATGCAAGACAAGAACAAGCCGTTTATAAAATGGTTGATTGGGCTGTTTTAAACAATGTACATATTCACCTTGTAGCCCATGCCAGAAAAGGCGGTCTGGATAAAGATATCCCCAGCACAGAAGACATTAAAGGCGCCTCAGAAATTGGTGCCAATGCCTTTAACATCATCACCATTTGGCGCAATCGGTCGTTGGAAGATAAAATCTTTGCCGCTTCTCTCGCACAAGAAAAAGCAGATTTAGCCAAACGCCCAGGTGTCATTATGAATATTGCCAAACAACGTTCTGGTGATTTTGAAGGCAAAATAGGGCTTTGGTTTGATCCCCAAACCTACCGCTATCGCTGTTCTTTTGAACAATCATTCCCTCGACGTTATCTGTAATACCCCATAAACCCCACTCTCTTTAAAAACGCCTCCGCCTTCAAACGCGCACGCCTTGCTCCCACAGAAACAACAGGAAGGATAAATCCACAAATGATGAAAAACACCCAATCCTTCGCAAACCAAAGCCAGCTCAACCCTAGATTCTCTGCTCCCAGACGGAAACAAAAAAAGGTCGCTCCAACAACGGCGCAAAACACCACCCCCTTCAATAACCACAAACAACGCGTCACCACCCCCCATCTCGCCGCCCCCTCATATGCAAAATCAAGAACCACTCCAACAGTGCAGCAAACACGATCCCCATCAAGGACAGGAGTCCCCATGGTATGTCCATACTCTCCATCCCCAAAAGAGCTAAAAAAAGGACGACTCCTAAAACGCCGTAAAACAGCACTTCCTTCAAAAAGAGGGAAACACCAAAAATACAATAAAACGCCGCCCGCCACCACGGAATATCGAAGCGCTTGGAAACCTTATAAGTACCAATAACGACAACAATAAAAAGGTAGGAAAACACCAACAACAGCAAAAAAAACAAATCGTTCGACATCACATACCCCTCACAGCAAGCCCATTAAAGATCACACCCATGAAAAAGAAAAACACACCCTACTTTAAGAACCAAGCCCATAGAACACGCGCACGCCTTATACCCTGATAAATCAAAGGAGAAAAAAATCCAACAATAAAGGGCAACACCCTCTCATTCGAGAACCAAAGCCAGCTCAACCCTAGATTCTCTGCTCCCAGACGGGTAAAACAAAGAATTGGTGCCAAAATGCAGAAAAACAGCACAAAATTCAAAGCACGCAACGACCTCTGTAGCACCGTATCACTTTGCTCGCGTATAAAGAACCCCAAGAGCACTTTCAACAATACAGACAAGAGCAAAACCTTTAAGAATACCGCCCTTATGCTATCCATATCTCTGACACCCACAGCAGCAAACCACAGGATAAAGCCCATCATGCAACAAAACATAACTGCTTTTAAGAACACTTGCCAAGCAACAGGCATACTCTTGACGCCCAGATGCACCAAACCAAGGACAGTTGCAAAAATGCAAGAAAACACCGCCCCCTTCAAGAGCAGCTCCCCGTCAACAGCGCGCCTGCCCACGCCCACATAAATAAAACCAAGGTAGGTGGCAAGGGCGCCATAAAGCACCACCCATCTCCAAAACATCCACCCTGTAACAGAGCGACGCTTGGCAATCTTATCAAGAAAAACCAAAGCTAGAGCAAAAAAGCAGAAAAACCCCAACAACAGCCAAAACATCACATCGTTCGACATCAAATACCCCTCACAGAAAGAACATCAAAGACCATGCCCGTGGAAAAGAAAAATGCTCATTTTTTTAAGCACCATCCCAACAGTACACGCACTCACCGTACCCCCTCCAAAACAAAAAAGGAACAAATCCAACACTGCTCACAAACACCCCATTGTTCGAGATCACAAACCAGTGCCCCCATATGCTTGGCTCCGTTATACGCCAATCCAACAACAGCTCCAACAACGCCACCCAACACCAGAAACTTCAATAAAAATACCCCACGCGATATCCATTTACCCCGCACCCTCATAAGCAAAACCAAGGAACAATCAAAAATGCAGCAAAAGATCAATCCTTTACAAAGAATGAAATCCTAAACCCAAGACGCTTTGCCCCTAGACAAATAAGCCCAAGGATAAGACCAAAGACAATGCCAAAAAGAATGTAAAAAACCCACTTGTTTGAAAACCACACCTGAGCCAAACCAAAATGCTCAGCTTTCGCATAAACAAACTTAGAGGTCACGCCAACAAAGAATGCAAGCACCCCACCCTTAAAAAAGTCCTTCCTTGTAAACCCGAAAAACCTTATTCCCACATAAATAGAAACAAAGGCGAGAGCCAAAGGGCAGAAAAACCCCAACCACTGCCAAAACATCACATCGTTCGACATCAAATACCCCTCACAGAAAGAACATCAAAGACCACGCCCATGGGAAAGAAAAATGCTCATCCTTTTTAAGCACCATCCCAACAGTACACGCACACACCTTATACCTTCATAAGCAAACAAAGGAACAAATCCAATAGTGCCCAGAAACACCTCATTGTTCGAGATCACAAACCAGCGCCCCCCCATATGCTTTACTCCCACATGTGCCAACCCAACAACAGCTCCAACAACGCCACCCAACACCAGAAACTTCAATAAAAATACCCCACGCGATATCCATTTACCCCGCACCCTCATAAGCAAAACCAAGGACAGCTCCAGCAATGCAACACACACCGCTCCTATCACTAAAAATTCCCATGATATATCAAAACGCTTCGCTCCCTTATAAGCAAAGCCAAGAACCACTACAGCAATGGCGCAAAACACCACAGCCTTGAAAAACACGCCCCACGATACAGTTCTACGGTCTGCTCCCACAACAATAAAACAAAAGGTCGCTCCAGCAATGCAAGAAATCACCACCCCCTGCCAAAACACCTCCCACGTAATAGCCGGTCGCCCCGCATCTTCATAAGCAAAACCAAGGACCATGCCAACAACGCAGCAAAACGCCAGCCCCTTCAAAAACATGTCCCGCGCAACCACCATACGCCCCGCTCCTTCATAAGCAAAAATCAGAGACCATGCCAAAAATGCAGCAAAAGATCAATCCTTTTCAAAGAATGAAAGTCTAAACCCAAAACGCCTTGCCCCACGATAAATAAGACCAAGGACAAGACCAAAGACAACGCCAAAAAGAATGTTAAACACCCACCTGTTTGAGAACCACATCTGAGTCAAACCAAAATGCTCAGCTTGCTTATAAATAAAATCAATGACAGCAGCCAAAATGAAGCTCAACAACACCATCTTGAGGAACAAACCCTTCGTTACACCACGCCGCTGCATTACTTCATAACCCAACATAAGGAAAATACCGGGAATGCCATAAAACGCCACAGCCCGTAAAAATACGCCCCACGTCATCCCCAACGCCTTCATTTCCACATAAACAGCCACAGAGACATAGGCCACAATACAGCTAAACACCAATCCCTTCAGAGACAAAAGCCCGCGCGCCATCACTCACCTCCCCCATCAAGTCACCCAAGAAAAATATCCACAATGCGACACCCCCCCTATCTTTTCAAGGCTCTAAAGCCAAATCATAACAAGATGCTTTACACCTCTATAAACCAGCCCAATGACAAGACCCAAAAGGACATCAAAACTCCACGGGATTGAGAACCAAAGCCAGCGCCACCCCATGCGTTCAGCAACCGTATAAACAACATGAGATCCCCGCCAATAAAGTCCCCAAACCCCCATCCTCTTAAAAAAAATTATGCCTTTCATGATCCCTCAAATACCTCTTATCCCACATAAATAGAAATAAAGCCCCCAAGAGGCAGAAAAACATCAACCATGGCAAAAAAACAAAACCCTGCGACATCAATTCCCCCCACAGCAATAAAATCAGAAAGAATGCCCATCATGCAACAAAACGCCCATTCTTTAAAGAAGCAGAACCACAAAGACAACAACCACAATGCAGAAAAATACCGCGCAACATCATGCCACTCCCCCATCAAGTCATTCAAGGAAAATCCACCATGCGACAAAACACCTCTCTTTTCAAGAGCCAAATCCATGGGGCTCCCACACACAAGCGCAACAGTCCAAGTCACCCCCAAAGAGCGCATACCCACACGGCACACTCCAACACATGTCTTCCTCTCATCCCTCTCTTTTGCCTAGAGCAAGCAACATTTTTTAAAAACGAGAAGCAAAATTAAAATTTTTAAGGAGATGCTATGACCCATAAGCAGAAAAAAAATACGCAAACCTGCCCGCTTGAACATCAAGATCAAGGAAAGCACATTGGTCATTTAAAGACGCAAGAAATCCCTGTTGAAACAAGTAATCCTTATTTTAAACCCAATCATCGAGAAAGTTCCAGCAATCCGCGCACCATCAATGCCATTGCCAATGCACAAAGCCATCCCATTGCCCTTTTATATGCGAAAGGACATCTCAGCAAAGCCCAATATAAAGCAGCAGAACGTTTTTATTTTTACTGGCGTCAAAGCCAAGCCGATCTCCACATGAGCCTTGACTACACCCGTGAAAAGGTTTCCTGTAGCCAAGGGTACACACACCCTATTGAACGTCAAATAGAAGCATCCAATCATTTAAGAACAATCAAAGTTCAACTGGGTATTCTTGGCTATTCACTGCTTGAACGCGTTATCGGCTATGGACAAGCGATAAAAGAATTAAGTTCTTCAAAACGCAAACAAAACTCTCTTGCCGATCATTTACGAGATTGTTTAGACTTGCTCGCATTTCATTGGGGATATGCAAACCATAAACATTTTGAATAATCCCCTCCTCGCCATTTTAAGCGGCCTCCCATGTTGCCCCCGCCCCCTCTAAAGCACTTCCCTCACACACGGGCTCAAGCATTGAGCAGCTCTCGCCCCCATTTCCATTACCTTGCCCCCACCCAAAAGGACAATACTTCACCCCCCTCACATACTTAAGATACACCCTACACTCTTAAAAACAAAAAGCCTTCCCCCATATCAATCCTATAATCATGAGGGGCTCTTAATTCGTTTTTGATTGAAGAATATTATCAAGATGCATGCATGCATCATAATATTTTTAAATATAGTTTAATTAATATCGAGTCTTAAAATAAATATTCAATTGAAAAAAGTATTAAGTTTTAATGCAAAATGACAAATTTTTTTGTAAAAAGTATTTTTTATATTGCTATTTTTTCAATTCTCTGCTAATTATAATGTGGTAGGTTATTTAAGTACGATTTTTTTGTATTTAGTACGGCCTTTTAAATTTATTCTTTTTTGACACGTCCTGCGAGTCAATGTTAAAATTCTCCTGCTTTTTGGTCCTCTGATTGCGACGGAGGACTTTTTTTTATGACTGTACTTTTTTATAACTGTATTGTCTTAAATCACTTCCTTATGAGCTTTGTGATAATTCCTCCATAAGGTTTACCCGCAAAATAGATCATTCTTTTGTCAAATTGACTTGCGTTCCATTCTTAAAGAACAAAGATTCTTAACTCAATCTGATTTACAAACAGCTTGGATACACTTCCCTCTTGGTTTGCCATTCCCTCTTGGCTTCTATTCAGGGTTTTCCGCTAAACTCAAGGCGCAACAGAAGCTTGCTCTGTCTCAAAAATTCACCACGCCCTTAAAAAAACACTTAAAACATATCCAAGGAAGCTTGCTTCATATCACCAAACCTCAAATGACCGTGTTTTACGGCATAACAGAATGACTTAACTATTGGATAACTTTCTTTATCGCCCCCCAACAGGTTGATTTATAATCATCATATCCCGTTATCCATATTAAAACCCGTTATCCATATAAAATTAAGAGACGCAGATATCATAGGGATTCTCTCATTTTAAATTTATTTCATGTTGCATCAATCAACACCTTGTCTTTTCCACATTACAAACATGAGAGACATATGAAATAACGCACTTCAAAGATTTCAAAGATAAAGAATCAAAATGCCTCTTATGAACACGCTCAAGAGCCAAAGGCTGTCATCATATGAGGCGCGAATAGTATAATAGTGTACTGGCTTTTCCTTATGTGAATTTAAAGAAGGACTTATCCACTTCGCAAGAAATTTCTCCATTATCAGATTTACCAATATCCCCAATCACCAATATAATTGTGATGATAAGATAACATAATGTTTTTAAACAAGTAGGTAAGTGTGCAACACAAATATATTCTATTTAGAACATTCTGTTTTACGTGAGTCGCGTAACCTCCCATTAAAAAACAAAATCCCCCATTAAAAACAAAATCCCTATGAGAAAAAATCTAAAGCGTGAGAATAAAAACATGAGACAAGTGTGATTCCATTCAGATATTGCTCTTTAACCGTCAAACCGAATAAAAATAGATCCGGAAAATATGTTAATCTTCCTACCTTAAGAGATAAACTAAGAATATAGACAACATCTCTCCTAACATTCCCCTTTTTCTAGCATCGCGTAAGAATCAAAAGTTATACAGCTTATTTTGTCATATTATAAAGCACTGTTTTTTTAAGGCGGTGTTGAAGCAGTTAAAACGATTGAAGTGTTTAGCCAACGCCATCGCCATTAGCAAAGCTAAAAAAACAAACTGTTGAAAAGCCGTGCATATCTTGTGTAAACACAAAAAAAACAAGAAAAAGGCACAAAAATATCTCAATTTTTATAAAAATACTCAGCGTCTTTTACGATTGTATTGACGAACAACCCTTATCACATAATCATCTTAAATATTGAGAATAAAGAATGAATAGCCCTCGCAAATACAGCAACCTATCAATAAAAATATAAAAACAAATCTTTTGGTTATCTCTGTTTTTATGGAATATGCCTTTCCCTATGGATGCACTTTAGCCTCCAAAGAGTGCATTCAATCCATGGAAAGGATGCACTCTAGCCCTCAAAAGAGTGCATCCTTCCCCTCAACGGATACCGCCAAACCCTCATAAAGGCAGTATCCAATCTATAAGAGGATGCACTCCAGCCCTCAAAAGAGTGCATCCTTCCCCTCAACGGAGACCGCCTCAACCCTCATGAGGCAGTATCCAATCTATAAGAGGATGCACTCAACCCCTCAAAAGAGTGCATCCTTCCCCTCAACGGAGACCGCCTCAACCCTCATGAGGCAGTATCCAATCTATAAGAGGATGCACTCCAGCCCTCAAAAGAGTGCATCCTTCCCCTCAACGGAGACCGCCTCAACCCTCATGAGGCAGTATCCAATCTATAAGAGGATGCACTCCAGCCCTCAAAAGAGTGCATCCTTCCCCTCAACGGAGACCGCCTCAACCCTCATGAGGCAGTATCCAATCTATAAGAGGATGCACTCCAGCCCTCAAAAGAGTGCATCCTTCCCCTCAACGGAGACCGCCTCAACCCTCATGAGGCAGTATCCAATCTATAAGAGGATGCACTCAACCCCTCAAAAGAGTGCATCCTTCCCCTCAACGGATACCGCCAAACCCTCATGAAGCAGTATCCAATCCATGGAAAAGATGCACTCCGCCTTCAATAGAGTGAATCCTTCCCTTCAAGGGTTTTACTCAAATTTCATCGCATCTCATTTTTATGAACCCTCATTTTTATGAATCCTTGGTCAAAGGCACAAAAAGAAGTTTGCTAGCAACTATTGTATCACCCACCTTATGGGATTCCACTTCTCTACAGAGCTTTCAAACTTTTTTACGCCTTCATAAAATCAAATCTGAAAGAATTCATTAAGGCAATTAAGGGTAAATTTTGTCAATTTGTAGGCAAAGTTTATTCTTTTTTGTGATTGTGGTATTTTTACTATAGTTATTTAAATCGAATTTATATATGATACGTATCGATATTTATTTATCGAAATAAATATAGGAGAAAAACTATGAATATCAGATATTTTTTCATAGCTGGGGCTATTACAAGTGGTTTAGCTCTCGCGATTCAAAAATCTGATCGTATAGTCAATAAACAACCCTCTCCTATTGTTGCTCCTTATACTATTGAGAAAACAAATTTACATTTTGTTAAACAAGTAAGGGACACATCGGATACATTGAATATACTGAGAGTCAGTAATAGAAGCGCATCAGAACAAGCATCAATCGACGATATATACGATAAAGCAGAAAATTTATTGAATGCACTAGCTGGTTTTTTAGGATCACTTATTATATATTTCGTACAACTTGTTGCTACTAGAATATAAGATACAAAAAGTTCTTAAAGTAAGGTTATATACATTTTGTATATATTGTAAAATTTAAATAAAAAGGCCCTTTATAAAATGGGGCCTTTTTTAGTTTAATTTTTCCTTTGTTTTAGTTTAGTTTTTATTGTGTTTTTATTTTTATTGGCCAAATATCATCGCCTTCAAAAGTGCCATTTTTACTTGTCTCACATCTCAAATGACAAAGGCTCTAACTCCCTAGCTTCGCTCCCATAGCGCTTTCGTTAATAAGGGTCCGCAATCTTCTTGTTCTTCCCAAAAATTCTTCTGTTTTCAAGAAAATGACCATGCATCTCCTCTGTCATCGGATTGGCTTACAGATCTCCATGAAGCAGACTGAAAAACACAAAAACACCATAACTTTTTATATCAATATCACCATACTGAAACACTGTTGAAGCTTAACAAGCGCTGTTTCATTGGCAAGGACTTCTTAAAAAGACAAAAAATACCTCAAAGGCAAAAGAGCTTAACACTGCTCAAAAATGCCATTTTTTGCCTTCCTCTCACCTCAAATGACAAAGGCTCTACCCCCGGCTCTACCCCCTAGCTTCCCTCCC
This sequence comes from Bartonella sp. AA83SXKL, assembly GCF_042196965.1. Classification (NCBI taxonomy): domain Bacteria; kingdom Pseudomonadati; phylum Pseudomonadota; class Alphaproteobacteria; order Hyphomicrobiales; family Bartonellaceae; genus Bartonella; species Bartonella sp. AA83SXKL. The sequence continues at coordinate 23,371 of NZ_JBHIRG010000010.1, forward strand.
ATAGCATTTTAGTCAATAGAGCTTCCCCATAGCGCCTTTAGTCAATGGACCTTCCCCTCATACCGCTTAAATAAGGCGCTTGAATAAGCAATGATTTATGAGAATTTTCTAACAAAACAACAAAACCATCTTAAAGAAGAGAGTAGAATTTATAATTGATTTTTCTCCTCTATTCTTGAGGATCAAGCCATTTCCAGTCTATTTTTTAAAATCTTGGCTATTATTCTTGATTTTTCGAGCCCTTTATTTTGCTCTGGTAAGAAAGGTGTGAAAGCGTCTCAATCATGGCGCTTTCACATCTTTTAAATAAAAGTGCTTTTCTTCAACAGGAGAATAAACTAATCAATTTTTATATCCATAAATGCGATTTTACCATCTTTAATATAAGTAATATCAGGAGAATGTTTTACCCCTTCTGCTGCAAAGACGCATGGTTCATCACTCACAATATATCCTTGTTCCCTTAATTCTTGTTTTTTCTCCTCGACTATTTTTTTATGAAAATCTCGTTTTTGATTACACGTATCAGGGGGTCTCACTCTGAAAAACTGATAGTCCATGGCTATAGACCACTTCTCAGCAACCCGTTCCAGTAGATCGTAACTGAACTTTCCTTCCTTTTTCACTTCTTGAGCGATCACCATCGCGCGTTCCAAATGGACTTTTTCAATGGTTTCATCAAAGCCAAGCTTCTCCCCTGCCGTAAAACTTTCGTCATAAGAAGCTAAAGTCTCAACATCGCCCAGCAAGGCAAGAGCAGCAAGATGCAGCAAAGCATAAGGTGCAAACTCTACGTCAGCATCCGGTGCCCAAGATAAAGAGTCTTTTTCCCAAGGGGGAATACTATATTGAGAGCGAAACATTTCAAGCAAAGAATCATCTTCCATTGTCCATTTTAAAGTTTTATCGAGAGCTTTCTTTAAAAGCTGGACGCTCACTTTTTCTTCAAAAATTTCCAATCCATTGGACACAAAATTTATAAATACTGTTGGCAAAACCCCAGAATTATGCGGATTAATCGTCTGACAAGCCGCCGCAAAAATACCGCTCATAATTAAAAGTCCGCGATCAAAAGGCGAAAACTCTTCCACTCGTTTCTCGTTATAAAGAAACTGCACTTCGCGATCTGGTAAAAAGAGGGTTGCCAAATAATCTCCCTTTCCCTCGATTTCCACCGACCATCCCAAGCTTTTTAAAAGCCCTGTTGCACTTTCTATCGTGAGAATTTCATCATCATCATAACCGACAAAGGGTTCTTTTTCCTTTTCCTTTAGTTGCAAACGCCTCTCCTGCAGCACGGCTTCATCTTTCCAAAACTGCTGCGTTGCAAGATCATTTTCTTGAAGCACTCTTTCCAGCTCGCCTTTCACTTGGAAATTCATTTTCATCCGTTTAAAGACAGAGGTATAAAGAGCTAAAACAAGCATGATAATGATCATGCAAATAACAATCATCACCCAGAATCCGGAATCTAATAGAAATACGGCTATAGGATCACTGTTCATTTTTCCCCTCTCAGTCTTTACAAAGCCCGTGCGACAGAGAGCTTATGTGCTCTCCTACAGAGATTGCTTCTTCTAGTTTCTGAATATTTTTGTACAACTCACCCGTCACTTTGGTGCGAAGCCGTAACATAACCGGAATAAAAATAATGACACAGACCGTTATGGCGACCGTCGTTTTAAAGAGAACGGCATGCACAACATATTGCCACCCTGTCAGCTGCCAATTTAATACACCTGGTATTTCTAGAACCATTCTCCAGATGATAATGAGAACCGCAATAGCAAAGATAATTTTATAATCCTTTGCTGAGAGCAACACTTTCTGGAGCGAAAAAGAATGCGCTCCTTTATGCGTTTCTTGCTCTGATGTCCAATTTTGCTCCTTCATGTATTCCCCTCTCACTCTTTGAAAAGACCCGTGTGACAGAGAGCTTATTTGCTATCACACAGAGATTCCCTCTTCTCGTTTCTGGATCTTTTTTTCCAATTTACGCATTATGATGATGCAAAACCCAAATATCACCGAAATCAAGAAAAGTACACAGACCATTATGGATTGCGTCATAATAAAAATAATAATATTCCTGCTACCTTGCTACCCTCTTACCTTCCTCACATTGCAAACAATAAAGATTTTCAAACCACGCCAATCTATAAACAATAGTCACAATTCAGCTTTTTCTTCCTAAAAATTCTCCTATTTTCAAGAAAATGACCCTGCATCCCCACCTTCAATAGGATTCATTTCAAAGCTTGAATGAACAAGGCTCCTAAAAATACGAAAACAACCCATATACCGCGCGCCCCTACGAGCAAAACCGTTCCTTCCTCACGCCTCAAACGATAAAGTAAGTCCCAAGCGTTCACTCTAGGCTCTAAACCCCACGGGCTCTTATTCCCTTTAATCAACACTGATCCATAATCGGCTTTTCTTCCACTCAATGCCACCCAACACTGCTCCTTTAAAGCAATGTTTACGGACACCCCATAAAGAGCACCAAAACATCTCAGAGGAAAAATGGTATAGAGAGCAATCCCTATAAAGGCTGAATCTCTCATAATTTCTTCATTATTTTTTCCCTCTCATGACTTCTCAAGCGCTGTATCCTGTTCTTGCAAGACGTTTTTCAGTTCTTTTCTTAAACAGCGATACGTTCTCACCTGCTTAAAGACACCATAATAAAGTTCCAAAATCATCATGGGAATAAAAGCACCCCACAGTGTCACGAACATAAGCACGAGAACAAATATCATGACAAGAATATCACCCCTTTTTTCTCTATCGCCTTTTTTATACCAATCCTTTTGATCGGTTATTTTACCCCGTTGCTTGTTTATTTCTTTCAATTTTTGAGTATTTTTTCTCAACAAAAGCCACAATGTTATGCAGAGTATCAACATAACTGGGAACAAGACCCAAACACACACTATAATAACTTTCCAAAAAGCATACAGAGAGAGAAAAAGAGGTGTATCCCACCACTCTGTCCGTTCCCCATTGCTACCCAAGGATGGGAGAAAGAAAATCCTGTTCCACAACTCAATAATGAGGGAGAGGAAACAAATGACAACACGCTCTTTCTCAGAAAAAATACTTTTTTCGAAAAAATGGCGCAGTTCATTACAAAATGCTGAATAAAATTCTGACTTTTTCCCCTTCATTGCTCTTCCTTTTTTTATGAAAAATGCATTTCTTTATCTCATGCCCGCTTTTTTAAGAACCACGAAAAGTGCGATGCATGGCGCTTCCCTTGTTTTCAACAAAAACCCCCAACTTTCTAAAAGCGCGGTTACTCTTCCCAATGATTAAGAGCATCCTCCTCATTACAAAAGAAAATAGGCTCTCTTCTTTGTCTGATGATTTTCCAACCATTCATCCTCCCCTCTTCTTGTGTCACGAGAGCTTCTAAACATTGCCTCTTACCCCTCACGATAGCTACAAAAGCGCCTTGTCACTCTCTTTATCTTACGCGTTTTAATGCCCGTCTCACTTTACGATACGTTCTCACGCGCTTGAAAATAAAATAATAAAATTCTAAAATGAGCATGACAACACCCGCAGGAAAAAAGACGTTTAGCAGAAATATCAACCAAAAGTATACGATAAAAAAACTGCTTATTCTTTCTCTATTGTTTTTTACCGGATTATTTTGTTGATCGGTTGTGTGCCCCCGTTGCTGGATAGCCTCATCCAACTGCTGAATCTTTTTTTTCAACAAATACGTTAAGATGAGATAAAGCACCAATAAAACAGGCATCAAGGCAACAACACACACCATGATGACTTCACGCAGCACAAAAAGCGCCAAAAGAGTGCTATCCTGTGATACACTCAACGTCCACTTGGATTCTAATGGGATCAAAAGAGCTTTATAACCTATCCCAATAAGGATAGAAATAAGACAAATAATAATATGATCTTTATAAGAACGAAATGATTTTCCAAAAACAAGAGAGCACCGTTTGTTATAAAATGTGGAATTTTCCCCCTTCATTTGCTCTTCCCTTTTATGCAACTGTTTGTCCCTGACTTTATAAAGACACGAATAACCTCTCAAGAACAATTGCATCCATTATCGTCAAACAGAACACCCCAGAGAACACTCGTATCGCATATTTATGTTGCCAATACTTTTGCCAATTCACGTGCTTGTTTTAAAGAAACATCTCTCAACACTTGCAAACCAACACGCATCACCCCCATTTCATGAACAGCCCCCATGAAGGGGATAACAATAGTGCCCCCATGAATATATCCCCTTACTATAAACTCTATCACCACCATTATTTCAATAAAAAATGTAATCCGGCACCATTCATATACGCCCCCTGTGGCCTCTACAATAGCCTTACCCTCCCCTTGCGACAAGCCACGCCATAACTCGTTCCTCAACACGGACAACCCCCATTAGCCTAAGGCTCCTACAACAAACCCACCCCTGCCCCAAAAACAGGCATATCTAGCTTCTACGATAGTCTTTATCCCTTGAAAAGACAGAAGCATTTTTATTCTTTTCTCAATTGTTTTCCGCCCACTTAAGACATAAAAAAAGGAACTTCCATTGATTTGCAAATGATCGCGCAATAAGAACATTTGAAATGAGAAAATCTTACAACTTTCTTATTTCAATTAAAAAGGCTCAATGATCATTATAAATCAAAATATGACGATACATTCCATTTTTCATTAGAGTTCTTGCAAGCCAATAGCTCAGAATATATTCATAAAAGCGCTTCTAAGACACGAGACAGCCGCGATTCTTGAGATCAAGCATTTTAATATTAATGAAAGCACTAACATTCTCTTACAAGTTTGAGGTGTTGTTTTGTCAACAATCTTGTTAGCATGGACTGATTCTATGATGATGCGATATCATCACAATTGCTCTTTATGGACAGCATAATGATACGCGCCATTTTACTCACAATTCTTTATAAGCCTTGCGTTATAGGCTTGTGGGGAAAAGATAAAGGAGAATCCTGTTGAATATAGCAATTATTTTGGGGTCTGTGCGTCAACCTTCCTTAACAAGAACTTTAGCCAATTATTTAGCCGATTGCCTCATAAAGCGGGGTGCATCACTTCATTGGGTTGATTTGCGTGAACAGCCCTTGCCGATGACAGATCCAGATTATCATCAGCAGGTTGAGGCTAATCCAAGTGCTGCGGTTCGTAAGTTTGTCAAAACCATTGCAGCGGCTGATGGCGTTATTCTAGCAAGCCCCGTTTATCAAGGGTCTTATTCGGGTGTTTTAAAAAATGCTCTTGATAATTTGAGCTATAATGCCTTTTTAAATAAACCTGTTGGGCTTATCTCTCATGGAAGTACCGCCAAAAAATGCGCACAACCGTGTGAACATTTATTGCCGTTGGTGCGCACGCTTTATGGCTATGCACTCCAATGTCAAATCGCCTCTTCCAACGAAGATTTTTCCTCAGATGATGAAGGTCGTACTTGGAAAGTTATAAGTGACGAGGTACAAACACGTTGTGAAAGACTTGCTGATGAAATGTACACATTTTTAAAGCAAAGAGGTGGGATTTAAAGCAATAAGGGAGGGGGCATGAAAAAAAAGGATGCGCACTATCGTTATTTAGTGGTAGGGGGCACAGGGATGCTTGCCCCTTTGTATCAATCACTAGAGCCGCAAGAAGTGATTATTGCTGCACGCTTTCTTTCCCATAAAGTCCAGCTTGAGGCATTGCAAAAACAGCATATGTGTGTGCCATTGGATTATGATTGTGCAGCATCAAAGGCACAATTTTTAGAAGCTGTGAAGCAATGGCATGATCTAAAATATTGCATATTATGGATTCATTCACCTGCCCATGCATTTTCTTGCGCATTAATTGAGCAGTTAGCTCTTTTGCCTAAACCACCATGTATTCTTCATATTCTTGGTTCCAACACGCATGATCAAATGATCCTCGAGTGCGCACGCAAAAACAAAGTTGATTTTATCCCCATTCAATTAGGACAAAAAACAACGTCAAAAGGTTTACGATGGCTAACACATCAGGAGATAAGCCAACAGGTACTGGATGCCATAAAAAAACATATGAATAAACAAAACTTATGATCAATACCTCTTGCCATGCAAAGAAGCCGAGCCCCCTCAATCTCTATCCATACCCGAACATCCTCTTGAATAGCCCATACTCTCTACATCATAAGCTTTGTGAACGAACAGTTCCCCTCCTTTACGCCTCTAAACAGCATCCTTATATCAACAGCTTCAGAACCAAACTTTTTTCCTCCTCACACGGGCTTATCCCCTCCCCACAACCATCACAGCCCTTAAGCAACCACATACCCTATTACAGTTTCACGTTTTTACGATTTTGCAAATTCACAGAAAACAAGCAAACTTCCGATCAACCGCTCCATTAAAGCCTATCACCAGCCTATTACAAACCTATCACCAGCCTATTCATTGCCATCAACCCTTTTCCCCCAACGCCCTCCATTCCCCCATTCCAATTTTGACGCATTGCACAATCCAACCTTTACGCCTCCATTGGCACCTTTTCTCCCCAACCGCCCCACAACCATCACAGCCCTTGACCAACCACACACACCATTTTACAGTTACACGTTTTTACGATTTTGCAAATTCACAGAAAATAACAAAACTGCCGATAAACAGCCCCTTTAAAGCCTATCATCAGCCTATTCATTGCCATCAACCCTTTTCCCCCAGAGATCAGCGTAAAATGAGAAAAACAATCGATGCCCTCCTCCCACGTCATGAAGCAATGGCATGATCTAAAACTCACACCTCCCCCCATGACATGAGCGCTACATACGCTTTTTCAGCGCTGCATTTAATTGCCGCGTAACCTTGTAATACGATATCAAACGCTTGATAAAAGAAATATACAGTGCCACAATGGGTATTGTTAAGAAAAAATCAAAAACACCCCCCAGCAGAATGATCAAAATCACCGTCCAAAATGCCGCTATTTCGTAATGCATTTTATCCCCTTCCCTTTATAAATTGATTGATTGGGTTGCTTCAGTCACTTCTTCCAACTGCTGAATCTTCTTTTTCAATCGATGGGTTAAAATTTCACGAAGGATCACAACAACAGGGATCGTTGCAAAAATACATACCGATAAAAAAAACCAGAAAAACAAGAGAATGATAATATATTCAAATCTGCTCTCATCTACCTTAGCAGCTATCCCTTTAAAGCAAATCACATAGACATAAGCTTTGAAAAACATAATGATGAAAGAAAGGCATGCGTGGAGGATATAATCTTTGCGTGAAAAAGCGAGCCATTTTTTTAACGAATAGGAACTTATCTGTGTTTCTAGTGCTAAGTTTTGCGGCACTCTCTCTTTTTCTTTTCCGCTTTTTTCAAAGAAACAAAAACGTTGTGGGTGTTCTTTCATCAAACGTCTTTGTTTTTTCACTCTGTAATAGAGCCTCAAACGCTTGATTAAAGAATAATAAGGCGCCACAATAATCATATTCACAAAAATGGCAAAAACTGTAACTGCATTTAGAAGAAAATATCCAACCGGCAAAAACAAAATAAAAAGCGCGATCTCACCCCTCATGCGTATAACCTCATTGATTAATCTCTTGCTGCTTTATTTTTTCTTTTAGTTTTTTCTTTATTTTTTCCAATTTACGCTCTTTAAAACGACAAATCCCCCACAAAATAGGAAGAGGAGTGAGAAGACAAAACCATATCAACACTGGTAAGAGAAAAATAAGAGAACCAATTCCTTCCCATCTTGTCCATTGCAACGGCTGTACCAGAGATTTTGCACCCGCAGGAACTTCTAAAGCCATCATGATAAGGCATGTACAAAACATAGTGAAAAAGCGGTGCCCTATTATTTTACACCGTCCCACCCCTTTGCGCCTTTCCACTGAAGACACCATAAATTTTTTGAATGAAAAGAAAGACTCTTCAAATGTTGCTTTTTTCTCCTGCATTGTTCCCCTCTGCTTTTACGCTTCGCGCTTTTTACGCATTATTTTTAGGTTTAAGCTCTTTTTAACTTATCTAAACTCTTTATTTTTCTCAATAAATTTTTTCATCAATCCTAATTTCTACATCCATATATTCTAACTCCCCATCCTTTATGTAAAGAATATCGGGACGATAGTTTTTTCCATCAACCTCACAAATCGCGTCCTTTTCGTAAACAAAATATCCCTGTTGCCTTAATTCTTCTCTTTTTTCCTCGATCAATTTTTCATAAGAATCTCTTCTTCTATTGCACAAATTGGGATCTGAGGCTCTAAAACATTCATAGCTTTCTACCTCCATGGAAAAATCCTTTGCCGCCTGTTGAAGCAAATCGTAACTGGGTTGCTTTGTCTTTTCTACCGCCTGAGCAATCACCATTGCGCGTTCCAGATGCTCCTCTTCGATACTTGTTTCAAAGCCCAGCTTCTCACCTTCCATAAAGCTTTTGTGATAAGAGTGTAAAGTTTCAACATCGCCCATCAAAGCCAGAGCCGCAAGATAACGCAGGGAATAAGAAGCCAACCGAGGGACCACCGTTTTGTTTTCCCAAGGCAGGATTCTATATTGAGAGTGAAGCATCTTGCCAAGATCAACCTCAGTCATTGCCTTTTCTAAAGTTTTCTCGAGTGCACGACGTAAACATCCAACGCTTACCTTTTCTTCAAAAATTTCCAACCCCTTCACATCAAAACTCAATTCAAGAGCAATCAAACCTCCAGAATTATAAGGGTCTATTGTTTGGCAAGCCGCCGCATGGATACCAGAAACCACCGCAATTGCACAATCAAATCGCGGATACCCCTTCTCAGCATTATAAAGAAACTGCACTTCACGATCTGGTAAATAATAGGTGGCCAAATGATCTCCTTTTCCCTCAATTTCCACCTTCCACCCCAAACTCTTTAAAAGCGCCGTTGCACTTTCCATCGTTAAGATTTCCTCATCAGAAAGAGAAAACTCTTTTTCCTCAGATAACAGCTTAATCATCGGCGTTGCTCCACTAGACGGCTCAAAAGCGACAGGTTGTTCAAGCACGCGGCTTAATTCTTTTGTCACTTGGCAATACAGTCTCACCCGCTTGAAAGTAGAGTAATACAATGCCCAAATAAACATCACGACCACGGCAGAAAGCAGCGTGAAAAGCGTCAAGCCCACACCCCACGAGAGTACAACAATAATATCCATCATTTTAATATCTATCATTTTCTCCGCCCCTTCATGCGCTGTTTTGTTGAGAAGCGGTTTTTCTCCGCTTCCAGATTGCTTGCTCCAACATATCGACCTTTTCTTTCAACAGAACCGTGAAAATGATACGAACCACAAAGGCAACAGGGATGAACAAAAAAATAAACCATGATATAAGCCACATGATTAACGAGAGAGCTGCCACGACATCCCCTTCCCACTCCGCCAACTTCCACCCAAGCAACATGGGTACGAAGCGAAGAGCCGTTCTTAAAGCTGCCACAATGAAAGCAATACAAAAGATGACTTTATAATTTTTGCTTGTCAGAAACGCTTCTTCCAGCGAAAAAGACCGTGGTTCTTTATCCAATGGTGCATTTTTTCCATTGCCCCTCATTTTTTACCCCTCATTTGTCTCAAATTTTTAAGCCATTTTCATGAACCGAAGCTTTCGTCCTCACAATAGATGAGGGTTCATCAATATCAAACGCTTGTATCCCTCATCTTTTATAAAGACAATATCAGGGGTGCATTTTTTCCATCACCTTCAAACATCGCACGAATAGAAACTCTCCTACAATGCATGAGAATATATAAAGACCAGTATTCATTTTCTGTCCGCCCTTCACACGCTGTTTTGTTGGTAAGCCGTTTTTCTTCGCTTCCAGAGTGCTTGATCCAACTGCTCGATCTTTTTTTTCAACAAACGTGTAAAAATGATACGAACCACAAAGGCAACAGGAATGAGTACAAAAAGAAGCGCTGATATAAAAACCAATATTAATGTTAAAATGAATAGGATATAATTCCACCACCCTGTCAAATCCCACTTAAAAAACATAAAGAATGCCATTATAAAAGCTGACACAATGAAAGCAATGCAAAAGATAACTTTATAATTTTTGCTTGTCAGAAACGCTTCTTCAAGCGCAAAAGACCGTGGTTCTTTATCCAATGGTGAATTTTTTCCATTGCCCCTCATTTTTTACCCCTCATTTGTTTCAATTTCTAAGCCATTTTCATGAACCGAAGCTTTCGTCCTCACAATGAATGAGGGTTCATCAATATCAAACGCTTGTATCCCTCATCTTTTATAAAGACAATATCAAGGGTGCATTTTTTTCCATCACCTTCAAACATCGCACGAAGAGAAGTGCTCCTACAACACATGAGAATATATAAAAGACCAGTATTCATTTTCTGCCCTCCCTTCACGCGCTGTTTTGTTGAGAAGCGGTTTTTCTTCGCTGCCAGATTTCTTGATCCAACTTATCGATCTTTTTTTTCAACAAACGCGTAAAGATGATACGGACCACAAAGGCAACAGGAATGAGTACAAAAATTAAATCTAATATAACCTGCACGATGCAAAAGAGAATTGTTATGACATCCCCTTCCCACCCCGCCAACTTCCACTCAAGCAACATTGGTATGAAGAGAGCCGTTCTTAAAGCTGCCACAATGAAAGCAATGAAAAAAATGACTTTATAATTTTTGCTTGTCAAAAACGCTTCTTCAAGCGCAAAAGACCGTGGTTCTTCACCCAATGATGCATTTTTTCCATTGCCCCTCATTTTTTATCCCTCATTTGTTTCAATTTCTAAGCCATTTTCATGAACCGAAGCTTTCGTCCTCACAATGAATGAGGGTTCATCAATATCAAGCGCTTGTATCCCTCATCTTTTATAAAGACAATATCAGCGGTGCATTTTTTTCCATCACCTTCAAACATCATGTTTTCATCGCTCACAGTGTACCCCCTATTGTCTTAAGGCTTCTCTTTTCTCCTCGATCAAATTTTTATAAAAATATCTTCTTCTATTGCACAAATTTGGGTCTATGGTTCTAAAATTCTAAGTGCTCTTTTTATTTTCAGGAAGATAAGCTGCTTTCCAAAGAAGAAGCAAACGAGTGCAAGAAAATCGTAACGAAGTTGCTTTGTCTTTATGACGATTTGAATCATCAACAAAACCGGACCAAATAGATTTTTTCGATATTTTTTTTCAAAGCCCAAACTTTCATCTTCCATAAAGTTTTTATGAGAAAGCTGCCAAATGTTAACATCAGCCCTCAATACCAAAGCCCCAAGGTAGTGTAGCAAAGAAGAGTCCACTTGAGAGATAGAACAATTTCCTTTTCCCAAGGAAGGGTGTTCTATTGAAAGCCAAGCACGCGGACAAGATCAACCTCATTCATTGCCCTTATCTAAAGCTTCCTCAAGCACACGACGTAAACGCCCTACGCTTATCTTTTCCTCAAAAAATTTCCAATCCCTTTGCCTTAAAATCCACCCCTTTGCCTCAAAGCCTCGTTGTCAATCTGGCAAAGCCCTAAAATGATAAGGATTAATTATTTGGCAAGCCGCCGCATGGATACCAGCGCCTCTCACAATTCCATAACCAAATTGCACAAAACCTTTTTCATCCAGAGATGAGAAACTGTCCTTCACGGTCTCGTAAATAAATAACAGTCTCGTAAATAAATAGATGTCCCTCTTTTCTTTCAATTTTCCCCCTCCACCCCAAGCTCTTTAAAAGCACTGTTACACTTTCCATGGAACAAAACGTGTGCTTTTTGCTCATCCTCTCTGTGCGTTTTGCCTCTCCACCTGCAAAAAAATGGGCTTTTCTTCCCCAAACACCAGAATATCTTTTGCTTTAAGTATAGATTTTTCGCTCTCAATATCGCTCGGTAAGACACATTTTTATGCTTGATAAAAAGAAAATAAATTACAAGATTTTCTCTCTTTAAGAGAACAGAAACAGCAAGTAAAGTCCAAGAGCAGCCTCTCTTCACTTTCCCCTCAGCACTCAAGCAAGAATCCCACTCAAGCAAGAGCACTAACTCAAGCAAGAGCCTCAATTTTTCTCAAAAACACGACACAAATATAAAAAGGCATAAAACGAGAAGTATACCCATGCCACCTTAATGAACAAGTCAAAAGCAAGGCTCAATAAAAGCCTCTCTTCACTTTTTCCCCTCGCTCGCTTTTCCCTCGCTCACATCGTATAATATGACGGGAGCTCCTTTCTGCTCAACCCCTTCTTCTAATTGCCGTATCATTTTGTTCAACTGACGGGTCACGATAAAACGCATAATAAAAACAATCGGTAAGAATAAAAAAGTACAGGCAAGCAGCCATGCCAGTGGCTCGAATACGACAAGAGAAACAAAGTCCTGCCCTCTCCATATCTTAACGACAACAGTTATAACTATTGGAGCAGTCGCCATGACCGTAGAAAGATAGAATATTTTTTTATAGTCTTGCCAAACAAGAGAAAGCTGCTTTTTATCAAACATTCTGCTGCTTTTATTTTGGGGAGTTCTGTTTTAAGGCGATATCGCGTTCATTCAGCACGCATTTCAGTTCCTTTTTCACGCGACAATAAAGCCGCGCACGCTTGATAAACAGGTAATAAATGACAACGATTGGCGCCCATATTAAAACATTTAAGAGCGTAAAACACAGGAAAGAAATGGCTATTAATGTTATAAGACTACTCGTCATTTTGTCCCCCTTCCACATTCTGCATACGCATTGCCTGATCGCGTTGTTGTATCGCTTCTTCCAATTGTGGAAGTATTTTGTTCAATTTTCTCGTTAATTTTATGCACATGATCCCAATGATCGGAAAAAAGAGAAGAACCCCTAACCATATAAGGCTCAACAGCTGCATGATAAAGGCAACACTATCATTTTTCCACCATACCAAATTTGCAATAGAGAAAGCAGATTGCAAAACAGAAAAGAGAATAAGGATAAAAAAGATTATTTTACATTCTTTTGAATAAAAAGGCAGATATTCTTTGAAGTTAAGAAAGCGCATTTTCGCATCAAGGGTCTTATGGGCGAGATTGTGTCTTTTCATTTCTCCCAGATCATTGCGCAATTGTTGTATGGCTTGCTTTTGTTGCGTCGTACTCTTTTTCAAGCCTTGAGAGAGTTTAAAAGATAACCTGATATATTTGATCAACAGGTAAGGAAACCTGACCATAACCATAACCATTAAAATGGCAATGATAATGAACCCTAAAAAAACCAAATGCTGCATCATAATGCTCCCTTTTTTTCCCTATCGCATTGATGTGAAATCATCATTTTTATTTTCTTCTCAAGCAAATGTTTCTAATTCCTTTACTGTTTCTTGCACGCCATACTGAAGGAGACTATGGAGAATTAAAATGACAGGTAAAGAAACAACAATACATGTCCAGACCCAAAACAGCAGTCGCATGACAAAATCAATAATGTGAAGCACCATCATAGGCACGTAATTGTGCAAAAAAACCGCAGATTTTGGAAGAAAAGCTGAAAAAACGACAACACCTGTGCTAAGTGCAACCATAACGAAGGCGATAGAAAAGATCATAAAATAATCTTTTTTTGAGAGAAGCAAAGATTCTTGAAAAGAAAAGGCACGCAACTGTGTTGCAAGAACTGTATTCTGTCCCCTACCCTCTGCCTGATTATGCCTCAAATTCTGCGCTGCACCCTTTTTTAATTTTCGCTGCGTCGCCAATAACAAGATTGTCCGTTTTATCAACGAATAATAAAGTGCAACGATTGTCACCACGGTAGAAAGGAATACCATAAAAATTGCAGAACAAATAAAAATTGCCGTCCCTACGGCAATCAACATTCCAATGATTAAAGAAGCGCTCACTTTTCCCCCTATTGTCTTCTGTTAAGAGATTGGTTGTCTAGCTGTTTCTGCTCTGGTAAGTTTTCCCATTGTAGCATCATTTCCTTCACATCCCGTTTAAATACGGCGTTAAAGACAAAAAAGAGCGGAAACAACCCAAAAAGAACGCCAAAAATTATTTGCGGCAAGAGACATAAAAAAGCCCAAACACTATTCCACCCCGCATCAAGAACGTGCTGAATTATAGGATTTTGGAATGGGTGTTTAAGACTTTCCTGAAGACTTTCTTGTTTCATTTTTCCCAGTGCTTGGAGCTGTTCCTTGGATATAACGTGAAAAAATTCCAAAGGGCTCATATAGGCAGACGCGGAAAAAAGCACCAACAAGAGGATAGCCAAACAACAAATGATGATATAATCGCCTGTTGAGAGAGCCGTCCATTTTTTGAAAGCTTCTGATTGATCCAACACTGGCTGCGATACAAAAGCCTTATCTCCCTTATGGGCAGATTGGTGTTGTGATTTATCTTCGATCATACGGATACTCCCCCACTTCTAAAATTCCCACTCTTCAATATTTGATAGCACGCCACCAGCGCGGTAAATTCGCTTAGCACCCTTCTCAGAGTAATGCAAGCACTATAATCTCCCTTCTAAATATTTTATTCATTGCCCTATACGCGCTTATACATGCGCGCTTACAAGCCAAAACACCCCTTTTCCCAAGGAAGGGTGTTCTATTGAAAGCCAAGCACGCGGCCAAGATCAACCTCAGTCCCAAATCAACCTTAGTCATTGCCTCTTCTCAAGCTTTCTCGAGTGCACAACGTAATCACTGGACGGCTTACCTTTTCCTCAAAAATTTCCAATCCCTTTGCCTTAAAGCCTCGTTGTCAATCTGGCAAAGCCCTAAAATGATAAGGATTAATTATTTGGCACGCCGCCGCATGAATACCAGCGCCTCTCACAATTCCATAATTAAATTGCACAAAATCTTTTTCATCCAGAGAGAGAAACTGTCCTTCACGGTCTCGTAAATAAATAGATGTCCCTCTTCTCTTTCAATTTTCCCCCTCCACCCCAAGGTCTTTAAAAGCATTGTTGCCCTTTCTCTATAGAGTAAAACGTCTTGATCAAGAGGACTGGCAAAATGTGTGATGCTACGGACTTTCTTCTTCACAAGCGTAAAAATGGAAGTGTGCAATAGATTTTATATTATTCAAACTTTATATGGATTTCATTGGGGACTTTATCGTTATACCCTTCATGAGCACCCTTGAAAAATGGGCAAAAGAGAGCCCTAAGACATGGCTCTTTAAAAAGCAACACAAAACAAAGTCAAACAAGCAATCGATTATCCAGTATGAAAAACGTGCGACAAACAACCTTAATCCTCATTTGAAAGCTTCTTAATCAAAAAGGCTTCATTTTAAAAATTCTTCATTAAAGATGAAATATCTCACAGCCCCCACATTTATACAGCCCCCACATTTATACAGCCCCTACATTCATCAAGGCATCTCCTATAAAAGCATCTTTTTATAAAGGCATTTTCCACTTATAAAAACAGCTTCTCTCGATAATGCATTCCGTCCTTTAAACGACATCCCCTCGTCTTATGATGAGATCCATTAAAACGGAGATTTTTATACTCTATAAAGGATACTCATAAAGGATACACCAAACAAAATAGCGAGATCATTCACAGTTTATTTTAAGCCGATAAACGATATTTTATTTGAAAATATAGGGTATCTTATGCTACTATAATAGAATGCGGAGGTTTGCTTTTTGCCGCTCTCTGCCACTCAACAGAAGACAATATATCTCCTATAAAGGATAAAAGTATGCTTAACAGCGTGATGTATATCAAATATCTTGGGAAAGCGCCCAACAACAAAAAAATAAGAGAACCCAAATAAAAAGCTTCCAACTTAAGAAAACAATGACCTTTCAAAAGTGGAATTGAAAAATTTCCACAAAGCGCTCGTGAAAAAAGAGATAAATAATCCCATTAGAAAAAACTTCCTATTAGAAAGACGATGACATGCCCTTGAAATCCATTGTTATTTTTTCATTCACATTTGACAAAAATTTTCCTTCAATCTCTCAAGAACAGTTAAGAAATATTTAAAAAGCAAATAATCCGCTAGCAATAAAAAAATAAGCATGATAGGGGCGGAAGATAAGACTGATAGGGATAAGATAAAAAAGGTAAGAAACCACCTTAAAGATGATTTTTTCGCCCCACACCGTTGCTTTTCTTTGCATTTAAAACGCCTTTAGTATCGTTTGTTTTTTGATCTGCAACGGCTAATATTTCCCAGTATTTGCTCACTCCCCCAGTATTTTCCTCCTTTTAAGTATTTTCCCCCTCTTAAGTATTTGCTCCCTTTTAAGTATTTGCTCCCCCCAATATTTGCGCCAAGTGCTTTTTACATCACTGTCCCCCATCAACAGACAGTTTCTTTTTCATTCAAATGGTTAAGTTCATGAAAATACGTAAAAAACGCAGTAGATCGAAAATAACAGGAAAGCGAGAGCCCAATAGCTGTATTTCACGTGCCCAAAATTCCAGCGAATCTGCGCTTCAATCTGCGATTGAAATGCGTGCAAAACACTTTGGTTTAAGCTTCGAAGAAGCAAAAAATCCGCTTGTCGGAACCTATATTGGGCGTCTTTGTTTGCTTGGCTATAAAGAGGCTTCATCAGGCATCAGTAAAGAGCAATATGACACGGCGCAACAATACTTGCAAATTAGAAACGACTATTTATGTGCAAAAGGTTTACCAAACGGTTATTATGATGGTTTTACGCACAGCGCATCAGATGAGAAAGCAAAAAAGCAATGGGTCCAAAGAGCAACCGAACACTATGAAGCTATGCAAGAAGCGATTAAAGAAGCACAATATCTACATCGTCAACACAACTTTCATGCGGCATTACACTATCTTGTTATAGAAGATCAACCGCTGCCTAATCTTGTTGGTTCGTTGCGTATTATTCTTGATGCCCTTTATAAACATTTTGACAGTTCTACCCAAAAGAGCCTTGGCTAAAACACCCATCATTTCCTCCCCCTCACAGGATAAAGATTCTCCCCCTCCTTTATAACATGCCTCTTTATAACCAGCGCCTTTGTAAAGCCCCCTTTTGGCAAATGACACTTGAGATCCACTGAGCTTGCCCTTTCATAAAATTTCATGGGTTAACAAGCTTAAAGCGCACAACAAACAAGCTTAAAAATATCCACCACGCCCTTAAAAAAAATACTTCAACTGTCAAAGAGACTTAACCTTATATCTACCCATACCTCACTTATCCATGCCTCAAAGGACAATATTTCACAGCATATTCACGGCATGGGCAGGATAAATATTGCCCCCTCTTTAAAACAGCAACATTCTCCCCTCTACCCCCCATTGTAACAAACCACCCTCATCATACGCTTCCCCCAATATCGCGACATCCTTAGCTCTTCAGATAATTCATTATCGTCATTTTACATCTTTTCTTGTACAATTCTATATGGCTCTTCTGATCTTATGACGGACAAGAGCTATGGCTTTTATTTCAGCATAATCTGGGTTTCTCATTCAAGATAAATAACGATAAAATATCCACTATAAATAAATAGCTTATCATTAAAACAACCCGTTGATTTTTGACACAATTAAAAGCATCATCCCTTAAACGAAAGAAAAAGCCCCTACCAACAATCTCCTCCCTCATCAACAACTGCACCGATAACCCTCCCCCCCCCCCCATCACATCACCACTAATACGACAGCCAGCATAGCCCCAATTCACCCGCACAAATCGCCAACACCTAAAGCTTTGCCCCGCAAACACCATCCAGCCACCGCCTTCCCAATTTCATCAATAAAATACCACGGATTTCAAAACCACAATTCTCCCTTCATCTTGTCCCCTCCTTTCTCAAAGGAGAAAATGTTTTTTGCCACATCAAAAACTTTTCCATTAAAACAAGATATTTTGCTGCATAGCCAATGAATGAGCTTTTTTCTGTAGATTTTTCCCGCGATAAAGGAGGAAAAATTATCGTTTTGCGGTTGACAGAATATGAAAAATCGTATTTAATGGTAGATGCGGTAAGGGGTTTTCTGTGTCCAGATTTCATCATAAAATTTTCGCATTATTATAGGCTGTTATAAAACAGTGTGTCTTGCGACAATGTTTAAAACTTTACGGTTTGAAGGTATCTTTCGTCTTTTTCTGACTGTTTTCTTTTGCATCACCCAATTTGCATCACCAACAACTCTATAATTTTGAGATTTTCAAAACAAGCCGTATTCACGGACTCCCAATAGAACGCCCTAATAATCCCCCATAAAATACCAATATCATACATCACAGCAATGATGAGCAATACACGCATAAAAATATGAAAACGGCATCATTATGCTCTCATCGCCTCACCTTTCAAGATGCAAAGGCTTGTTTTTCAAAACATTGTTTAGCCAAAATTGAAGAAGATAATACCACCTATCGATCATCAACATAGAGGCTAAGATTATGAAGCCACAAGATTCTCCCCCACCTCATTCCTCACAAACACCAGAAGGAGCAAGCGCACCTGAAGGAGCGCATGCAAATGCATCATTAGACACTCTTACTGCACATTTAGAACGGCTTAACATTGAAAAAATAAAAAACACCCCTTTCAACCGTGCCGAGTTAAAAGATATTGTTGCTGGTTTAGAACAGCATAATGCCGATGGCAGTTGGATCAAAAATTATTATGATATTTTAGATCTTTACATGATGCCAGCCTTGGTCGATCAAGCAAATCGTAAATATCCAGAGATGAATCTCAAACTTACAAGCCCCCCTGACGGCTTTGCCCTTGCACTCAAAGAAACGCTCGAAAAGGGCATAAAATCTTCTAGGCTGATCGTTAACGCACAAGATAGGGGAATTCATTTTGCGGTTGTCGATCATCAAACCATTGATAATAAAACATCTTTGATCTTTTTTGAACCGACCTTACTGCGTGACACGCTTCCCGCATTACTTGCATTAAGGACGCGACAATCCATTGAACATCACCAATTTCCGAATATTCATTTTGCCATGGTAGAAATGGATATTCAACGAAGCTCCTCTGAATGTGGGATGTTCAGCTTAAGCCTTGCCAAAAAGCTTTATCTCGAAGCTCAAAAATTAGAAAGACTACACAAAGATAATATTAAGGGTGTGTTATGTGAACCAGACACGCCTTTACCTGCTGAAAAATTAGATCCATATCTTCCAGCTCGTTTATACAAACACGTGCAAGGCAGAAGACGTCTTGGGGAATATCTAAAAGCCAATCCAGACGCGGCACATGAAAAAGTAAACAAAAAAGGCGAAACCCTAAACGAGAGGTTTGAGAGAAGCCTGGTAGCAACAGAGACAAAAACTGTTTCTGTTTCACAACACAGAAAAAGAGCCACAGAATACAAATCTCTAATGATGTAATAAGCGTTTTGGCCATAGCCATATTCCACATCCACAAAGAATGAAGCTCTGTAGCTTTACGGTAAGGCATAAATTGCTGTTAGCAAATCTTCTTTTCCCTTTGAAAGAGGTAAAGATGCAAACAGTAAGCGACGTGATCTCTTAAAAGATAAAAAGATACCTTACCTTTGACTCTGAAAAGCGTGGGGTTTTATCTTTCGTAATTTAAATAAAGATGATTTCATCTCTTTGTTTTTTCTAGCTAAAAATCTTTCCTGCAAACATTGTTTAGCCAGAATTGAAGAAGATAATATCACCTATCGATTATCAATATGGAGGCTAATAGTATGAAGCCACAAGATTCTTCCCTCCCTCATTCCTCACAAACACCAGAAGAGGCAAGTGCACCTGAAAGGGCGCATGCAAATGCATCGTTAGACACTCTTACTGCACATTTAGAACAATCCAGTAGTGAAAAAGGCAAAAATATCCCATTCAATCGTGAAGAATTAAAAGATATTGTTGCCCGTTTAGAGGATGATATCTCAACGGGTCGTTGGTTCACAGCTGATTATGCAAGTACAGACCTTAAGCTAATGCCAGCCTTGGTAGATCAGGCAAATCGTAAATATCCCGACATGCGTCTTCAATTGGCAGCGTCATCTCACGACTTTGCCCTTGCACTCAAAGAAGCCATCGAAAACGGCGTTCAATCTTCTAGATTTATCATTCACACAAAGGATAGGGGAATTCATTTTGCGCTCATTGATCATCAAACCATAGAGGACAAAACATCGGTGATATTTTTTGAACCTACAACATTTAACAATATGAAACCAGCAGTACTCGCATTAAGGACGCAATTGGCCCTTAAAGCGCATGAATTGCCCAACTGTTCTTTTGCCATGGCAGAAATGGACATTCAACGCAGTTCCTCTGAATGTGGAATGTTTTGTTTAGCGCTCGCTAAAAAGCTTCATACCGAATCTGCTAAATTAGAAAGACTGCACAAAGATAATATTAAAGGTGTCTTATGTGAACCAGACACGCCTTTACCTGCTGAAAAATTGGATCCATATCTTCCGACCACTTTTTACAAACACGTGCAAGGAAGAAGACGTCTTGGGGAATATCTAAAAGCCAATCCAGACGCGGCACATGAAAAAGTAAACAAAAAAGGCGAAACCCTAAACGAGAGGTTTGAGAGAAGCCTGGTAGCAACAGAGACAAAAACTGTTTCTGTTTCACAACACAGAAAAAGAGCCACAGAATACAAATCTCTAATGATGTAATAAGCGTTTTGGCCATAGCCATATTCCACATCCACAAAGAATGAAGCTCTGTAGCTTTACGGTAAGGCATAAATTGCTGTTAGCAAATCTTCTTTTCCTTTTGAAAGAGGTAAAGAGGTATAGATGCAAACAGTAAGCAACGTGACCTCTTAAAAGACAAAAAGATACCTTACCTTTGACTCTGAAAAGCGTGGGATTTCATCTCTTTGTTTTTTTTTAGTTAAAAATCTTTCCTGCAAACATTGTTTAGCCAGAATTGAAGAAATAATATCATTTATCGATTATCAATATGGAGGCTAAGATTATGAAGCCACAAGATTCTTCCCTCCCTCATTCCTCACAAACACCAGAAGGAGCAAGTGCAAATGAATCTTTAGAAGACCTTATTGCACGTTTGATGCAAAGTTCCATCCAAACAGAAGAAGAACATGCTGCACCGAGTTCTGACGAATTAAAAGATATTATTACAGGCTTAGAAGATGATCTCGTCACCGGCCGTTGGATTAACGCTTATTATGAAAACACAGATATTAGATTGATGCCGGCTCTCGTAGAAAAAGCAAACAGCAAATATCCAGAAATGAATCTCAAATTGGCTCTTACAGCAGAAGAGTTTTCGCACGCCCTAAAAGAAGTCGTTGAGAGCGGCGCAAATTCTGCCCGATTTATAGTCAATTCGGGAAGCAAAATCCACTTTGCAGTCCTTGATTATCAAAAAGTTGATGACAAAATCTCTTTGATTATGCTTGAACCTACAACATTTCAGAATATCACGGCTTGCAAACTAGGGATAAAAATAAATCAAACCCTTCAATGTCTTCAACTGCCTCCTTATTCTTTTACCACGGCAGAAATGGATATTCAGCGAAGCTCTTCTGAATGCGGGATGTTCAGCTTAAGCCTTGCCAAAAAGCTTCATCTTGAATCTGATAAATTAGCAAGACTGCACAAAGATAATGTTAAGGGTGTATTATGTGAACCCAATTCATCTGTATATGCTGAAAAGTTAGATTCCTATCTTCCAACCACTTTTTATAAACACACACAAGGAAGAAGACGTCTAGAACACTATTTAAAAGCCAATCCCGATGCTGAACATGAAACAGTCAACAAAAAAGGTGAAACTCTGAGAGAGAGATTTGAAAAAAACTTAAGAGAAACAGAGGGAAAAACTGTTTCCGTTTCCTCCCACCAAAAAAGGCTCACTGAATACAAATCTTTAACGATGTAATTGAGGCTTTTTCCATATTCCTATTCATCAAAGAACGAAGAGAGGCTGCTTTACGGCTAAGATTTCTCTAAGCAAACCAGCTTTTGCGTTCATAAAACAAAAATAGCAAACAACTTTCCTCTTAAAGAAAAAACACCTTTGTCCTATAAAAACCAGCCCCTCTTAAAATTGTATCAAAATTCTACAGCTCTTGTTAGCCTAAAGCTCTGTGTAACAATGAGACTCTTTGGATAAGCAAAACGTTTGATACATAAAATATTTAATGCTTTCGTCTTCAGTAAAAGCATATGTCTTGTTTTTCTGAGAGTATCCACTTCGTATCTCAAACACCCCCACATCAATGCCATACGACCAAACAACCGCAATAGACCACACTTATCGTGCATCAACCAAACAACCGCTCGTACCCCAAGAAGGCTCCATCAAAAACACCAGGACAAGCTCTTAAAATCTACAACCTCTCTTAACGGAAAACACCAGCCCAACCATTATTCCACTTGACCAACCATTACCCCACTTGGCCAACCATTCCCCATTCCCTAAGATGTCACAACCAACCTTTTGATTTCATAAAAGTTTCACATCTCTTCTGTTTTTGAAGCGTGAAAAAATTCATTTTTAATCTGTCAACCAGCCTCACGTTACCGTGAGGCTTTATTTTATGGAGAAGCAAATGAGAAAAATATCAGCAGCAGGGCTTGCACTCATTAAACAATGGGAAGGATTGCGTTTACATGCCCATAAAGATGCCATCGGGGTGTGGACAATTGGCTATGGTCATACCAGCACGGCTGGCAAACCGTTCGTTCACAAGGGCATGATCATTACTGAAAAACAAGCAGAAGAAGTTCTTTCTCAAGATTTAAGACAATTTGAAAATACCGTTGAAAAACATGTGACGGTTTCTTTAACGGATGAACAATTCGCCGCGCTCGTATCGTTTTGCTATAATATAGGAACATCGGCTTTTTGTAATTCGACCCTGCTCAAAAAACTCAATAATGGCGAATATGAAGCCGTCCCTGCTGAGTTACAAAAGTGGACTAAAGCAGGAGGAAAACGTCTTCACGGTTTAGTGCACCGTCGTGCAGCAGAATCGGGATTATGGGCAAAAGGAGCTTATGTTTCTCCCAACTACCAAACTGTAGAAACGCAAGCTCCAATGGGATTTTTCAAAGCAGAAGCGCTTACACCGATTATTGGTTCTTTTTCTGGACTTGGGGGCTTATTGGCAGGCAATGGTCCCATCCAATGGGCATTAGCAACCATTATGGTTTTAGCCGCCTGCGTTGGCATTTTCTTTGTGGCAAAACGGTTTCGGGAGCAGAGCTTATGATGTGGTGGTTGAAAAAAAATCTGATGATAACAGGAGCGGCTCTGACCGCTTTTTTTATCGCTTTAGCAAAAGCTTTCACTCTTGGAAAGAAAGTTGAACAACAAAAGCAAATAGAAAAAACGCTAAAGTCATCAACAACACGGCTAGAGGTGGAAAATGAAATTAATCAAAAAAGTGATGCTGATGTACGCGCTTCTCTTACTCACTGGTTGCGCGATAAAAACAATCAATGAGCCTTTTTCTTGCGTTGGTTGGATGCCCATTTATTTAGACAAAAAAGATCTCAATATCATCAGTTCAAATCTCGCAAGAGATATTTTAAAGCATAACAAACAAGGGGAAGGCTTGTGTGGGTGGAAACATGGCTAGAAAAAAAACAGAAAAACAAACAGAGCTTACAGAAAAGGAAAAAGAAATCCTACAAGAAATCATCACAACGTATAAAAGTGTAAAAATGATGTCACGCTATACGAAGTGGATTATATTCATCATTTTCTTATTAGCACTTGATTTTTCACGGATCATAGATGTGCTGGGAAGTATTTTTACACAAAAATCGAATATTCAGCTCTAAAATAAATAAAAAACGTGAGACGTGTTAAATCTTTTAAAAAGATAAAAAGCCATTCGTTATTTTTTGAAAACATGGAGATTTTATTAATGATTTTTTCATGTCTCACGAGAATTTTTTACACGCCTCATAAACGTCGTGCTCTTCACAAACGCTTTCATGAAATGAATTTAGGGGTATGAAGAGAGATTTTTAACCAACGCGTAAATCAGCAACTTTGGTAACATAAGAAAAGGATCATACCAACATACATTTTTTTAATAATCTATTGATATCAAAATGATTTTATACTCTTCATAAATAGCATTGCCAAGAATTTGTATTAAAAGATATTTCTTTTAAAGAAGTGCATAAACAAGCAATGTAATGGTAGCCTTACATAAAGCCTCTCATCTTTACGTTGAATAAAAAAGCAAGCCGGCTCCTCCCACCCTCTCAATTCCCACCCCCAATTCCCTTATGTCCTATGCATAAAGGTCAAGTTGAAGAGAATATATGGAAAATCCTTGGCTCGAAAATATGAAAAGAAAGCATGAGGCTACAACAGAATTTCGCGTGCCTTTATCATCAGAAGCATTAAAAATTCTAACACAAGCGCGCCTATTGTCTCGTCATGATTTTTTCGGCTACCTGTCATGGTCCCCTTAGCTTAAAAATTGCTCCCCACTTAAGAATTTTCTGTCACAATATAGGCAACAAACAGAACTTGAGTATAACAACATGGGTTTGGCTCCAGTTTAGGTGATGAGCTTACCGAAAAAAAGATGAGAGCAAGGCGAAAAATTAGCTTTTATCTTTAAGCTTCTCAAATGGAGCAGTCTCCTCATTCCAAAAACTACCCAAACAGAAAAATGCTTGTCCCAGTATATAAAAGCCCTTTAACAGAGCAAACCCTTATTTTCTTCATACAAAAGCTTGAAATACCAGCATCTTATTCATAAAAAACAAACCAGCCCCATCATGCTCTTTTCAACTCTGTCTTTCCAACGCTCAATAGGTACTAACTCTTAACTACTGACTCTTCTTAACTACTGACTTTTAATGATTATGTTGGTTCATAAAAACCGTAGTGACCTCTCACCCTATGAAGCACAAACACAGGATTTTTTAACGGGGCATGCATAAACCTGAAATGAAAAAACAGAACTGTATTAGGAATAAATGATTATAAATCAAAGATTTATATTTTTATTAGCACAATATTTTCAAAGGAAACCACGATCCCCGCACAATAGAAACATTTCATAAAAACAAGAGAAAAAGCCAAGAACCGAGAATGAGATTCATTCACAATAACGGTAGATCAACCAGAGGAGAATAGAACAATCCTATAAGATAAAGAAACTGTCATAAAAGGAAAAACTGTATGAAACGTGAAAAAGCATAAAAAAAACGGGCACAGAAGACCCGTTTCTTTATTATTTCTATGGAAAAGAGCTTAGAAATCCATTCCACCCATTCCGCCCATTCCACCAGCAGGCATCGGAGGCATTGGTGTATCTTTCTTTGGAACTTCAGCAACCATTGCTTCTGTTGTGATCAGAAGGCTCGCAATTGAAGCCGCATTCTGAAGAGCAGAACGCACAACTTTCACAGGATCAACAATTCCCAAAGCAATCAAATCACCGAATTCACCAGTTGCGGTATTGTAACCATAAGTGTCAGCATTATTTTCCAGCACTTTGCCCACAATAATAGCAGCTTCTTCACCAGCATTGCTTGCAATCTGGCGCGCTGGTGCTTGTAGAGCACGACGAACGATACTAATACCAGCTTCTTGGTCAGGATTACTTCCCTTAACGGTCAACGCATTTGCTGCACGCAACAATGCGGTACCACCACCAGCAACAATACCTTCTTCAACAGCAGCACGTGTTGCATTCAAAGCATCATCAACACGGTCTTTCTTTTCTTTCACTTCAACTTCTGTTGCACCACCCACACGGATAACAGCAACACCACCAGCGAGTTTAGCAAGTCTTTCTTGCAATTTTTCACGGTCATAGTCAGAAGTTGTTTCTTCAATCTGAGCCTTGATTTGATTGACGCGAGCAGTAATTTCAGCCTTTTGTCCAGCACCATCAATAATGGTGGTGTTTTCTTTAGAAATATTCACTTTCTTTGCACGTCCAAGCATATCCAAAGTGACATTTTCAAGTTTAATGCCCACATCTTCAGAAATAACCTGTCCGGATGTCAAGATAGCGATATCCTCTAACATTGCTTTACGACGGTCACCAAATCCAGGAGCTTTTACAGCAGCAATTTTCAAACCACCACGCAATTTGTTGACAACGAGCGTTGCCAAAGCTTCACCTTCCACATCTTCAGCGATAATGAGAAGTGGTTTTCCAGACTGAACAACAGCTTCAAGCACAGGAAGAAGAGATTGCAAATTAGACAATTTCTTTTCGTGAATGAGAATGTAAGGATCATCAAGATCAGCGACCATTTTCTCAGCATTTGTGACAAAATAAGGGGAAAGATACCCACGGTCAAATTGCATTCCTTCAACGACTTCTAATTCCGTTTCAGCAGTTTTAGCTTCTTCAACGGTAATGACGCCTTCATTGCCCACTTTTTCCATAGCATCAGCGATCATTTTACCGATTTCAGCAGCGCCATTAGCGGAAATTGTTCCCACCTGTGCAATCTCTGCTGAAGTTTGAATTTTTTTTGCTTTTTTGAAGAGGTTTGCCACCACTTCTTCAACAGCAGCATCAATCCCACGTTTAAGATCCATTGGGTTCATGCCCGCAGCAACAGCTTTAACACCTTCTTGCACAATAGCTTGTCCTAAAACAGTTGCTGTTGTTGTTCCATCACCAGCAATATCATTGGTTTTAGAAGCAACTTCGCGCAACATTTGTGCACCCATATTTTCGAACTTATCTTCCAGTTCGATTTCCTTTGCAACGGATACACCATCTTTTGTGATGCGAGGCGCACCGAATGATTTATCAATCACCACATTGCGACCTTTAGGGCCGAGTGTCACCTTAACAGCATTAGCAAGGATGTCGACACCGCGCAACAAACGCTCACGCGCTTCACGGCCAAATTTGACTTCTTTAGCAGCCATTTAATTTCTCCTTGGAGTTTTCTCAAAATAGTACACAATGAAAAATTAAGCGCTTCAATTAGCCCATAATTCCCATAATGTCAGATTCTTTCATAATGAGGAGGTCTTCCCCATTAATCTTGACTTCAGTTCCAGACCATTTTCCAAACAAAATACGATCTCCTGTTTTGACTTCTAAAGGCACGCGCTTTCCGTTATCATCGAGAGCGCCATTGCCAACAGCAATCACTTCGCCTTCTTGGGGTTTTTCTTTTGCTGTATCAGGGATGATAATCCCACCAGCCGTTTTATTTTCAGATTCAACCCGACGGACAACGACACGGTCGTGAAGTGGGCGGAATTGTATATTAGCCATGTTTTAAATCCTTAAAACTGAACATAATTGCATTAATCTTAAAAGTTCTTGCTAGCACTCTCAAACTACGAGTGCTAGCATGTGTTAGATATAAAATCGGCATCTCTCAATGTCAAGAATAGCCATAAAAATAATTTCTCTAAATGAAGCTTCAAAGTCTTGCCTCTTATTGCACTTTCGCGTTATCTATCTTTTTTGAGAACCCGTGAACAAAAAAGGATCTTATCATGGTTGAAACACGTCAGGAAACGGATAGCTTTGGAACGATTTCGGTACGTCAAGATCGTTATTGGGGCGCACAAACTGAACGTTCTCTGCATAATTTTAATATTGGCAGTGAAAAGCAGCCTCTTGCCATCATCTATGCTTTAGTCCTTGTCAAAAAAGCAGCAGCGATTGTAAATATGGACAAAGGAAAACTACCAGAAAATATTGGAAAAGCAATTATTGCCGCCGCTGATGAAGTGCTTGCTGGCGATTTTGATACACATTTCCCACTATCCGTCTGGCAAACAGGTTCTGGCACACAAAGCAATATGAATGTCAATGAAGTCATTGCTAATCGTGCTAGTAAGATTTTGGGAGGAAAACTTGGAAGCAAAAAACCAGTTCATCCCAATGACCATGTCAATATGAGCCAATCATCGAACGATTCCTTTCCCACGGCGCTTCACATTGCCACCACGTTGCAAACACGCCAACACTTATTGCCAATCCTTGAAGCTCTTATTGCGACATTAAAACAAAAAGAGCAAGAATTTGCAGATATCATTAAAATCGGCCGCACCCATACCCAAGATGCAACCCCTTTAACCTTAGGGCAAGAATTTTCAGGCTATCGTGCCGCATTAGAAGCCAATCTTCAGCGTATTGAAAATGCTCTAACCGATGTCCAAATGCTTGCTCAGGGTGGTACGGCTGTTGGCACAGGGCTGAATGCGCCAAAAGGTTTTGACGTTGCTTTTGCGCAAACAGTGAGCACTCTCACAGAAATAACGTTCCAAACTGCCAGCAATAAATTTGAAGCACTTGCCCATCATGGTGCCCTTGCGCATTTCCACGGGAGCTTGAATGCTCTCGCTGCTGATCTGTTTAAAATTGCCAATGACATTCGGTTTTTAGGCTCTGGTCCACGTTCCGGTTTAGGGGAACTCAGTCTTCCTGAAAATGAACCAGGCTCTTCTATTATGCCCGGCAAAGTCAACCCCACGCAATGTGAAGCCTTAACCATGGTTGCATGCCAAGTTTTTGGTAATCACACCAGCGTAACCTTTGCCGCAAGCCAAGGACATTTTGAACTCAACGTTTATAAACCTGTTATTGGCTATAACGTTTTACAATCAATTACCCTTCTTGGTGATTGCATGCGTTCTTTTGATATGCATTGCATTCAAGGATTACGGGCCAATCGTGTTCATATTCACTCGCTCATGGAGCGCTCACTCATGTTAGTCACAGCTCTTGCACCAGAAATTGGCTATGAAAAAGCTGCTGAAATTGCCAAAGCAGCGCATAAAAATGATACAACTTTGCGCACCGAAGCATTAAAAGCAGGCGTTTTTGTAGAGGATTATGACCGATTAGTTGATCCCAAAAAGATGATTTCTCCCCAATAAACAACCCACTAAAAAAGATGCAAACATCTTAAAACAAATCTTTTTGTCAAAAGATCGGGGTGTTTACACCCCGATGATGACCGATAACAATTACCCACAGCGTTCATTTTAGGCTCTGATCCGCATTTATGCTATGGGTGGTTTTGTTGCTTATATTGTACTTAAAAGGCACAACGGTTTTGGAAAGGAATGGATAGTCATAGCTCAACACCCAATGGCTATACTGGCAGAAAGTGATTTAAATGGATATGACCTTAAGGTGTTTTTCATTCTAGCTTCGCGTCTTGATTTTGAAAATCTATTAGCTATCAGCCAAACAGAATTAGCTCAAAAAAATCGGTGTTATCGGTATTAATAGACATAATTTCAATCGAAGTATAAAAAGATTAATGAATTCATCGTAGTTACGCTTTACAATGTTATCAATATTGATAACATTGGGTAGATAACTCTTATCTCAATGAGATAATGTGTTTATTTATAATGATAATCTAGCGTTATCCATATTGAACGAGAATCCTAAATACCGTAAGATTTTCTCATTTTAAATCGGTCCCATGTTGCATCAATCAAAATCACTGACTTGCACATCACAAACGCAATGAATGTGTGAATAGAAATTGTATCCGATAAGGACAAAAACACCTCTAATGAACCACCTCAAGTGCCAAGGACTGTCACAACGGACAAAGGGGCCTGTCACAACGGACAAAGGGGCCTGTCACAACATTGTGGAGAGGACTGTCACAACACCCCACGAACTGGCAAATATAGTAATGGTACCGGCTTGCTCCTTTATGAAGCGTAAAAGAGATGCTCAATAGATTTATTATTATACCATTCACAATCGCTGTCGTGAAATGGGTTTAGGAACATTGAGAAATGTCTCTTTTATGAAGCGTGAAGATGGGGGTGCTCAATAGAGGAACAGCTGTTGGAAAAAACTCAATGCACTGAAAGGTTTTGACCTTTGCTGAAACAATCAGCTCTCTGACGGGGATATACTTGACAGCTCGCAAGAAATTGGAGGCATTTGCCCATTATGGCACCCTCACCCATTTCCACAAAAACCTGAATGCACGCGCTAATCTGTTTAAAATCGCCAAAGACATTCAGTTTTTAGACTCTCATCCACGTTCCGGCTTTAAGCAAACGGAACGGAGAGTTTATCCGTTTTACATGGCGCATAAGAAACCTCATGAGACTTGAGATTCTCGCACTTTACTCCTTCTTATTCTTCGTATTCCATTCAATCAATCAAAACTATTCGCTTGGATTATCACAAGAAAAAGTGGCATATAGATAAAAAAGAAATAAAGTCCCTCATCCCCTCAAGTGCTCAAAAGGCTACCGCAATACAAAGCTACGCAATATCAGAAACGAGCAACGAATATGATGGCCAATATGCATTTTTTACGATCAATTGAATATGTAAGCACATTGATGTCAATCATAATGGATAATACATTTAATAACAAAAAGTGTTTTAATATGTATAAAATAATGTTTTTTAAATAAATAAAAAGCTTATTTACTATACTATATTTTTTTCTAAAACACAGAGAACACCGAAGGTGTATATAAAAAATCCTGAAAAATCAATATAAACGCGGGATAATAGCATGAAAACAAGTTTTAAGAACGTTTCAATATGGTTAATTATAGATTTTATACGTATTTTAGTTTTCATAATGATATTAAGTATAGATTTTTTTAACCAATTTGTATATAATACGATTTGTATCTGAAATAAATTGGGGACGTTTTTATGAAAACAAAATGTTTAGTTGCACTATCTATTTTCACCTTCATTACCGCTTCAACAGCGCAAGCAGCAGATACGGTAATCTTTAAGCAATCAGAACCGAAGGTTTCATTGCAAGATGTTTCATCGTCACGTATTTCACCGGTTACTGTTTCTGCGCCTTTTTCTTGGTCTGGTTTTTATTTTGGAGGACAAATTGGATATTTTTCCAATAAAAATACTCTAAATTACGCACAAGAAGCTAGGGAAGGAAAATGGGCTTGGGTTGATAGAGATTTATCACCGAAACTATCAGGATTGAGAGCAGGTTTGTATGCAGGTTCTAATATTGATCTGGGAGATCTTGTTTTCGGTTTTGATACCGATATGGTCTGGTCTGGAAGGAAAAGCACCCAAACAGACAATGGAAAGAAAATTCTAGATGAATCAAACTCCATTAACATTGCCTTTAAAAAAGCTGGGATTCCTATCATAAAACCTGCAGCTCAGGGTGAAACGATATCCAACTATGGTGACATTGTTGTTAGCAGTGTAACATTGAAAGAAACGTGGTCTGGTGCCACGCGTGCGCGTATTGGTTTTGCTTCTCATCGTCTTATGCCTTATATTGCAGGGGGTATAGCCTATACACAGATGCAATATATCATGTCACTTTTATCAAAATCGCAAGAAGATTCGACAATTTTTGCTTCTGGCAATGTGTTAGATGAGACAAAAACAATGTTTGGTTACACTGTTGGTGGTGGTTTTGATCTTGCAATGACAGATAATATCATCATGCGTACAGAATATCGTTATTCAGATTTTTTTAAAAAGAAATTTGCAAACGATAACCTTAAAATCTCTTCTCAAACGCATGATGTTCGCTTTGGTATCGCTTATAAATTCTAAGTTTTGTAGAAAAATTGAACGATTAAAAAACCCTGTTAAAAACGGGGTTTTTTAATGCCCCTTTCCCCCTAAAAAGACGTAGATTCTAAAAACCTGTACTAAACTTTAAACAAATAGTCACGAAACAATAAAGCCTCTCCCTCTCTTAAAGCAAGCTCCTATCCTCTCTCCCCCTTTCATGTAATACATTTGGAATATAAAAGCTTTACCATCATACCATTGGGCGCCATCGTAAATAAATGAGAGCCGTTATTTAAGAGATATTTCTTTAAAATAAATATGGATATTGTGCATCAATTGCAGTTTTATAAGATAATGTTGACTTGGCCTCCCCGCTCTTAAAGGATAAAGATTCTGAAAACCCATTTTAAACACCCATTTTTAAACACCATGTCCGTTTATAAAAACACAAAAACCCTTGGGGACTCTTGGGGGATTTTAGCGGGTTTCTTTGGGCTCCTCCGCATGGAATGCCTTTAAACCTAAAGCAAGACAAACACATTTAAGAATATCCAACACACACCGAAAAAATACTGTAACGTTTCAAGGAAGTATGCCCTATATTACCACACTTCAAACAACAGTATTTTACCGCTATTGTATGCCAGAGTGGAAAGAGGATATTGCGGTTCTCTGTTTATGTAATTTCTGTAACGGGAAGACAGCTTCATTTAGGGAGCACATGAAGTTTTCAAGGTAAAAACCAATTTCCAATCTTACCATTTCCCTCTGCTTTACAACTTTCAAAAGCCTCTAAAGCACTGTCTTTTAAAGAGAGGAGATTACGCATTACCTCATGCTGGTGTTTCTCACGGATCTTTTTTGGATCACACCCTTCATATCATACGGCAGCGCTTCAAACCAAACACACTCAAATTCAAGATACTTGGGTTGCCAATTCACATGCGTGTTTTAAAAAAACATCTCTCAAAACCCTCAAGCCCATTTTGCGACAGCACCCACAGGAATATAAAATCTATAGAGCAGCATCTCTACACTTCAATAAAAGTGCAAGCTGGCACCATCCATCATACACTTTACCTCCAATGATGCCCTTGAAACGGCATAAGAGGCATTTTTATTCATTTTTTGTAAAATTTCACTCCACGCGAGCTCATCTAGCTTGTAACGTACAAGCGACATGATTTTAGTTGATTTACTATAAACAGACTTGAAATGAAAGAATCCTACGGTGTTCAATGTTTTTCATTCAACATGCAAAACATTGAACACGGTCTATAAATCCCACGTTTTATAAACCCCCATGTTTTATAAATCCCACGTTCTACAAAACAACGTGATGCGCCATAACAGGATAAAGGAAAATATTTATGAAGTGGTGCGGGTGGTCGGACTCGAACCGACACTCCTCTCGGAACCAGATTTTGAGTCTGGCGCGTCTACCAGTTCCACCACACCCGCACACTGCTATAAAAGACAGGACTATAAAAGACAGACTTGTCGATTATTCCTTTGCACTATATGAAGAAGAACAGATTCGTCAACAGAAGACTTCTCATTTTTTAAGAATTCATATCATTTTCTTATCTATTTTATGAAATACTTTCTTTATTGGATTTCTCTATCGGATTTATAGCAATCTCATTTGTAAAGTGTTTACCTCTTAAATTTATAAAAAGCCTCATGATATTAAACAAATTAAAGCTTTGGACGATTTCTTTAGCAAATCGGCGTACAGCACCACACTGGCTTGGTTTCATTGCCTTTATTGAAAGTTCTGTTTTTCCAATTCCCATAGATGTTTTATATATTCCGATGCTGCTTATCCATCAAAAGCGGGTTTATCGCTATGCTTTGATTGCGACGATCTGTTCTGTATTAGGAGGCATTGCCGGTTGGTTTATCGGACATTTTGCCTATGATACCCTTGCCAAACCCATTTTAGAAATTTATGGTAAGGTTGAAAGTTTTGAATCTCTGAAAAATAGTGCAACCCTGCAATTTCTCATCATTTTACTGATAACATCAGGTTTTTTTCATCTTCCCCCCATCAAGATTGTCACAATTTTGGCCGGTGTTATGAGTGTGCGTCTTGAACTTTTCATACTTATTTGTATTTTTTCTAGAGGCGCTCGTTTTTATCTTCTCGCGTGGCTGATTAAACATTTTGGGCAAAAAGCAATGAATTTTCTAGTACAGCATTTCAAATGGATTGTTCTCATTGGTTGTGTTAGCCTCCTTTTAATTTATGGGATTTTCATAGCTTTTTTAAACAAAAAGCTTTTATAAGGAACAGACTTAATGGCATGCGTTTTGTCTTCTCACCCACTTTTACACAAACACCTTCATGTTGAACCCAGCAGAAAAGAACAAAGTTTATGGGCTTTTTTTCTCGCTTTTTGCTTGTCTGCCACAATAGGGATTGCCCTTGGTTTTGAATATTTCGGAGGATATCTTCCTTGCGATTTATGTCTCATAGAGCGTTTTCCCTATTATGGTGCCATACCATTTTTGCTCTTAGCAGGTTTTGGAGCATGTTTTTTTCGCATAACTGCTTGGATACAACTTTTATTTTTGTGTGTTTTTGTCTTAATGTGCATCAGCCTTGTTTTAGCCGTTTATCATGCGGGTGTTGAATATGGCTTTTGGACAGCTCCCCTCAGTTGTGGTTTAAGCGCAGTCAGAAAAACCTCAGACATTAACCAGCTGCTCAGCCAATTAAACAACATTCATCCTCCTTCTTGTTCTGAAGCATCCGCACGCTTTCTTTTTCTTTCATTTGCCGGTTGGAATGTCGTCTCAAGCCTATTTTTCTCCCTTATAAGCCTCTATATTACTTCAAAAGGGCTTCTTTCAGTCCATAAAAAACTCTAACCATAAAATAGAAACGAAACCGCGTGCACTCGTTCTCTCCAATCGCTTTCCCCTACCAACAACCCTCCAGTCACCAATCCCCACCCAGAACCACCCACCGCCAAACCAACCCACCAACACCAACGAGTCACCAACATCCCTCCTCTAGCGTTGTACTCAAAAGACAAAAATGAGCAGATACATCCATTTTATGGTTTCACCTCTCTGTACTTATAAGCAACATTTTGATAAAAACTCGTGATAGAAAAGCCGTAAAATAATAAGTGAGGGGACCAATAAATATAAATGGTCTGCTATGGCTGAAGATAAGAACACAGAGCCTTCTACCCTATCACCTATTTCCTTAGATATAACCAAACTTGAAGAACCATGTGTTATGATGGAACATGATCATAATGCATGGCGTGAGCATATAAAAGAAAGAGATTTAAATGCGCCTTACGAAAAACCACCTCATATAAAACCACGAATCAAATCGGCACCACGCATCAGACAAGTTTTTTGGTGTGATTTTCCTCATGATTCGATACTCCCTGAATTTTGGAAAAAGCGGCCTGTTTTAGTGCTTTCTAAGAATGCAAAATTATATGGAAATGTGACAGTTTTACCTTTTTCAACGAAATCACAACCCAATAATCCCGCTGCGTATCCAATACAATCTCCTATAGAGAATAAAAAAGCATGGATTATCTGCAATTATGTCACAACAGTTTCTGTAAGTCGTTTAAGTTGCTCACGTACCGTTCCAAGATTATCCTGCGAAGATTTTCATAAAGTTGTAGCTCTGATGCTCAAATATTTACCGCATTTACACTATTGACTTTTGAGAAAAATAAGTGTATCTATATCACCATACACGGCATCAGTAATGGTGGCCGCTTCCCCGCAAGGGGAGATAGGAACGAAGGAGTGGGAAACCGCTCCTTTCGTCATTTTTGGTATTTTTTTGAAAACTTTTTAGCCATTTTTGCAACCTTCCCTAGAACATATCCAATATCCCTCCTCCACCGTTGTTGTTTTGAAATATTTGCGATTTGGGGATAAGCAGAAGACAATATCCGTACTGTTGATCCGGTAAAGTTTCCCATGGAGATTACCGAGATATTGTACATACTTATCATTTCATTGCACAAAAAATCGTGCTGCCGTTTCTTAAACTTTATATGATTTACCGCAATGGGAATATCTTTCCAAGATTGAAAAAAGCTTCGCTTTATATGACCACACCTCAAACGATCGTATTTTACGAGATAACAAAGAAAATTCTCTAATAAACAAGAAATCAACACCCAACCGATTTCTATCTCTTCACCAAAAACAATTGTTTATTGCCCTAACCACATTATTTCACCGGTCACATGACCTAACATAGCTTTGCAGATAGACTTTCTTCCTCTTCTCCTAGAAACGATCTATGTTAAGCTATTTTGGGATTTACTGCTGAATTGCTTATGCTTGCACTTTGAATACCTTTTTCTCATTATACAAAAGGTAGATAAAAAAATAATTTCGTTTATCAGCTTTATTTTAAAGACACACCTATTTTTTACAGGATACGTTTTCCTTTCTATCAACCCTATCGCATTTAATACACTTGTCGTTTCTAAACATGAACAACCAAGCATCACAATGGAGCAATAGACTCTCATCACTTTCATGGGCACTTGCATTGACAAGAGATAAACAAGAGTATTGATCATCACACACGGAGCAAAAATCTATAGCGACTACGCCATAGACTTTCGCCACGCACGGGTCATTCTTAAAGCATATTTATGATGAGATAATCATTTATGACATCCTTTTTGTTACGCCAAAGAACGGGTTTTGCTAACTAGTTTTACTATTGTGCAAATTTCTTAAGAAAAACTCTCACTCGCTCATAGATGACAAGATTTCTTTACCCAAGAAATGCACGATGCTCAACTTCGACTATTTGACAGTGATCATTTCAAATTTTAACCAACACGACAATACACCTACTCTAAACGATTTATGTACCACCTCATCCGCAACACATTGCCAAATATCCGTACATTTCCTCGAAAAATTTTCACACTTTTACGCATAGTAAAAAAAAGATTAACTTTAATCATGTTGCACTCCATTTTAATTGATTTGGATTTTAAAATGCCCAAAAAAATCAAACAAAAATAGAGAGGTAAGTTACGAAAACTACAGGGTAAATTTTACTGCCCCAAAATGTCTATTTTTCCCCGCCTGAACAGTCAGAGAAACACTATAAAAATTATTTTCATTGAAAAACAATTACTTATAATCTAGGGAAGAAAAGTAAAAATCTCCCCCAGAAAAAGAGATTATCTTCAGAATTATCAAAAAAAACAGCACAATTTTAGTGATCTTTTTATTTTTTTTCTTTTGATAAAAGAGAGCTGGCAGGTGTCTTAGGCGCCCCTCCGGTAGGTTCCCAATTCGCAACAGCCGCTAATTCCTCAATAACATCCTTTTTTAACTTACCATTTTTCTTATTGTGTAAATCATATTGATCAGCATTCTGTTGCAACCATTTTGCAAGCGTTCCTTTAACAGTTTTACCACCCTCAACCTCACTCACCGCTTCCCATGCCGCAACAATAGCAGCAAGCTTTGGAGCATAACGTGGATGCGTTGGATCTTGAAACGCATATTTTTGGTCCTTAGTCTCAGCAGAATCATCCTCAGGGAAAAAAAATGGAGGGTACAGACCACGCGATGAAAGCCATTCTTTTAAATCATCAACGCGAACATATGAGGAATCTGCATCTATAAAATCCGAAAAATTATAGTACGACCATTCTATCTCTAATCGATTGCTTTTTCCCGCTTGAACGATAGCATGATAGGCTGCACGAAAATTAGCAGTTTTCTCTGATGATACGGAAAGGTTATCTTCGTAAATATCACTTTTTTCTGGTTCTAATTTGTTGACAAACAAATACTTTCCTGGATTTAATCCAACTATTAAAAGCGCTGCCTGCAGTATTGTTAGTTTTTCAGAAAGCCGCCAAAATTTCAAACCATCACTATTTTCCATATATGCTCCCTTTTTTTCTGCACAATTTCGCTCTTTTTTAAAAACATCAAAAACGTTTGTTAACGCGTAGAGATTATGCACTTTTCATATTTCAACTCATCCCATACTTTAAATAAAAACACAGCACCCACACCCCTCCTTGTGATACACAAGAAAATGATTTGAATTGCTTCAATATAAGAAGTTTTGAAGTGAGAGGAAACCTACTGAATTTTGGGCTTTCATACAAGATATCAGGCAAGTTACAAGGCGATAAATGCCCCTTCATAAAGCATAAATTTTTATGCGTGATCAAACAATTTGATATGATAATATCTCTTTCATTTATGCACTCCCACCCTTAAACCTGCCCCTGCAATTACAGCACAAAAGATAATTCATTACATCAAATCCACCTAAATGCAAAAGCTGTAACAACGCTCAATGCGCGTAAATATCATAAGAATACTGTCTTACACCTCCACAAGCAGAATGAGTGGCGTAAAACTGTACAATAAAATGCCATGCCTATAATGAACCGTTCTAAAGACTGTCGCAACATTGAGAGCTAAAGTGTATGATGATGCCAGCTTGCTCTTTTATGAAGCGTAAAGATTAAGAAGACTCAATGGAGTTTATATTATTTCATGGAAATTTTGCGGCTCTACCCTTCTATACTCTTCACGGGGACCACCCTCGCGAAATGGGCTTTTGTCCCTTGAAAAAGGTCTCTTTTAAAGAATCATCTCAAATTCCAAGAACTGTTACAGTCTTTTGAACGCATCAAATGAATGATAGAGTCGTCCTATTTTTTTCCATATATTCACAATACATTGAAATGCTCCATTCAAACATCCCTTTAGCAAAATAAAGCACATTGTCTCTTAAATTTTTTCACGCAATTATTTCTTTCATGCGCCCCTCTCGTCTCCATTTGATAAATTTCCTTGTACTTTCTCAGCATCCCATCACCTTTTTTCTCAGTGCAACCTTTTTGTAATTTGTCAGTTTTTAACTTTTAGATTGACTTTCGGTTTATTTTTCTTATGTTTTAGAATTATTCTAAAGTGCAGAGGAACAGAAAATGTTGAGATCGTTTTTTTCATTTGTACAACGTAAAGCTCTGTCCTTTCGTTCAGCACAAAACGTGATACTTAAAGCGCTCAAAATAAAAGAGCAACATGCGGCGCTCTATTTAAAATATGCAAAAGCTCTAGAACCTTATTCCTCTAAGGAAGCCGCGGTTTTTACCGCCATGGGGCTTCAAGAGCTTAAAAATTATAAGCAACTTTTGTGCCTTTCTTGCCATAATCGTGCAAACACTATCGGTTCATTATGTGACAAAACTTCTCTTGTGAAAGGCAAGAACCGCCATCCCTCCCAAAAAACAACAGCGGCAAATCACACCATAAAAAAAACTTCGAAAACGCAAAGACAAACACTTTTGACTTGGATTCAACCAGGTCTTGCAGGATTAATGGATGGCTCTGTCTCCACCCTTGCCCCCATTTTTGCCGCAGCTTTTGCCACGGGAGACACGCATCAAACTTTTTTGATAGGGCTCTCAGCTTCAATTGGTGCGGGACTTTCAATGGGTTTCACAGAAGCAGCCCATGATGACGGAAAATTATCAGGGCGTGGTTCGCCATTAAAAAGAGGTCTTGCCAGCGGCATTATGACAACATTAGGAGGACTAGGCCATACTCTTCCCTATTTGATCAGCTCTTTTTATGTAGCGACAATTATTGCTTTTATCATTGTTTTTTTCGAACTCGGCGCCATCGTCTGGATTCAGAACAAATACATGTCCACTCCCTTTTGGCGCGCCTCTTTACAGGTCATCATTGGTGGTGCTCTGGTTTTTGCCACGGGTATTCTTATCGGTAGTATCTAAAAATCTTATCTGTAACCATAATTTAGATCTCAAATAAGCGCATGCCCCTAGGCATAAGCCATCCTTGATGATGCCATTATTGAAAAATGCCATTGATAATGTTAGGTGGTGTTGTGGAATATTTTAAGTCAGTAAGAGATGATAAGCAAGCTCTGGGGACAACCTATATCCACACACCTTTATCGACTTGGTTTTATAGATATCTTTTGTTAAAGTATCATTTTCTTCTAGACCTCATATTTTGGAAATGCCTCAATCATGTCGCACACTGAAACCAACGCCCCTCTAAACAATCATCCTGTCTCTTCTCAATCTTCACATGCCCAGACTTTATTTGTTCAGCGTCTTGCACACGGACAAGGTTTAGAACTTCCTTGTTACGCGACAGCGGGTTCTGTGGGTCTTGATCTACGGGCAGCAATTGGAGAAGAAGAAACGCTTGTTCTTGCCCCTGGGCAGCGGGCACTTATTCCAACAGGTCTCATTTTTCATTTATCACTTGGGTTTGAAGCACAAATACGTCCACGCTCTGGCTTAGCCTTAAAACACGGCATCACATGCCTCAACACTCCAGGAACGATTGATAGTGACTACCGTGGTGAAGTCAAAGTCCTTCTTATCAATTTAGGCCAAGAAGACTTTTCCATCCAACGGGGCATGCGCATTGCCCAAACAGTCATCGCCCCCGTATCCCAAGTTAATGTTTGCACCATTGAACCAGAGCAAAATACCCAAAGCCATAACGAGAGCCGTGGAACAGGAGGTTTTGGTTCAACGGGACACACTTAAGAAGCTCTGAAAAATCGCTACTCTCAAAATAACACACATACTTATTCCAACCACTCTTTCACTGGAAATTCTTTGAGCTTTTAAAATGCAGAGGGAATGCGCATTTGCTTTCAAAGTTTTTTCACTAAACGCAC
Organism: Bartonella sp. AA83SXKL; assembly: GCF_042196965.1. Taxonomy (NCBI): domain Bacteria; kingdom Pseudomonadati; phylum Pseudomonadota; class Alphaproteobacteria; order Hyphomicrobiales; family Bartonellaceae; genus Bartonella; species Bartonella sp. AA83SXKL. The sequence continues at coordinate 63,457 of NZ_JBHIRG010000010.1, forward strand.
CTCTAAACAAGCATCTCTCAATTACGTCTCGTGCGCTATACAAAACTTCATTATCACCAGATACCCCTCCCCCATAACAAAAACATTGGCATTAAACATTGAGAGCTCACACACCGCTGGTAATGTCGACAATCTATACATCATATTGATTTATAATAATAATGAATTGTCTTGCAACTTAAATGAGAAATCTCAATACTGTAAGATTGTTTCATGGCAAGCCTATTTATATTAAATCAATCAAAAGCATGTTTCTCACATTCCAAACGTGGCTAGCATGCAGATAAAAACTGAAAAAATGCCTACAATAAATAGCACTATCACAACATTGGAAAAAAATATAAATACGATAATGGTGCTCGCTTGCTCTTTTGTTAAGCATAAAGATGGTGATGTTTGATAGGTTTTTTATTATGTTACGGGGGCTTTAACGTTGTACCATTTATGGATAACATGTAAGTTTTATGTAAAAATAACTTGCTGTATTTATACAGCTTTTTTACAGTGAGGGACGCGTAAATAAAAGTTAGGGAATAGGATTTTCTAACATTTGTCTACAACAGTAGCATTTTCTTTTCTT